>JACQYP010000131.1 GCA_016208205.1 Candidatus Desantisiibacteriota bacterium | reverse complement strand
TAAGGTTTGATAATATTATTATTAAGTCAGCTATCAGCAGTCAGCTATCAGCAGTCAGCCTTAAAAACTGATAGCTGACTGCTGATAGCTGACTGCTGAACGCTTACACTTAACGCTTATGTCCAAACCGGGGGGAGAGGAAAAATGCCAAAGGGTGAGATAGTTGTTGGGTTAGATATTGGAACAACAAAGATTTGTGCAATTATAGGTGAAATAGATGGGGATCGGATGGAGATTATTGGTGTAGGGACAGCTCCATCTCATGGGCTCAAAAAAGGGGTAGTAGTAAATATTGATTCTACTATCAAGTCCATAGAGAATGCTGTTTCTGAGGCAGAGTTGATGGCCGGGGTTGAGGTTTCTTCTGTCTATGCCGGGATTGCCGGGAGCCATATTAAAGGAATAAATAGTCATGGGGTAATTGCTATCTCCCGTGGGAGAGAGGTAATCTCAGCTGATGTGGAACGGGTGATAGATGCGGCAAAGGCAGTCTCTATTCCCTTAGATAGAGAGATAATTCATGTTCTCCCCCAACAATTCATTATTGATGGACAGGATGGGATAAAAGAGCCTATCGGCATGTCCGGTACCAGGTTAGAGGTAGAGCTTCATATCGTTACTGGTGCTGTTACCTCAGCTCAAAATATTGTTAAGTGCGTGAATCGCAGCGGATTTGAGGTAGATGACCTTGTGCTTGAGCCACTTGCTTCCTCTTATGCGGTTCTGACAGAAGACGAAAAGGATTTAGGCGTAGTTTTAGTAGATATTGGCGGCGGGACAACTGATATTGGTATTTTTATTGCCGGCAGTATCTGGCATACAAGCGTTCTTTCTATTGGCGGTGATAATGTTACCAAGGATATTTCGGTTGGACTTCGTGCCCCGGTTGTTGATGCAGAAAAGATTAAGATACGATATGGCTGTGCGACACCATCATTGGTCAAGGATGACGAGACAATTGAGATACCATCGGTTGGAGAGAGAAGGCCAAGAACATTACCAAGACAAGTATTATCTGAGATTATTGAACCAAGAATGGAAGAAATATTCAGTCTTATTAATCAGGAAATAAGAATGACCGGTTATGAAAACATGATTGCCTCCGGCATAGTTTTGACCGGGGGAGCTGCAATGTTAAACGGAAGTACCGAATTAGCAGAAAAAATATTTGACCTGCCGGTAAGAATTGGTGTGCCCAAGGGAGTCGCAGGGTTAAGCGATGTTATCAGTTCACCGGTATATGCTACTGGGGTTGGATTGGTACTGTATGGCATGAAGAATAGATTGGACGGCAAGAAAACAAGGTCTACAGGCGGAAGTGGCTTAAAGAAATTATTCTCTAATATGAAGGATTGGTTTAGCGATTTCTTTTGAGGACAGAATACAGAAGTCAGGAGTCAGAATACAGAATAGATGCGAGTTTTTTCATTCTGACTCCTGACTTCTGTATTCTGAATTCTTTATCAAAATAATAAGCAGGCTCATCAAGCATGCTTGATATAATAAAAAAAACAGGGGAGATAAGAGAATAGAAAAAAGGAAAAGGGAGATTTCTTTTGTCTATTTTCTTAATCAAGGAGGGGTTATGTTTGAGTTTGAAGATGAAGTATCTACTCCTACTCGAATCAAGGTAATTGGCGTTGGCGGTGGTGGTACAAATGCAGTAAATGGGATGTTTGCTAATAGGAGCAACAATAATTGTCTGGAATTTATTGTTACCAATACAGATGCTCAAGCATTAAAGAATTCCCCTGTGCCTTATAAAATTCAAATAGGAACAAAGTTGACACGAGGTTTAGGGGCTGGTTCAAATCCAGAGGTAGGTCAAAGGGCAGCTCAAGAGGATAGACAATCCTTGTCTGAGGCATTGGCTAATGCTGATATGGTTTTTATTACCGCAGGTATGGGCGGGGGCAGCGGCACCGGAGCAGCACCGGTAATAGCTGAAATAGCCAAAGAAATGGGGGCATTAACCGTAGGGGTGGTTACAAAACCATTCTTATTTGAAGGGCAAAAACGAATTCGTCAGGCAGATGCAGGATTGGAAGAACTGGTAGAAAAGGTAGATACCCTGATTACCATTCCAAATCAAAAATTGCTTTCTGTAGTGGATAAGAATACAACCGTTGTCGATGCATTTAAGGTAGCTGATAATGTTTTACGGCAAGCTATTCAAGGTATTTCTGACCTGATTGTTATCCCTGGTCTGATTAACCTTGATTTCGCTGATGTCCGAGCTGTTATGTCAGCCAAGGGTAATGCCTTGATGGGGATTGGCATTGGAACAGGAGACAACAGGGCAATGGATGCAGCCCAGCAGGCTGTTTCATCTCCCTTGTTAGAAGAAACATCTATTGAGGGTGCCAAGGGATTACTTATTAATATCACCGGTGGTATGGATTTGCTTCTCTCAGAGGTAGATGAGGCTGCAAGCTTTATCTCAGATAAGGCTGATAAAGATGCAACCATTATCTTCGGAGCAGTAGCTAATGAAAATATAGGTAAAGAACTATATATTACGGTAATTGCTACAGGATTTGGACATGGTATGCCAAAGATAGAAAAGGTACCAATCGTATCTACGGCAAAAACCATTGACTTTGATAGCTATAAAGCGGGCGTAAGAAAGAAATATGATGGTGAACGGGTTGCTGAATCCATGGGATATGACAATAAGGTAAATATTCATAATACTGATTTGTGGGAAGTTCCTGCATTTTTAAGAAAACAGGCGGACTAAAACTAAATTGTAACTGTTCACGGTTGTCGGTTCACAGTTAATGTAGCCCAACATTCTATGTTGGCTTTATAAAAAAACCAGGATAGAATCCTGGGCTACAACGATTGAAGCATTTTGGATATTGATTTTAACTCGTAACTGTTCAGATTGTCTGGTTCACGGTTCATGGTTTGCTCTCTTAACCCCTGACCCTTTGAACCATGAACCTGAGTAGTAGCACTACCTTCTGTTTTTTTTTGAGTCGTGAACCGATAACTGTTCACCGTGAACGGTTACTCAAGGACATTATGAGAGATGCATATTAATGATTTTTTAGTTGAAATGGTAAAAAAACAAGCCTCTGATATGTACTTAAAGGTCGGAAGTTCCCCGATATTAAGGATAGATGGAAGGCTCTCTTATATGGAAAAAGAAAATGGAGACTATTACGATAGACTTTCTCCAGCAGAAGTAGCAGAATTGACCTATCTAATGATAACTGAGGAGCAAAAGGCAAAGTTTGAAAAGCAGTTTGAGTTAGATTTGTCTTATTCTGCCTCAGGAATTGGACGATTCAGAGCAAATGTATTTTATCAAAGAAATTCTATTGCCATTGTTTTTAGAAGAATACCGTTTGATATCCCTTTGTTTGAAGAATTATACCTGCCGGAAATAGTCAAGGATTTAGCCAATATCCCAAGAGGATTGATTATCGTTACAGGAGCAACCGGAAGCGGTAAGTCAACAACCCTGGCTGCGATGATTGATCATATCAATTCTACTCGGAGATGTCATATAATCACTGTTGAGGACCCCATAGAGTTCCTGCATCGAGACAGAGAAGCAATCATTGAGCAAAGAGAGGTAGAGATGGATACCCATACCTTTGCAGATGCTCTTCGTCATGTGGTAAGACAAAATCCAGATGTGGTGATGATTGGTGAAATGCGTGATATCGAAAGCTTGAGTGCATCTCTATCTGCAGCAGAGACAGGACATTTGGTTCTATCGACCATGCATACCATTGATGCCAGCCAGACAATAGAAAGAATAGTCAATTTTTATCCCCCATATCAACATCAGCAGGTAAGAATGCAATTGGCTCTGGTATTAAAGGGTATTATCTCCTTAAGATTGGTGCCGCGAGCTGATGGACTGGGTCGTGTACCAGGGGTAGAGATATTAACTGTAACACCATTAGTACGGAAGTTAGTTGAAGAAGGAAAAACCGCTCAAATCTCATCAGTAATCTCCAGTGGTAAGTTTTATGGTATGCAAACCTTTAATCAATCATTAATATCCTTTTATCAGAATGGAATTATCTGCTTTGAGGATGCCCTCGATGCCTCATCAAATCCAGAAGAATTCAGATTAAATGTCAGAGGTATCTATGCCGGTGGCGAAAGCTATGGGATATAATCGCCTCACCTAATCCCTCCAATGAATGGAGAGGAAAGTTCGGTTGCCTCAACCCATCCTACATCTTAAACCGTATCTGCTCAAAATCCAGTGAGCTGTGCAAACGGAAATCTACCACGAAAGACACAGCTACTATAGAAAATAGAACACTACGAAACACGCTAAAAGACACGGAAATTAATAATCTTTCAGAACTTTTCATGCCTTATTAACATTTTTAACAACGAAAAGCACGAAAGAGAAACTAATCATTTTCGTGTCTTTCGTGTTTTTCGTGGTTAGAAATATCTGTGGTAATTTTCGTTTATACAGCTCGAAATATTTCTACCTGCGCAACCGTATAATTTTACCGCCGAGGTCACAAAGAAAACCTTTGAGAACTTTGTGCCTCCTTTGCGTTCTTTGTGGTAAAAAATCTCGATTGCACAGGTTGAAATCCCGTGGAGTTTTTAACAGACTTACTTGGCGGCAGCAGAAATGTGAAATGAGGAGAAAAATCGCTTGCTCGAAAAAGAAACTCCTTGCTCTCCAACCTCAAGCCGTGAACTTGAGTAGTTAATCTTTAATTGTAGGGGTGTAGTCTATACACCCCTACTCTATTACAGATAATCTTAATTGTTCCCTTCAGCAGATTCCCTTTCCCTTAAGGCAAGCTTGTGACTGAAGTTCAATCTTCCCTGATCATCAATACCCACCAATTTAACTAAAAGGTCATCTCCCTCAAAAACCACATCCTCTACCCTGTTTACCCTGTTTTCAGCCAACTGGGAGATATGGACAAGACCTTCTCTGCCTGGCATTACTTCAACAAAGCATCCAAAGTTGGTTACTCTCAGGACCTTACCCATGTATATCTTTCCTACCTCAACCTCAGCTGTAAGATAAGAGATCATCTCTAATGCCTGATTCACTGCTTCATGATTAGGTCCGGACACAACAGCTGTACCATCATCAGAGATATTAATCTTTGCCTTGGTAGCCTCAATGATTCCCTTAATCACCTTGCCCCCTGGTCCTATGACGTCCCTGATTCTATGAGTCGGGATAGTTATCACCTGGATTTTCGGAGCATAGGGCGAGATCTCTTCCTTTGGACTATTAATGGTTTTTTCCATAATATCAAGAATTGTTCCCCTTGCCTGTTTTGCCTGGAACAAAGATTTTGCAACTATCTCATCAGACAAGCCAAAAACCTTCATATCCACCTGAATACCGGTAATTCCTCCTCTGGTGCCGGCAACCTTAAAGTCCATGTCGCCAAAATTGTCTTCCATACCGGTAATATCTGTAAACAAGGCATATTTTTCGCCATCTTCAACCAATCCAACGCTTATCCCTGCAACAGGAGATTTTGTTGGTACACCGGCATCCATAAGTGCCAGGCTTCCCCCGCAGACAGAGGCCATAGAGGTAGAGCCGTTTGATTCAAGGATATCTGAAACAACACGAACAGTATATGGGAAACCCTCTTTTTTGGGCAATACCGGTTCAAGGGATCTCTCAGCCAATGCCCCATGACCTATTTCTCTTCGTCCGGTTCCCCTGAGCGGAGAGGCTTCTCCCACGCTAAATGGCGGGAAATTATAATGAAGCATAAACCTTTTTGTTGTTTTAGCCTCAATATTATCAATCATCTGCTCATCTTCTACCGTTCCAAGAGTAGCCACAGCTATTGTCTGGGTTTGTCCCCGGGTAAATATGGCTGAGCCATGTGTTCTCGGCAGAACACCAACCTCACAGGTAATCTCTCTTAAATCCAGCAATCCACGGCCATCAGCCCTTTTTCCTTCTAAAAGGATGGACTTTCTGACAATGTCCTTCTGAACCTTTTCTACCACAGCCTTTATATCGGAAGCACTAACCTCTTCACCAAAATGAGCAACAGCATCCTTGATTATCTCTGCAATAGCGTTACTCTTTTCCTTCTTTTCAGAGATAAATGTAGCTGTTTTGAGTCGTTCTGAGACAAAATCCTTTACTTTTGCTACTACCTCTGGTGCTGTCTCATAAGAAGCAAATGTCATTTTTGACACACCGGCCTTTTGTTTCAGCTCTTCCTGAAGCTCAATTATCTTTCTGCAAACCTCTGCCCCTTGCGAAAGTGCCTGAATCATTGTCTCTTCAGG
>JACQYP010000130.1 GCA_016208205.1 Candidatus Desantisiibacteriota bacterium | reverse complement strand
CTGTCTGCCATGCAAAGGACATCCTCATCTGTTAATTTTGAATTTCCACAATATTCCATGGGCATATGAAGCATGACCTCAAACCCGCATCGATGCGATATCTCGGCTGATTCCTGTGAACATATTAGTCCAGGGATAACACTCATAGTTAATGGCACCTTTATCTTCCATAACTTACTGACAAACCCGCCAATACTGTAACCAGCATCGTCTAAGATTATAGCTACCTTTGCTATAGTTTTAGTAATTGTTGCCGGTTGCTCAGATATTGTTGGTACAACCGACAATGGGATAGGCAAGGATAGCTTCTGTGTCTCCTCAATCTTTTCCTGCACTTGCTTATCTGTGGTTATCTGTTCTTTTTTGATAAGATGTGGTAACTGCAGCACCTTTGGCACAGGAACACCCTTTACCAGAGGTGGTATCTTTCCGTATACAGTTGGGATAGATTTCTGCTGGATTATCTGTTGGAGATACTTCAGGGCAACACTAAATATCACTATTGAAAAACACACTGCAAAAACAGTAGCTATAACAAGACCGAATGTATCCTTTTTCATAACAATATCTTATCTTATCCTCCGTTGTATTAGTAATGTGTAACTACTCAGGTTCAAAGTTCAATGGTTCACGGTTCAAGGTTAGAGAGCGATAAAGCTTGTCCCTGCGAAGGCAGGGAATTGAACAGTTTGAAGATATAGAGGCTTGGCAATTAGCACACAAATTGACAACGCAAGGCTACTAACCCTAAACCTGAGTAGTTACGATAATAGTTTAGCATATTATACCCTTTGCGTCAATCCTTTTTTCAATATATTTATAATGGTAGGACAGGCATTCCTGCCTGTATTCCTGCTAAAACGACATAATAATCTCTCCAGCCCTTACAGCAGCGTCAGGTTTTGCCAGATGAAGAGCATTTTCTTGCATTCTTTTCAATATTTCCGGCTTTCGAAGCAGGTTATTAACCATATCATCTACTTCATTTTCATGAGATACCCTTATGGCAGCATCATGCTTTACTAAATAGCTGCTATTACGATCCTCTTGTCCGGGGATAGGATTAACAATAATCATGGGCAAACCGCAACAAAGGCTTTCTGCAGAGGTAAGCCCGCCCGGCTTACTGATAAGAATATCCGATGCCTGCATCAGTTCATGGATATTGTGAACAAATCCATAAATCTTCATTGGTCTTTCTATCTGTTTGGTCAACCTCTCTAACCTTTTCTGAAGGCTCTTATTCTTTCCAGTAACCACAATTATCTGAAAAAGTTGTGGCAATAGGTTTAGATAGGCAACAATCTTCTCCATTGAACCAAGTCCATAATTCCCGCCCATGATAAGGATGGTTGGCAACTCCTCTAATTGCAGCCTGTTACGGACAATCTGCTTGTCCTCGATATTAGAGAAAGCATTGGAAATTGGTATGCCGGTAACTGAGATATTTTTGGCAGGAATACCATGATGTATCAGCTTATCAGCTATCTCTGAATTAGCCACTAAGTAATGAGAAACATTTTCATATAACCAGTAGGCATGGATATCAAAGTCTGTAGTAATGGCTATCAATGGAAGACCATTCATGCTGGTTTTCTTTAAGGCAGAAAATACCCCGCATGGAAAGGCATGGGTGCAGACAACAACATCCGGCTGAAAGCCGTTCAGTATTTTTTTCTTCAGTCTTTCTGATTTTAATGTATTTAATATCTCCTTCAATTTTACGGTAAGATTGATTAATTTGGGATTATCATAGAGGTATTCCCAGACATAAGGGTCTGATTTTATCAGTTCAAGGTAAGATGTCAGGAGTATTCCCTTAATTACAGGTGAGAAATAACCCAGTGCATCTATTTCAAGGAATGAGGACTCAAGAGACTTTTGCTGTAATACATCCTTGACTGCATCAGCAGCAATCTTGTGACCTGAGTTTGTGGATACATATGAGAAGATAATTCGTTTCATTAATCACCGACTGATGCAGGATTCAGAATTCAGGAGTCAGAATGAAAAAACCCGCATTTATCTGTATTCTGTATTCTGGCTTCTGACTTCTATTTATCCTTCAGATGAATCACGCCAACAGAATTCCCTCTGATATTCCCGGTAATTATCTCATTTACCCCATCATTATCAATATCTATAATAGCCAATCCGCCGGGGGCATCCCCTGCATACCATGCAGTAGGCTTGAATAATTTACCATTCGTATCCTGAAGGAATACTGAAATGTTTTTTGAATGTGTTGATACCATATCTGCTCTGCCGTCATTATTAACAT
>JACQYP010000053.1 GCA_016208205.1 Candidatus Desantisiibacteriota bacterium | reverse complement strand
CCCGCCTGTAAGGGTCAAAACCTCTATCTCTTTTCTATCCATATCTACTAACCAATACTCATGCACACCATATTTTTCATAGAGCTTCCTTTTTATAATTCTATCCCTTTGAGCAGAGTTTTTAGATATAATTTCAATAAGTAAGTCGGGTGAGCCTTTTATATTATCCTGAGTGATGATCTGTTGGTTTTCCTTTGAGACAAAGATAATATCAGGTTGGATAACATCTTCATTACTTAATACCACATCACAAGGTGCAAAAAATACCTTTCCCAACCCTGAATCTTTCGAAAAACACAAAATCTTAAACTCAATGTCTCTTAATACGCTTTGATGCCACATATTAGGTGCAGGTGACATAAAAAACTCACCCCCTATTAATTCATATCGCTTATCAGAACCTATATCCCAGATAAGGTAGTCATCATAGGTAAATGTTACTTCCTTTCTTGCCGCTATAGCCACAATCATACTCCTTTGCAGGTTGTCTCCCTCACAGTTCAAGGTTGAGCACCCTGTTGCTGCACATTGTACATTCCGCATTCGTAGCCGTTCACCGCAGAGACGCAAAGGACGCAGAGAAAACGCAGAGTGTACTGCAGGATTCTTCATAATAGACCAAGAACTTGGCGGAAGATCACTTATTGTCCTTATATCATTAGTCTCTCTTTTTTCTCTGCGATTCTCAGCGAACTCTGCGGTGAACGGTTACCCGCATTCTTACTTCCGCATTATCTTACTGTATAACTATCAACTTCCTGGTTACTGTTGTAGAGCCACCCTTTGGTTTTGTCATCATAATTTGATAAATATACACCCCGGAAGCAACTAACTCACCCGAGGAATTTTGACAGTTCCAGACAAAATCATCATGAATGCCGGCGTATTTCTCTAACCTTGAGTTTTCCCATACAAGGTCTCCTAACATGGTGTAAATCTTTATCTTTACCTCCATATCACCCTCTACCAGATAATATCGGAAATTTATATTTCCTCCCTTAGCCGGATTGGGATAACACCAAACATCCTGATCAGCTTTCTTTTGATCAGGTGTTACCTCACTGGTTGGATACATGATCGCATACGACTCATAGGTCTGTTTAGTGTTAAAGCTGATATATTTACCATCACTGTTCAAAACCCCTGTTATCTTATTCCAGTTGTTATTACCATATCCATATACTGCTAACTTTTCTTTCGTTGTCTCGAAGGGGAGTAGTTCAGTATAATGCATCTGAATACTAACACCTTCATTAAACCGGATAACCCTTTCACCCTTGTAATAAAAAGCCACTACAGGGGATAATATCTTGAACCCTATGGTAGCAGAAGGATAGTCTTTTACTATCCCTATGGTAATCGAACCTCTTGGGATATATATCCCTGTATCAGTTGTAATCGTTCCCACAAGCTCCATCCAGTCTTTATTATCAAGTCCTAAGTCTTTCCATTCCTTTTCTGCCGTAGATCTTACCGTCCATTTTTGAGGGGTAATGTAGGCCAGGGTATATGTAGACATCAAAGCCCTATCTGTTTCAAGACGATACATTCCCTTGCTCGCCTCGGAAATCAGCTGCCACTTTGTTCCATCATAGCCATACAAAATAAGGTCATTTTCGCTTTTTGTAAGAGGCAATAATTTTGTTTCTGTTCCTGTATAATATATGGTTAATTGAACACTTTGACTAAAGGTCGCTCCACAAGCACTCCTTGTACCAATCAACACGCTTACAGGCACACCAAACAATGTATACCCGGTGATAGCATCTTTGTCTATGGTTGCTTGCTGCAAGGTAATGGTCTGTGTGTTTACCATTGTCCGACTCCCATTAAAGGACATCTCTGTATTTGGCTTAAACACAAGTGTAGAAACCAGCCCGAGTTCAGGGTGATTAAAGGATATCTCAATCCCTCGAATAACCCTGAATACTATCTCTTTTGATGCCAGATTACCCGGAATGTCGAAGGCAAGAATCTTCATGGTATAGGTACCTTGTTTAAGTTCAAGAAAATCCTGGGGTAATTTATAGGAAATCAAACCCTTCATAATACACAGATCCATTTTGTGGAGAGAATGAAATTATGTCCGGGGCACTTTTATCTAATATAGTAAAGGTTCTGGTAACAATCCTGATATTTTTAGCCTTATCTCTAACCACAATCTTTATCGTATATACCCCGGGTTTTTCCAATCCATTAGAATAGACACCCTTATCAATAATCAAATAGAGTGTATCTACCCCATTATTGGTAGGTATCCCGGCTACCTCCATTTGATCCGGATCAAGCAAGGTAACATATGAAGATTCAGGATGAAAATCAACACCAATCCCATCATCAGTCACCCTGACCTTGATCCCATTTTCTATACTACCGCTCTTTATCTTAAATGGAGAAATAATAGCATCATCAGATGGATATGATTCATAGACAATAGGAGGTATATTATCCGGATGCGGTAATTTTATCTCCTGTACATCAAACCGCTGTTCAATAGATTGAGAATGAATGCCATAATGTTTATAAGAAGGGGCACAATGCCATTTTTCTCCAATGTAGTTTCCCCCGTTATCCTTATCATATTCTATAAACTGCCATGCAGCACTAACTAATTTAACAAGCCCTCTCACATAAAAACTTCCCTCTTTAAGCGGACTATTCAGATAATACATCAGGGTAACCGCAAAGGTGCCTCTATAATGCTGTTCCTCTGTATCCGTAATATCTACCTTGTCAAATGGAACCATGATATCCCAGTCATTAGTTTTGTCATAATCACCTACATCAGGAAGAGCTTTGGGAGCACCAGGATTTACTAACCAGTTCTGTTCATCAGATGGCGGTATCAAATAATTCGGCTTCCCTCTGGGAAATGGATCACTATCAAAGGGTGCTCCAGTAAAATCAACCAGATCAGGTCCTACTTTTTGAACCTCTGCACCACATCGATTATAAATAGTAAGGTCAAATAAGGCATGTGGTCGAGCATATACACTACTTGAATTTGTTGTATTAAAGTTAATGTTTCTCAATTGCTTGGGTGTCCCATTCAAGAAAACAACAGCATTGATGGATACATAATCAATCCCTTTTCCCGGCAATGCCTTGGGTACGGTCACAATCAATTCCTCTAATACCATCTGGACATAAGTAACAACAATCACCCCAAACATATCCTCAGATTTATTTCCTGCCTCATCAGTAGCAACAATATGATAATAGTATTTCCCATCTTCAACAAGCCTATCCTGTTCATCATTCCCATCCCAATAACAGACATTATCTCCGCTCATTGCCCGATAAGTCCCCAGATCCTTGACAATTTGCCCAGAGGCTGTTTTAATAATAACCCTGGTATTTGCAACAGCATCATCAGTTAAGGCATATTTTATCTCACATTTCTTACCCTCCATCGGATTAAAGGTAACATCTGCCCCAAGCAGTTTGATATTTGGTTCAATAGTATCAATGTTTATTTTTATATCATTTAATCTATCAGTATTATTTTTTTCTAAGAGTACAAATGGCGACACATTTTCGTCATTGAATGGATAGCCATCGTTTGGTACATAATTATTCCTTCCATCCATAAAATGTCCAATTATGGCTACATTACGAATATCAATCCCTTCTGGAACCATATAGGTGTTAGAAAATATCCCATCTCTTTGTTTATCATCCCAATTAGTAATTGTATCACCACTATCATAAAGAGGAATACCCTGTTGAACAATACCAACATCAAAAGAGGCTATTCCTTCTGTAGTAAATGTACCTATAGCCACATGAAAGTTTTTCATTTTTAAGACAGTAGTAGAATATGTGCCTGTAGAGGAACCAAAATAAAGATCAGTATCTGAAAAGGTAATAGTTCCTTGAGCAGCAGCTGTCTTTGTCCAGACATGCCCATGATCAAAGACTGTCTTATTATTGTCATCACAAATATAATCATTCCAGATAATAATTCTATCCCCTGCCTTTATCTTTGGAGAAGAAAGGGTGAAATAAGTGTCTCCGGAGTTAATATTAAACTCATCCAGACTACTATTGAATTCTTCACCTATATTTGCCACAACCATCTGAACATTCATCCGTCGGAGTGAAGAATTAAAGAATTGCTTTGAAGGAGACGGTTCAACCCTTATTCCAATGATCCTTGATTTAGCCACCGGGATAGCCAGACTTCCATCAAGGATAATACTCTGTCCCTTAATCTTGTTTGTATTGCCTGCTCTGTCTGTAACAAATCCCCATACTGTCCATGTACCTGTAGAATTAGTTGAAGGGACAACATATCTTCCCTTATGCATCTTCATCGCGTCATCAGATATCAATTCCACAGAGACTACAGGAAGTTTTAATTGGGTAAAGAGTGGTGTTTTATAGGCAGCATCACAATACTCCTTCAGCCCGATATTATATCCGGGTGCAGCTCGGAAGACAACCCTGTCTGTAGTTGTTCCGGTATAGGTTACGCTCCCATAATTGCTATTCTTAAAGGCTGTAGTATTTATTGCCTCAAATAATTATCGAGGACTATCATAATCTGAAATTACAAATGTGCTCCATGTCCCACCGGAAGAGTTACCCACATACACTTCAACACTTCCAGCAACCTCCCCGGTTTTTATCTCATATTGGTCCCAGTATATATCCTCTAATCTAAAAGATTTCTCACCGGTAATAATCTCTTTTGCACTTTGTATCTCAGATGCAGTAAAAAAAATTGTAGCTGTAGCAGGTTCATTAGTCGTTATCTGAAATTCTATTTCTTCCCCAAGATACTTGGTTAAGCCTGAGGTATTTTCAGAGATTGTGCCTGCAGGCATGGTGTTATCAATCGTAATACCCAGCAATCTAATCATCACATTATTTGCCAAATCTGTTACCTTGAGGGTAGCAACATGGTATCCCTCACTAAATGTTCCCCCTTGATAGCCGCCATTCCATTCAAAGGATATGGTTGAGGTATCTGCTCGGCTTCCGGTTGCTCCGCCTGTCCCGGTAGGGATCTGTCCATCTATGGTAATCTCATAGCTCCATGTCCCTTTATTATCTGCTGCAGTAAAGAAAATATTGGTACTTGGTTCAGCACCACCGGGAGAAAAGTAATAATCTGAGGCATAAAAGGAGATGATTTCAGGAGGAATATTTTCTATGGTTACAGCCACCGTTGCCATGCTTGTATTTTTAGCTAAGTCTTGTATCGAAACCTCTATAACATAATCATTACCAGACAGTTGTTCGCCATTAATCCCTTTTCCGTCCCAGACAAAATTTACTGTAGCTGTACCTGTTTTTGTACCATTTCCTATGAGTATTTTATTTGCAGTTATGGAATATGTCCATGTGCCATCAGCTACATCATCCCTTGCCTCAAAAGAGATGGTTACCGTACCGGGAGGACTGAACATCTCCTTAGAAATAGAAGGCATGGTAAGAAAGATAGGTGCTCCATATTCACCAATTATTTGAGCCGTCCCAAAACCAATGCCATCAATATCCGCAGTAATAGTTACTATCTGTCTGTTACCTACCTGCAGGATAGAACCGGCTGGAGGTGCACTAACCGTACTTTCTGTTCTGGATATCTTAAACTGTCCTGTATATATTCCATCATTACCAACAAAATCCTTGCTTCCACCCAAATCACATCCATCATCATGGATAGTAAAAATGACCGTGTTGCTGCCAACTATAGCTGTAGCTGAATAGCTTCCACCTTTACTTACCCCATCCTGTACAGACACATAGACTATATTCCCATCATTAAAAGAACTTCCCTGATTAATTACACCACCCTGAGTTTCATCATACCCTTTGTATGTCTGTACAATATCTACAGCTGCCTCAACAAAGCTACAGCCCCAGAACATACCCATTACTGCTATCAATCCCAGGACACCAATTTTTCTCATATTCATACAAACAACCTCCTAAATATAATTAAAAAATTATGAATTAAGAATTAAAGGATCGGACAAGGATGTCTGAGTTACCATAATTCTTAAATTCGTTAATAACAGTAGGGCAGACATTTCTGTCAGACAGACAAGAATGTCTGTCCTACCATCTTTATACTTTTAAGATACAGCAATTCCGGATCTAAATCCAACCGGTTTCCCCACTCAATAGAATCAAAGCTTACTCTTACTGTGTTAAACAAAGACAACTCTTTTAATTCAGAGAATCTTCCAATGCTTAAATATGGAGACACATCAAAAATCCTCTCTTCATTGTTTTCAAATGTTAAAAGCAGCTTATACCCTTCTAATGGTTTAACATTTACGATTGATAAATACATAAATAGCTCCATTAATTTAATGGTGTTATCTTGAATGGAATCTCTCCATTTGATGCCAATTCCCAATCTGCCAGTAATTCTTCTTTATGAATTTCAGCCCATGCGAATACAATCTTCATTTGTTTTGGAGGTAATTTCCCCTCCATTAATTCGCAGGTGTTTATATCAATAACTACTTTATGATTCTGATAATACGCATGGAAATGTGGAGGATTATGCTCACCAGGCGAACAGTACATTCTTATTATAATACCATAAAACATTGAAATTGTCGGCATTTAAGTCTCCTTAATATTTTGAGCATGGTTCAGGGTAACACTCTGTAGTCTGGTGTCTGGTCGTCTGGTGAATGGTAGCCTGGTATTTACCAGACCACCAATCACCAGACGACCATTGTTACCCTAAATTGACCCTTTTTGAACCATGCCATGTTTTGGTAAGCATAGGTGTCCGCAATCAGGTAAAAATCAGGAAAATCAAGAAAGCAAACGAATATTGCTTTTTCTGCTTGCTTGTCTACATCAAATACTCTAATCCTCTTAGAATCTGAAACCTGATATCTAACCGCTACGGTTTAACCACAGCTCCTTCCTTACATGCCTCCACCCTTTTTTTTGCCTCATCCTGCCAATCCTTATGAGGTGTGTAAAAAGACCTGACAGCATAAATGCCATGAACAACCTCGCCATATGCCTCAGATGCTTTTTTATAATCACCGCGTTTTTCCAACATTTCACCAATCTCAAACAACTTATCCTTTGCCTTTGCTACCAACTTTGAACCCGGGGTATAAAACCTGATAACCGTGCCATACCAGACAATAGCCATATCATAATCACCTTGTTGATATGCCGTTTCTGCCTCTTTGTAACTTTCCCCTGCCCTATGACTTGTCTCTAAAAAGATCATAATAAAGACAATAATAACTACCCCAACCACTGTCAGGGCTATTTTTATTCGACTATTCATAATGCAATCCTCCTCGTGTACATATTAGGCTATTAGGCTGTTAGGAAAAACAAAGCAACGGTAGACCTTCATCCTAACAGCCTTCAGCCTTCATTTATCTCTTTTGCTGCAATTGCCCCTTGCCTGAGTATTTTAATATTGTTGCCTCGCAAATCAACCACAGTGGATGGCACACCCTGGCACATTCCACCATCAATCACCAGAGCTACTTCATCGATCAATGATTTCTCAATCTCATCTATGCCTGCCGGATCAGCTCCACCTGGGAAATTGGCTGAAGAGGCAGCGATTGGCACCCCGGCCTCTCTTAATAAGGACAGTGCTATCGATGAATCCGGCATTCTCAGAGCTACACTGGAATCTATCCCCATTGCTTCTTTTGGCATAGCATCTTGTGCATCCAACACCACAGTAATTGCCCCTGGCCAAAACCGCTTAGTAATCATAAAGAATAAAGGGGGAATATTCTTGCAGTATTTGTAGACATCATCTGTTTCACCAATAAGTAAGGCAAAGGGCTTTGCCATCTCTCTTTTCTTAATCTCAAGCAATTTTCTCATTGCCCCAGAGTCAAGCACATTTGCCCCTAACCCATAAACTGTATCTGTAGGAAAAATAAGCAGATTTCCTTCTTTCAGGGATAACGCAGCCTTTTTTATTAATTTAATCTCTGGACATTCGGGATTAATTTTTATAATCATAGTAATTAGTGGTCAGCCATCAGCTAGCAGCCTTCAGCTTTTAAGAGGATTAGAGTTTCTTATATCGAGAAGCAAGCAGTATCGTAATATTCTCTACTGTCTTGATTTTCCTAATTTTATCTGACTGCTGATACCTGACAGCTGAACGCTTACATATTACCATACTACAGAAAAAAAGTCAATGAAAATCTAACAGGAATTGTGTTATGGATTAGACGGACAACTACATAGGGTTGCCTGTATAGTAATTACAAATAAATAATCACAATTACCACAACTATCCAGAGCAGAATAGCCGATAGCAATGGTTTATCCCGCAGGATGTCTGATTCAGGGCTTCCACCTCCACCCTTTTGATGAACAAGGTAGAGATATCTGAATATTCCGTAGAGCACAAAGGGAATGGTCAAGGGAAGATATGGGGCATGAAGCTTGTCCTGAACCTCTGGAGAAAAGGCATAAAGGGAATAAGCAATAATAGTTGAGCCTGTAACCGCCGAAACCATCTCATCTATAAATGCGGGTGTATATTCCCGAAGAATTGCCCGATGAGAGGTAGCATGTGATTCTAAGAGAACCAGTTCATGTCGTCTTTTTCCAAGTCCAAGAAATAATGCGAGTAGCATGGTACAAATAACCAGCCACGGTGATATCTCCATGCCGGCAACTACTGCCCCGGCTACAGCTCGCAGGACAAAACCAAAGGATAGTGTTAAAACATCAATAATAACTATATGCTTAAAGAGAAAGGAATACCCCAGTGTAAGGAGAAGATAGATGAGAGATACTATCCCGAATTCCATCTTCAAGATAAAGGCACTGCTCAGTGACAGGATGATAATCAATATAGCTGAACCCATTGCAAACAAAGGGCTTAATCTGCCGGCAGCAATGGGTCTATTTTGCTTTCTCGGATGAACCTTATCCTTTTCTATGTCAGCTATATCATTAAAGATATAGCCACATCCAGAAAGCAGAGAAAAGATGAGGAAACCTCCAATAACCTTCAGAAGGATAGATATATTTCCAAGCTCCTGTGCGAAGATTATAGCAGCAAAAATAATCAGATTTTTTGTCCATTGCTTTGGACGCATAGATTCAAACAATGATTTTAACATAAATTCGTATCCTCTCAAAATTTCAAGGCATACTCAGCATGGTTGTAAGTTGTAAGTTATATGTTGTAAGTTATAGGTTATAGGTTATAAGCGTAACTTACAACCTACAACTTACAACATAGATTTCCACGAATTATTGAGAAGATACATAAATTCTCTATCTCATAACACATGGATAATTAACAATTAACGTAACTACTCAGGTGTTTAGGCTGAAGGCTATTAGGTAGGAGGGAATTATGCGATAAGGGCATATTACCTTTCCTAATCCCTTCTTCCCTACAGCCTATCCCTGTATTCACAGGGACAAGCCTACCTGAGTAGTTACCAAGTAACAATTGTTACTTGTTACTTGCATTGTATCATAAACAATGTGTTTGGTCAAGAATTTTTTTGATTCACGCAGAGCACGCAGAGATCGCTGAGAAAACAAAAATAACCACTCGTTTGACACGAATAGAGAAATCTTCGTGAACTTTGTGGCTTTGTGTGAGAAAAAAGATTATAGTTCCCCTTTTGCAGAACTCTGCGTGCTCTGCGGTAAAAAAGTCAAAATGAGAATTGATGGGAGGGTTGATATTTTTCTTGACAAGAGTGATTTTGTAAGGTATACTATTTGCGATATTTGGGGCTATTTCCCCATTAGATCATATAGAGGAGGTAAGATATTATGTTCAGAATTTTATTAGTACTCTTTGGGATTTCAATAGGTATTATTGGGTGCGGTAAGGCACCGGAAGGCGAGCAGGTAGTCAAGGTAGCATTGGTTTGTCCTCTGACCGGGGATATTGCGGCTATGGGGCAAGGGATGAAACGAGGTGCCGAAATGGCTGTGGAAGAGGCTAATGCCTCAGGCAGGTTTCAAGATGCAAAGATTGAATTAGCCGCATTTGATGACCGTAGCGACCCAAAAGAGGCTGTAAATGTGGCTAATCAGGTTATTTCTGATGCAAAAATAGCTGGTGTGATTGGTCATTTGAACAGTGGTTGTTCAATCCCTGCAAGTCAAATCTATGCCAAACGCAATCTCCTGATGATGACCCCTGCCTCAACTAATCCTAAATTAACCCTGCAGGGATTAAAAAATGTATTTCGTGTCTGTACAACCGACGATGTTCAGGGAAGTTTTGGTGCAAATTATTGTATTGATAAATTAAAAATCACTACCGTAGCAGTGATTCAGGATAAAACCGCTTATGGTCAGGGTCTGGCTGAGGAGTTTAAGAAACAGTTTGAATCACGAGGAGGCAAAATATTAAGCTTTGATGGGATTAATATTGGTGATAAAGATTTCAGGGCACTCCTGACACGGATAAAAAATGAAAAACCTGCCTTACTCTACTTTGGAGGCATGTATAGTGAATGCGGCTTAATTACCAAACAAGCAAAGGAATTAGGATTGCAAGTACCTGTAGTCAGCGGCGATGGAATATTTAGTCCGGAATATATCAATATTGGAGGTAAATCTACAGAGGGTGATTATGCCTCAATGATAGGTACACCACCGGAGAAACTACCAAAAGCAAAGACGTTTATGGATAAATTCAAGGCAAAATATCCCGGGGTAGATATGCAGCCTTATGACACATATACCTATGAGGCGACTTGCATGCTTATAGAGGCAATTGAAAAAACTAACTTCGAGCCTGTTAAAATCATTGATTAGGGAAGCATTTATGCCTTGTTTGCCTTAGGATACACAATGGTTTACGGCATATTGCTCATGATAAACTTCGCCCACAGTGAGATTTTTATGGTTGGTGGCTACATTGGGTTTCTCCTGCTTTGCTCCATTCCTGTATTTTTCCCCCAATTCTTACCAGTATATTTTTTGCTTATGTTTATTTTGTCTATGCTTGGAGCAGGACTGTTAGCCGTTATAGTAGAAAGGATTGCATACAAGCCATTACGAAAAGCCTCTCGACTTGCGCCATTGATAAGTGCTATTGGTGTTTCAATATTCTTACAAAACCTGATTATGTTGACCATTGGTGCTCAGTCTAAAACCTACCCGGAAAAACTACCCATAATACAATTTCACTTCTTTGGTGTGCAGGTAAATTCGTTACAGATTTTTATCTTTGGTCTATCCATTCTGCTGATGATTATCCTCCACATTTTCATTTCCAGAACTAAGTTAGGTAAGGCAATGCGTGCCGTTTCCGAAAATCATATCGTTGCACAGTTAATGGGCATCAATGTCAACACGATAATTTCATTGGTTTTCTTGATTGGTGGGGGATTAGGTGGGATAGCCGGGGTACTGAATGGGCTGTATTATGGAAGTATAAAATATAATATGGGTTTTTTGCTTGGCATAAAGGCTTTTACCGCTGCTGTGCTGGGTGGAATTGGCAATATTAAAGGTGCTATGGTTGGCGGATTTATACTCGGCATAGTAGAGGCATTAGCCGCAGGATACATATCATCGGAGAATAAGGATATAATTGCCTTTGTTATCCTGATACTTGTGCTCCTTTTTAAGCCTACAGGGATATTTGGTGAAGAGGTAATGGAGAAGATATGATTCAGTGGACAGTGATCAGTGGACAGTGGACAGTGATCACTGTCCACTGACCACTGACCACTGATCACTGTACACTGACCCCGTTATAAGGAGAAACTATGCACAATAGTTGCAATATGAGATGGCTCACAGGGTTCATAATTTTATTACTTCTGATCGTACTACCCTTAACAGGATATAACTGTGGCAATTATTACGCTATCCATGTAGCCGGACTGGTTGGTATTTATTGCATTTTATGTGTCGGGCTTAATATTACGGTGGGATATACAGGTTTGCTTGATTTAGGATTTATGGCATTCTGTGCTATTGGTGCTTATACCGCAGCGTTATTGAGTATACATGGAATATCATTCTGGATAACCCTTCCAATAAGTATGTTTCTGGGTGGTTTTATCCGATACTTGCTGGGTGTACCTGTTTTGCGTCTGCGAGGCGATTATCTGGCTATTGTTACCTTAGCCTTTGGCGAAATTGTTCGACTAATAGCAAATAATTTCGATTGGTTAACCAATGGTCCCAAGGGATTGCCGCGGGTGGGTGAGAAGATTGCCGAAATACGCTTGTTTTCATTGGTGTTTAAGGATGATCTGCAATTTTATTATTTGATTCTTTTCTTTCTGATAGGCACAATTCTAATCAGTTACCGATTAGAACACTCCCGTATCGGCAGGGCATTAGTGGCTATTCGTGAAGATGAATTAGCGGCAAAATTATCCGGTATAAATGTTCCGCAAATTAAATCCATAGCCTTTGTCTTAAGTGGTATGTTTGGTGCCCTTGCCGGGGCTATATATGTCCATTGGATTGGCTTTATTTCACCAGAGATGTTTACCTTCTGGGAATCAGTCCTTTTGGTCTCAATGCTCGTTATTGGCGGAATGGGGAATATCGGCGGGGCAATATTAGGTGTAGTCTTATTGGTAGGTATCCCTGAGATTCTGCGACCGGTACTGGGAACAAAATTTGTCGATTACCGCATGATTATCTTCGGATTGATAATGATTGTTGTTATTATCTTTCGTCCGGAAGGAATATGGAAGTCAAAAAGACGAGCTTTGGAATTAAAAGAACAACAGATA
>JACQYP010000122.1 GCA_016208205.1 Candidatus Desantisiibacteriota bacterium | reverse complement strand
GCTGTTATGGTTGTTGTTCCATAGCTTTGCGTATCAACCGTAAATGTTGTAGAGAGCCAGCCGCGTATATCAGCTGTTGCTGTTTGAATATTTGTCTTTGTGCCAAAATTAACGGTTATATTGTCGCCTGTTGCATAACCTGTACCGCTGATAGTTACGACTGTGCCAACCGTACCTGCTGTCGGCAGCACACTGTATACCTCAGGCAGGATAACAAACCTGTTGGACGCTGTTGCTATACCTGCTGCTGTTAGGGTTGTTGTGCCATAGGCTTGTGTATCAACCGTAAACGCTGCAGTAAATGATCCGTTCGTACCTGCTGCTGCTGTCTGAATAGTAGGATTTCTACCAAAACTAACGGTTATATTATCACCTGCGCCGTAGCCGGTACCACTGATGGTTACTATTGTACCAACCGTACCTGCTGTCGGTAT
This sequence comes from Candidatus Desantisiibacteriota bacterium, assembly GCA_016208205.1. The sequence goes on along the minus strand of JACQYP010000122.1, from coordinate 6,627 downwards.
TACGCTGACAACCTGTGGCAGAATAACGAATCTGTTGTATGCTGTTGCTATACCTGCTACCGCAATAGTTGTTGTACCATAGCTTTGAGTGTCAACTGTAAATGTTGTGCCAAATGACCCATATATACCGGCAACTGCCTGCTGGATATTGGTATTTATGCCGAATCTAACGGTTATATTATCATTTGCAGCGTAACCTGTACCTCTGACAGTTACCACTGTGCCAACGCTGCCAAGAGTCGGTGACACGCTGTAAACCTCCGGACAGATAAAGAACCTGTTATACGCTGTTGCTATACCTGCAGCTGCTATGGTTGTTGTACCATAACCTTGTGTATCAACCGTGAATGTTGTGCTGAACCAGCCACGATAATTAGCTGTTGCCGTTTGAATATTGACATTTGTGCCGAATCTAACGGTTATACTGTCATTTGCGCTGTAACCTGTACCTTGAATAGTAACATTTGTACCAACCGTACCAAGAGTCGGTGTCACGCTGTAAATCTCCGGCAGGATATAGAACCTGTTATATGCTGTTGCTACGCCTGTAACCGCAATGGTTGTTGTCCCATAGACTTGTGTATCAACCGTAAACGCTGCAGTGAATGACCCGTTCGTACCTGCTGCTGCTGTCTGGATATTGGCATTTGTGCCAAAGCTGACGGTTATACTGTCGCCTGCCCCATAGCCTGTACCAAGGACGGTTACTACTGTGCCAACAGTACCGGATGTCGGTGTCACGCTATAAACCTCAGGCAGAATAACAAACCTGTTGTAAGCTGTTGCTATACCTGCAGCCGCAATGGTTGTTGTACCATAGACTTGTGTGTCAACTGTCCATGTTGTGCTGAACCAGCCGCATATATCAGCTGTTGCTGTTTGAATATTGGTGTTTGTGCCAAATGCTACGGTTATATTATCATTACGCCCGTAGCCTGTACCAAGGACGGTTACTACTGTGCCAACAGTGCCAGATGTTGGTATCACGCTGTAAACCTCCGGCAGAATATAGAACCTGTTGGACGCTGTTGCTATGCCTGCAGCTGCTATGGTTGTTGTACCATAGGCTTGCGTATCAACCGTGAACATGCAAGTAAATGACCCATAGACACTTGCTGTTGTCTGCCTGATATTGGTATTAGTTCCAAAACTAACGGTTATATTATTATTTGCGCTGTAGCCTGTACCGCTGATGGTCACTATTGTACCAACCGTCCCTGTTGCCGGTAGGACACTGACAACCTGCGGCAGAATGAAGAACACATTTGTTGCCACACTCACACCGCTTGCAGTAATGGTGCATATCCCAAACCTTTGTGTATCAACCGTAAATGTTGTACTAAATGTTCCAATCGCACTTGCTACTGCCGTCTGGATGCTGGCATTTGTGCCAAAGCTGACCTTTATACTATCGCTTGCCCCGTAGCCTGTACCGCTAATAGTTACTATTGTACCAACCGTCCCTGCTGTTGGTGCTACACTATAAACCTGTGGCAGGATAACAAACCTGTTGGAAGCCACACCCGCACCGCTTGCTGTAACCGTTGTTGTCCCAAACGATTGAGTATTCACTGTAAATGTCGTGCTGAACCAGCCACTATCATCTGCAACCGTATCTGTAATCCCAAGTGTTGTCCCAAAGGCTATGCTTATATCATCCTGAACATCATAACCGGTACCTCGTATTTCAACTATTGTTCCAACGCTGCCTCTTGACGGTGATACCAGATACAGCTCAGGAATAATAGAGAATGCTTGCTCTGCATATCCTTTGGCTGAAGCAGATACGATTTTTTGCCCAAAGCTTTGAGTATTCACCACAAATGTTCCGCTAAAGGCACCTGTTAGATCACTCATTATTGTTGTTATGGTTGTTGTATTACCAAAGTTAACCCTCACTAAACTGTTTGCCTTGAACCCAACGCCATTGATAGTTACTGTTGTACCCACCGTACCAATGGTTGGGCTGATATTGATTGCAGCTACAATATTGAACACATTTGAAGCCTGACCAAATGTACCCTTGACAGTAATTGTTGTTGTACCAACCGCCTGGGTATCTACCACAAAGGTTGTCTCAAACGAGCCATTAGCCTGGGCTGCATCCATCTTGATGTTTGAATTGTTGCCAAACATCACTGTCAGGGTATCCAGAGACATATACCCTGTACCTTTTATGGTAACAACCGTACCAACAGAGCCTGATGTCGGTTTGACAGAGTATACAGCAGGCTTAACAAAGAAGCTGTTTTCAGCTGCATCAATGCCCATAGCACGAATAGTTGTTGATCCATAAACCTGAGTATCCACAGTAAAGGTTGTCTTAAACCAACCCTTAACATCCGCAGACTTAACCTGAATGTTTGGTGTTGTACCCAAGCAGATATTCACATTATCATTCTGCTTGTAGCCTGTCCCACGAATCTCAACAATACTCCCTACTGTACCGTTTGTAGGACTTACCAGATAAACATCCGGCATAATAAAGAAGGTACTCTTAGCACCTGAGGCTGTAATCGTTGTTGTCCCATAACCTTGAGTATCAACAGTAAATAATGCCTCAAAGTATCCCTTTTCATCACTTGTTATCTGTACAATATTAATATTTGTCCCAAACATGATGGTAATACTATTGGTTGCACTGTAGCCTGTGCCGCAAATAGAAACAATTGTCCCCACACTGCCTTTATTTGGTAAACATGAGGCAATATTCTGCTTAATAAAGAAGGTATTTTCTGCATTCATCATACCCCTTGCCACTATGGTTGTCTTACCATAGACCTGAGTATCTACCTCAAAGGATGCAGCAAAGTATCCCTTTTCATCTGTAATGGTTGTCTGAATAGCCTTATAATTACCAAAATCAATAGTAATCCCTTCACCCTGAGCATACCCTTGTCCATAAACCTCAGCCGTCATTCCAACCGTGCCGGTTGTTGGACTTACCAGATACAGGGATGGACGGATACCAAATCCTGCAAATGCCGACTCAGAAAGACTGCCTGTCGCCTTGACAGTTGTTGTCCCAAGCGATTGAGTATCCACTGTAAATGTTGTCTTAAAGTATCCGCTTATATTAGTCGTTGTCTGTTTAATGCTTGATGTTGTACCAAAATCAATGGTCACAGGATCAATCTTATTATAACCAACACCAATTATTTCAACCACAGTACCTACACTACCTGTTATTGGGCTCACAGAGTATATCATCGGCTTGATAAAGAATACATTATTTGCTTCCCCTGAGGAAACACCTGTTGCCCGAATAGTGCATGTCCCATAGCCTTGAGTATCTACTGTAAACCTTGCCTCAAAATAACCAACACCATCACTATTTGCATAAAGAAGAGCTGCACCGAACCTGATGGTTATCACCTCTGTATCATCATAACCATTACCCTTAAGTGTAACCACTGTTCCCACCGTACCTGTTGACGGTGTTACTCTATACAAAGCCGGCATAATAAAGAAGCCTGTTTGAGCTGTCGTAGAATTAACTGCCTCTACAACTACCTGACCATAGCTTTGCGTATCTACGGTAAAGTATCCGGTAAACACACCACGGCTATCTGTATTCATGGTAACAATCGTAGGTGTCGTGCCAAAATTAACTCCTACATGCTCATTTGCACCAAACCCTGATCCTTCAGTATAAACCTTAGTGCCTACTGTACCGGATGTTGGTGTAACCATGACACCGCCAACAATCACAAATGTATTTATGGCTGATGCTGAAGATGCACCGATAGCATTGATAGTTGTTGTACCATACTTCTGAGTATCTACGGTAAATGAAGCCGTAAAGTAACCGCTGCTATCTGCTACAGCTGTCTGGATACGGCCATTACTGCCAAAGTCTATTCTGATAGAGTCTGCTGCACTATAGCCTGAACCATTTATCTCAACTATTGTCCCTACAGAGCCCAAAACCGGTGTTACTGAGTATATAGCTGGAATAATAGTAAATGTATTTTCAACCGAGGTAGATGAGCTCCCTGTTAATCGAACAATCTTTTGACCATATGGCTGAACATTCACGGTAAAGCTTGTACTTACACGACCAAGATTATCTGCTGCAGCCATCTTGATATTATTTGTATTCCCAAAGTCAATCCGGATAGTTTCTGTAGCCGCATACCCGGCACCCATTACCTCAACCTGAGTTCCAACCGTACCCTTAGTCGGTGTTACGGTATAGATATTCGGCATGATACGGAATGTATTGGTAGCACTCCCGGCAATCAGTCCGGTAAGCTTCACTGTGGTAGTTCCATAAACCTGTGTATCTACATTGAACACAATCTCAACATAACCCCTTGAATCAGCTGCTATATTCTGGATAGCCATATTTGTCCCAAACCTGACTGTAATAGCCTCGCCAGATGCATATCCTGAACCCTTGACCTCAATCATCCTCCCAATCGTTCCTGCATTTGGACTGACAGAATAGAGGTTAGGATAGATAAAGAATGCTGTCTCGCAAGAAGCAGAATAGACACCGGTCACAATAACCGTAGTTGTCCCATAGGGTTGAGTATTAGTTGTAAAGTAAATAGTAAAGATACCATTAGCATCCGCATCACCCTCAGCCAATGCACCGCTGGCACCAAATCCGATGATAATATCATCATTAGTACCATACCCAATCCCTTTTACCTCAACTACTGTACCAACAGTACCTGCCTTTGGAAGGATAGAGTAGATAGACGGCATGATAGTAAAGGCATTGCCGGCTGAGGCAGATCTTACACCAGTAGCTATAATAGTTGTAGTTCCATAGGGTTGTGTATTCACACCAAATGTTACACTAAATGCACCATTACCACCCGCAACACCTGTGGCTATCGTTGGTGTATTGCCAAATCTCACATTCACTGTATCAATGGCATCATAGCCTGTACCCCGTATCTCAACCACGCTTCCAATCGTCCCCCTGACAGGTGATACAAGGTAAAGATCAGGCGTAACAAAGAATGTATTCAAGGCTACACCTGATGAGGATGCACCCGTTGCCTTGATATATGTTGAGCCATACTTCTGGGTATCAACCGTAAAGATTGTCTCAAAGTATCCGTTCCCGGAAGACATTGTAGTATTAATCACCAGTGTATTGCCAAAGCCTATGGCTACAAGTTCAGATGCCGCATAACCTGTACCTGCAATACGAACTACTGTGCCCACCGTACCTGTTGTTGGTATTACCAGATGGAAGTTCGGCTTCACAAAGATATAAGCCTCAGCATAGCTCTTACCTGTAGCTGAAATTGTCGTTGTCCCATAAACCTGACCATCCATAGCAAATGTTGTGCTAAAGGTACCACAGATACTGCTGACCTCTGTGGCCACATGACCCGTTGTACCAAAGCTGACACCAATAACATCCTCAGAGCCAAATCCGCTGCCCTTTACCTCTACTACTCTCCCTATTGTTCCAATGGATGGGGAAATAGTAATCCCACCGGTAATGGTAAAGCTGCTTGTTGCCTTTGTAGACATGGTGCCATTTACAACAATCATCTTCTTGCCAACAATCTGGGTATCAACTACAAAGCTTGTCTCAAATACACCACGAGGATCTGTAACAACACCGGCAATACCCTGCCTGTCTCCAAGATCAATTGTCAGGGTATCATATCTCACAAACCCTGCACCCTTAACCGTTATTGTCTGACCAACCGTACCAATAGTTGGTGTCACTAAATACACACTCGGGATAATAAGGAATGTCCTTTCAACACGATTATCTGCAGTGTCCTGAGCAGCTACGGTCTTTGTCCCATAGCTTTGAGTATCAACGGTAAATATAGTCACAAAATAGCCTTTTGCATCTGTTTGGGTGGCAATAATATCATCCACATCACCAAAGTCTATGGTAATATCTGAAGAACCTGTATAGCCTGTACCCTCAATAGTTATCACCGTGCCAACACTGCCGGTAGTTGGTCGGACACTATCCATATTAGCCATAACAGAAAATACTGCCTGTGCATTATCCCCGGCAACACCTGTAGCCATAATTGTAGTTGAACCAAATACTTGCGTATCTACGGTAAAGAATGTCTTGAACCAGCCGGTTGTATTTGCTACACCGGTACTAATGGTTAAGGTGCTTCCAAAGTCTATTCTGATATTATCAATGCTGCCGTATCCTGTACCACGAATCTCAACCTGTCTGCCTACTGTGCCTGATAATGGTGACACATAGTAAATATTCTTCTGGATAAAGAATGTACTTATCGCTGAGGAAGACATCGCACCGGTTGCCTTAACCGCTGTTGCCCCATAGCGTTGAGTATTTACTGTAAATGTGGTTGTAAAGTAACCGCGAATATCTGTTGCTGCTTGCTGGATATTAGCTGTTGTCCCAAACCCTATGGTAATCGTCTCACTTGCAGCATAGCCGGTACCACTGACTGTAACCCAGCTTCCAACCGTGCCGGATGAAGGCACAACCGAGAACACATTCGGGCTCACCATAAATCGTTTCAGGGCTGACTCAGAAGAGGCACCTGTTGCTATAATAGTAGCTGTCCCATAGCGTTGAGTATCAACCATAAATGTTGTCTCGAACGAGCCGTTTGTCTGGGCATTAGTTGTCTTGATACTATTGTTCGTACCAAACAATAT
>JACQYP010000121.1 GCA_016208205.1 Candidatus Desantisiibacteriota bacterium | reverse complement strand
CTATGCTGCCGACCTCATGTTCACCTGAAATGGCAAAATGTAAAACATCGTTTTTTTCGAAATACTTCATATGTGACTTATTCACTTCGAAACCTCCCCATCTTTAATCTAAAATTAATTTGCTGCCGTGTAGTGACATGGATAGTTACAGGCGTAACTATCCCGTTCTCATATTCATATGGTACCAGAACCAACATTTTATCGTGGCGTCCGACTACAACAACCCGCTGTGTCGCAACATCATAGTAACGCTATGTGGAATATTGCACAATATGTTTTATCTTGGCAAGGTCGAAACCACGTAGATTCGCACGATACCTCATGTATTCTGTCCAAATTATCTCCACAAATATCACAATCCTAATCATCCTAATTACAAAAACAACCAGCTTCGTCTGATTCATTTTTTTGATAATAATTAAAAGGCACTTGGAATCCATCGTATAGTATGATATAATTGCTTTGAGTTTATCGCATTAACCACACCTGGATATATATGAAAGAACTAATTGCTTAACTTTCTCCTCTGAGAGGCAAATGACCTTCAGAGGCATACATATCCAGTATGTGGCCTGGCAGGCGCTCGGGTCGCTCTCCAGCGTTGCCCTATCCTCCTCCCAGGGGAGAAAATTAAGCGATTAAATTCTAACTATATTATAACCTTTTCTTTGCCTTGCGTCAAGAATTATTTTGAGATACATCGGACTTAATTACAAATTATGGAGGAACATACACCGTATGTCCCTTCTTAAGGTCAATTTAGAAAATTGACCAATAAATCAAATAATTATTCAAGGAGGCTACTATAATGGAAACAGTTACTATCCAAAAAAACTTTTATTGTGGAGGCGATCTCCACGCAAAAACTATGTTCCTCTCTATCATGGATGCTAAAGGTGAAATCCTCTTTCACCGAAACATCCCAAACAATCCACCTTACTTCCTCAGTGTGATTCAACCTTACCGCCATAGTATTGCGGTTGGTGTTGAATCTACCTTCAACTGGTACTGGTTAGCTGATACCTGCCAAAAAGAAAATATCCCTTTCTTCTTAGGACATGCACTCTACATGAAAGCCATCCATAGTGGAAAAAATAAGAATGACCGTATAGATGCCACAACTATCGCTAATCTTCTTAGATGTAATATGTTCCCACCAGCTTATCCTTATCCTAAAGAGATGAGAGGAACAAGGGATTTACTCCGCAGAAGATATCGTTATGTTACTCTCCGTGCCGAATCTTATACCCACATCCAGGGTACTTTTAACCAACAAGCAATAGATGGGGTTGGCTCCTCTGATGTCAAAAGAAAATCATCCAGAGCAGATTTACCCAATCATTTTGACCATCCTGATATTGCTATGTCTGTTAACTGCGATATTGAACTAAGCAATGCCTTAGACCCTATTATCGACAAAATCGAAAAACAGGTATACGCTCGAGCTAAATACCATGACCATAATGCGTTATCTATTCTGATGACTACTCCGGGTATTGGTAAGATATTGGCTTTTACTATCCTTTATGAAATTCACACTATCAACCGATTCCCTTCTGTCCAGAACTTTTCTTCATATTGCCGTCTCGTAAAGTGTGAAAGAACATCAAACGGTAAATATACCGGCGGTGGAAATAACAAGATAGGCAATCCTTATCTCAAATGGGCATTCTCTGAGATTATCATCCATGCTCAGACACATTCACCGAATATAAAGAAATACTATGAAAGGTTAATATCAAAACATGGCGTCGGCAAAGCTAAAAGTATTATGGCTCACAAATTTGCAGTTGCTGTTTACTTTATGCTCAAAAATAAGGAGGCATTCGATGAAAAACGATTTTTAAGTTATTAATTTGGGTGGGGCAACTAACCCGAATTCTAACTGAAAGGGCAATGTTCGAACACTTAGCCCAGTTCATTTTTCTTGATTGGGAAGTTGCTTTCACCCCTTAAAATAAAACAGAAGGTTTTTAAACAGTCAGGATCTGCCCCTTGATGAAACCCGTAAATAACTGGAATCTTCCAACTCTTACAGGAAGATAGCCAAACCTTTTTGAGTAGGACTTCAAGCCGACCCGCAAGCGGGTGCCCCGGATTATTTTCTGATGTGGGGGTTACATAACTCACCACAAGGCCACTGGTTCTCTTTTGAGCCAGAGAGGCTTAATATCGAATATGTGTTTGGTGCAATCCTGACGAACATTAGGGTTAGCCCGTTGAGAGAAAACCAAGTCAGATTCCTTAGACCGTTTATAATCCAACTGTTTCGCACAGCGGGAAGTCTTATTTTGAGACTTATTCCTGCAATCCAGGCGTGAAATCGTAAGGTCAAGAAGGATTCCGGTTTCATGCATGGATTGCAGTCCCAAGCCCGTTATTTGTGCAAGAGAAACGAATTTTTGAAAAAAATTAAAAAAAATCGTTATAGCGATAAACTTTTCTCTTGACAAATTGCCTTTAATATGTGTTAGGCTTTCTTCTATTT
>JACQYP010000137.1 GCA_016208205.1 Candidatus Desantisiibacteriota bacterium | reverse complement strand
TCCTCAGTTACATGTCGATATGCCATATTTACCTCCTCGTGCTGTGCTGTTTGTCCACGAAGAGTATAGCATATTATTCACCCTTTGTTATCTCTGTTCTGATAACAATAAGGCGTTGCACTTGCTACTGGGCTGTGCGCTCCAATTACACTTGATGTTTTTGATAAACACTAAGAAATTTTGCTTGACAGTTAGGGATTTTTGTAGTAATCTTATAGCACTACTCAGTTTGTTAAACAGGCTGCATGAGTAAATTGCAAAAATTAATAGATGAGCTGTCAGCTTAAACAACCTGAGCAGGTAGAGACATTGTCTCTACCATATCACCCGTAATACAAGGAGGATAAGATGTATCAACCAAACATGATCCGAAATGTAGCTATGATCTCGCATGGTGGGGCAGGAAAGACAACGCTGACAGAAGCCATGCTGTTTAATGCAAAGGCGGTGGACAGGCTGGGCAGGGTTGACAATGGAAGCTCTGCTATGGATTATGAACCTGACGAGATAAAAAGAAAAATATCTGTCAATGTCAGTCTCGGCTATGGTGAGTGGAAAAAGACTAAGGTAAACATATTAGATGCCCCTGGTTACACGGATTTTGTCGGAGAGGTCAAAAAATCCTTGCGAGTTGCAGAGGGGTGTGTGGTTGTGCTTGATGCCTCAGCCGGTGTGGAGATAGGAACAGAGATTGTCTGGCAATACGCTGATGAAAGAAATCTGGCAAGATGTATTTTTGTAAATAAGATGGAAAAAGAGCATGCAGACTTTTATAAGGCTGTAGAATCTATATCTATATTAGAATCATCAGCAAACATTATTCCCTTTCAGCTTCCTCTCGGCAGTGGAGATAAACTGATTGTTGAATCCTTCCCTTCTCCAGCAGATATGGGCAGGGTTTGCGGGATAAACCCTGATGAAACAAGGACTGTCTCTATTGATGATCACTTCTGTGGATTGGTATTTAAGATAATCTCTGATCCACATATAGGTGAACTGGTCTTTTTCCGTGCATATTCAGGCAAACTGACTGGTGGCACAGATATACTCAATACCACTACCGGGCATAAAGAGAGAATAGGGCATCTATGTCTGATGATAGGCAAACATAAAAACGATGTTGAGGGTATAGGTGCAGGGGATATAGGTGCAATTGTCAAGATTAAAGGGGTTAAGATAGGAGATACCCTGTGCATGCCGTCTGATCCGATTACACTTAAGGCCATAGATTTTCCGCAAGCCTCGATCTCCCTTGCTGTAAGGCCTAAAACAAAGGCAGATCAGGAAAAGATGGGGCTTGGTCTTCATAAGATTGCTGAGGAGGACCCTACCTTTACCATGCATCTTGACCATGAACTGGCACAAACCATCATCTCCGGGATAGGGGAAACCCATCTGGATGTGGTTGTGGATCGCCTGACCAGAAGGTTTGGGACAGAGGTAGAGACAGAAAAGCCAAGGGTTCCATATCGGGAAACTATCAGAAAACCCGGACAGGGTAATTATAAACACAAGAAACAATCAGGGGGCAGGGGGCAATATGGCGAGGCATTCCTGAAGATTGAACCATTGACTACGGGTGAAAGATTTGAGTTTGTCTCTGATATATTTGGCGGTTCTGTCCCGGCAAAATATATCCCCCCTGTAGAAAAGGGTATAAGAGATACCATGGATAAGGGTATCCTTGCTGGTTGTCACATAATTAATGTCAAGGCAATATTGTATGACGGCTCATTTCATGATGTAGATTCCTCAGATTTAGCCTTTCAGATTGCAGGTGCTTTTGCCTTTAAGAAGGCATTTGAGGATGCCAGCCCGGTGCTGTTAGAACCTATTGTAGAGGTAGAGTGCCTTGCACCAGAGACAAATATGGGCGAGGTAATTGGAGACCTTAATGTTCGCAGGGGAAGGATACTGGGTGTAGAGCCTAAAGGGAAAAATGAGCTGGTAAAGGCAAATGTCCCTCAGGCAGAGATGTATAAATATGCCACATCATTGCGGTCTATTACCCGTGGTCGCGGCAGCTTCAAGATGAAATTTTCTCATTATGAAGAGGTGCCTCATCCAATTGCAGAAAAGATCATTGCTGAGGCTAAGGTGGCGAAGGAAGAGGAGCATCATGGGTAGGGGATGATAGGGGTCGGGGGGAAGTGGTCAGTGATTACTGATTACTGACCACTATTCAGCATGCTGAATAAATTTTCAAGGAGGTAGTATTTTATGTCCGGTCATTCAAAATGGGCAACCATTAAACACAAAAAGGGTGCAGCTGATGCCCAAAGGGGAAAGCTCTTTTCCAGAATAATAAAAGAGATGACAATTGCTGCCCGTGATGGCGGTAATCCTGATATGAATCCCAGGCTCCGCACTGTTATTGAAAGTGCTAAGGAAGTCAATATGCCACTGGATAATATCAAACGGGCTATTCAGAGGGGCACAGGGGAGCTCCCGGGTGTGATTGTTGAAGAAATTAACTACGAAGGGTATGGTCCTGGCGGGATTGCTGTTCTGGTTGAAACCATGTCGGATAATAGAAACAGGATTACAGCTGAAATAAGAAAGATATTCTCAAGGAGTGGAGGAAGTCTTGGTGAGGCAGGGTGTGTCTCATGGATGTTTTCTAAAAAGGGTTGCATTGGCATAAAAAAGGATGCAGTTGATGAGGATAAACTCCTTGAAATAGCCATGGAAGCTGGTGCAGATGATGTTAAAACAGACGATGCTGAGGTATATGAAATCATAACAAATCCGGGGAATTTTATAGAAACGAAGGAAGCCTTGAAAGAGCAGAAAATTCCCATAGAATATGATGAATTATCCATGATCCCTCAATCTTATATCAAGATTGAAAGGGATCTGGCAAGACAGGTTCTTAACCTGATAGAAAATCTTGAGGAAAATGATGATGTTTCTGAGGTTTATGCTAATTTTGATATTCCTGATGATATCATGGCTGAGCTGCAGACATAAACATGAGAATATTGGGGATAGACCCTGGCATAGAAAGATGCGGATATGGGATAGTCGAGGAAGAGGCAGCACCTGTCAAGGGTGCTGCCTTTCAAACAAATAATCAGGGATTAAAGATGATTGATTACGGCTGTATCATTACAAGCAGGCAGTTATCTCTGGCACAAAGACTTGTTGTGATTCGGCAAAACCTGACTGCTATCATTTCCCAGTATCAACCGGACACAGCCTCTGTAGAAGAAATATTCTTCAGCAAAAATGTGAAGACAGCTACCAGTGTGGGACATGCACGAGGGGTAATATTATTAACCCTGGCTGAGGCAGGGCTGAATGTGTTTGAGTACACCCCTCTTCAGGTCAAG
>JACQYP010000126.1 GCA_016208205.1 Candidatus Desantisiibacteriota bacterium | reverse complement strand
GGTTGGGTGACTTGCATTTCTCTGCCGCAGAGACAAGCTTTATATTTCTGTAACTACTCAGTGAGGGGAATTTATCTTGAAATTTGGAGTGCGAGAGCTTACTTGCTCTCGCTTTGCTTTGCGAAAGTTTACTTGCTTTCGCTCTGCAAGTTGCTGTACCGCGAAAACAGCAGCAAGTAAGCTGCTGTAAAAACAAAGCGAAAGCAAGTAAGCTTTCGCACTCCAAATAAGCGGACTTTTGCATACAAGCTGAGTAGTTACATATTTCTTGAGATAGTTAATAAATCCACGAAAGATAGCGTGTTTTTTTTTGAACTGCTCACGGTTCAATTCCCTGCCTTCACAGAGACAAGCTTCATCGCTCTCTAACCTTGAACCGTGAACCCTTGAACTTTGAACCTGAGTAGTTACTATCTATTCGTATGATTCATTTATTCGTGTAAATGTAAACACAGGTTGAAAAGGAGTAGAGCTATGGCTATAGCGGCAAGAAAGGAAATAAAATTTACCTATGATGACTATCTTGTCTGGGATATAGGTTCTGATAAGCGATATGAATTAATAGGGGGTGAGTTCTTTATGACGCCTGCACCGAATATGTGGCATCAAAGCATTTCCATAGACATTGTATTCAGGATTAAGCAATTATTAGAACAGACAGTATCAGGAAAGGTATTCTGTGCCCCATGTGATGTAGTGCTGAGCAATGAAGATGTCGTTCAACCTGATATTATCTTTGTCTCAAAGGAAAACCAAGAGATCATCACTCAGGATAATATAAAAGGCTCACCAGACTTACTTATTGAAATCATATCTAAAAACTCTGCTCAAAGGGATAGGATTATAAAAAGGAAGCTCTATGAAAAATATGGTGTGCATGAGTATTGGTTAGTAGATATGGATAGAAAAGAGATAGAGGTTTTGACCCTTACAGGCGGGGCTTATGAAACTTATGGGATATTTCAATTGCAAGATACCCTTTCTTCAGTTGTATTAAAGGGATTTTGTTTTAAGGTAGAAGAGGTGTTTTAGGGAATAGGCTGAAGGTGAATAGACTGTAGACTGTTAGGAAAATAAAAACGAGAGGTAACTATTCAGGTTGTCTGGTTTACGGTTCAAGGTTGGGTGACTTGCATTTCTCTGCCGCAGAGACAAGCTTTATATTTCTGTAACTACTCAGTGAGGGGAATTTATCTTGAAATTTGGAGTGCGAGAGCTTACTTGCTCTCGCTTTGCTTTGCGAAAGTTTACTTGCTTTCG
>JACQYP010000125.1 GCA_016208205.1 Candidatus Desantisiibacteriota bacterium | reverse complement strand
TTAACCCAGGCCCACCCAGACCCATTTGTTCCAAGACCGAGGAGATCGATTATGTATCTATCCCCCAAATACTTTACTGCCCCAAGGTCATTGACCGCAACCACTGCATTCTTTGGAATATTTTTTTCTATCCATGCCCCAAGAGCCATTTGTTGATTGTAAATATCTTTACAATTTTTCCCATAAGCTACGGAAAAGTACAAGGTATTCAGTATGCCGAATAATATAAAAAAAGAGGCTAAAGAAACAAAGGCAGCCCTTGTCTCCTTCTCCCCAAAAGAAAGAAAGGGCTGGCAAATCAGCCGAGCAAACAAAGAAAGCCCGCTGACCATGAAGATTAAAAACAAGGGATAGAACGGAATAAGGTATCGATGCCAGTGCCATTTAACCGGAAGAGAAATGCAAAGAGAAAAAAGTTCTGTCATTAACAAACAAAGGGTTAATGTTCCGATCCCCAATATTTTTTCCCGCATCTCTTTTGTTACAAAATATAGCACTCCAACAAGTCCAAAGAATAATGAAAATGGGGCAAAATAAACCGACTCCTGTCCTTCATTGGCATACATAGCCGGGGTATATTTGCCATCACATCCGGAAAATATATCCTTCATTATATAGAAAAAATACTTGCCTGCTGTAGCGGCTATATCAAGCAGGTTTGAATTTGGTCTGGAAAGGGGAGACTTGGCAATCATGGTGTTAAATGTCAGGCTTCCGGTAAAGGCATAGTTCATCACCACAAATATCATTCCAAACCCTACAGGGATAAGAAAATAATAATTTTTCTCATTCCGCAAAAAGAAGATAAAGCCAAAAAGCACCCCGGAAAGGATCAATCCCTCTGGCCTGGTCAGAGCCATGATGCTGGCAAAAACTATTGTCCAAAAATATTCCCCCCCCTCTGCCTCAAGAAGAAAGGCATACAAGACAGATAGAATAATGCACATGAAAAAGCCTGTTTCCATCCCGCAAAAAAAGCTCCAAAGGATTTGACCATTAAATAAAAAAAGCAGCCCTAACACAAGACCTGTTGTCTCGTTAAATAATCTTCTGCCAATATTAAATATCAATATCGAGGAAACTATTAAAAAGACCAATCCCAACCCAAGTGAAAAAGCAAGGATACCTGTCTTGCCCAAACCGGATAAAAATCCTATGCTTAAGATAAAAGGATACAAAAGACTGGTTGCCCCTGTTGTCAGGCTGTCCCCGGTATTATATTGGAAGGCAGCCCCATGGCAGATTTGTTTGGCATACTGGAGAAAGATAAAGGTGTCATCCAATGGTGGGGCAAGATGGCCATCTGTATAAAAAAGCATTGACCTTAAAAAAATGGCTGCAAGAAGGATCGCTATTATACTGAATAATATTGTATATCGTATTCGCATAATTCTCCTTAGTAACTGTTTACAGTTGTCGGTTCACGGTTCACAGTTTTTGTAGCCGTGAACAGATAACCGTAAACAGTGAACAGTTACATTTTACCTCTGATAAAACCAATAGTGTGCTGGAAAATATTCTGCCTTCTCCATGGTCAGAATATTTATTCTTGTCCGTTCCGTAGTTATCCATTCAGCCGGGATATCCAGAATAGCCTCTGTCCATACATTCTCAGATCCCCTGTCTTCCTTCCACATCTTTTTATATTTATCATTAACCATTACCTGGATATTAAATCTGCCCTTGTGTCGAACAATTATCTTCATATTTGTTGACGGCCTTGTCTTTATCACCATCTCCTCCCCTCCGGAAAGAACCCTGCCGCCATCAGCAACAACCTTTTCCTGGCTGAGTAAAAATGGAAGCTTCAGGGCATAGGTGATTGCCCCTGGTTTGTGCTCTGCCTCCCAGAATCTGTAATTATGAGCCTTTTCATCAACAATATCGGCTATATCAAGGCTGTCTATTAATAGCCATCCATCTACCTCATTCAACACAGACACGCAAGAATCCCCTTTATGAAGCCATGCCTTTTCTGCTTCATAAACAACTAAGGGTGAAAGCTGTTCAATGGTTACCATCTTAGAGGAATATACCCTTTTGCCAAGTAAACCGGATTGCTCAAGCCTAAGCTCATTCTCCGGCAGGACAAAGAATTGAGGATAAACATCCCTTGATTCTAATGCCTCAAAGATACTCCCTGCCCCATGCCTGAAGGATGCAGCCAGTCCATTGCTGCCTACCCCTGAGATATCAACAAACCTTCTCTCGCCAAAGTATGCCAGAGGGCTCATCCCATTAGCAGCAATGACAGCATCTGGGGGAAACTTTTCCTGTATCATCTTTCCAAGGGTGATTTCATGATAGTATGTATTGTAACAGCTCTTGCCGTAGATAACACTAAAACAAATTGTACCGCATAAAGAAAAGAGCAAAAAGAAACAGAAGAATCCATAAAATATCTCCTTAAAAGAGGGAATGCTTCCGGTAGAGGCTTTAGGAATCAAGGCAGCAATTGCCTGAGAAAACTGATGTGTTCCAATGGCTACCAGGATGATAAAAACAGGATAATAAGGAATTACCGCTATATTCCATAAGGTGTGTGCCGGATACAAAAATGACGAAAGCAGTATCCCGCTGAAAAACCAGAGAAGGATCAAAAATACCACGCCTAATTGCCTCGAGATTATTTCCTTAGCAGCTAAGGATAATCCTATTAATCCAAAGAAAAGGGCAAAGGGTGGAAAATAGGCCGAGGTCTGCCCCTGATCAGGGTTATTAATATTAAAGAATTCCCCACTAAACCCAGAGAATATATCTTTTAAGAGGAAGAAAAAATACCTGCATGCCTGACCTATTATCTCTGGAAGGGGTGTGTTTGCCTGAAAAAGAATTGATTCTGAATGCATGGTATTTGGCAAGAGATTTCCTGTCCACAAAAAGTTCATAAATAAACCAAATCCACCGATTGCAGCAGGGATAACAGCTAAAATCCCCTTTGAAAAATCTATCTGTTTGGAGACAATCAAATTGACGAAAAGAACCACAGTTAATAAATAGACCAGAACAATCCCTTCAAATCGGACAAGGGCCAAGGATGAGGCAAAAATTACCACTCCTATATATTTATTGGTATTTACTGCCCTAAGAAAATAATATGTTGTCAGCAAGATAAGTGTTGCAAGCAGAAGGATTTCCGTACCGCCAAGATATGTCCACAAGATTGGCCCGTTTAACAGAAAGAGAAGGGCTGCGAGCATTCCTGTCTCTTTATTTGCAACCTGTTGCCCTATTAGAAAAAGTAACCAGGCTGAAAGCAAAAGAAGCACCAGCCCCGCAAAAAAAGCATAAAGAATTATCCCTGCTCCCTTTATCCCAAGTATAAAGGCAGGCATTAAAAGCAGGGGATATAATAATCCGCCGGCACCAGTACTGGATGTATCGCCTGGTGTCCATCGAAAAAAATCACCTGCAGCCAATTGTTTAGCATATTGAAACTGGTAAAACGCCTTAGATGCCGGTAATGAAAGATGCCCCTCTGTATAAAAAAGCATGGCACATAGATACAGAAGAGACATCAGAATCCCTGTCCCAAGAAGAATCCATGTTTCTTTGTTTACCCTTATATGAGAGGTAGTACCTCTGGCAGAACTTGCCTGCATCGTTTCAACCTTTTTTTTCTTTATCTTTCCCACTCTATGCCTCCCCTTATTTTGTAGTTGCTCAATATTTTGCGACCTGTGCAGTTGGAATTTACCATAGGAGTTTAAGCCCTATGGAGTGCGAAAGCTTACTTGCTTTCGCTTTTGTTTTGCATTTAGCTAAAGCGGCAGCAAGTAAACTGCCGCATTCCAAAGCGAAAGCAAGTAAGCTTTCGCATTCCAAGTTACCCTTGTTTTGTTAAAAACTCTCTGGCAAGAGTCATATAACTCTCTGCCCCTTTAGAACTAATATCATAAAGAACAACCGGCTTCCCAAAGCTTGGAGCCTCAGCAAGACGAACATTATTAGGAATAAGCGTCTTATATGTCTTATCAGCAAAGCAAGTAGTGATTTCCTCAACCACCTGTTGAGCCAGGTTTGTTCTCGGATCATACATGGTCAGAAGAATACCCTCTGTTTTCAGCGAGGGATTCAGCTTTCCATGAACAAGGGTAATGGTACTAAGGAGTTGACTTAAGCCTTCAAGGGCATAATATTCGCATTGAATAGGTATCAAAACAGTATCTGCTGCAACCATACTGTTTAGTGTAAGCAAACTAAGCGATGGCGGGGTATCAATAAAGATAAAATCATAGTCGTCTTTTATCTCTTCAAGAGCCTTTTTGAGCATGAATTCCCTCTTTTCTAAGGGTACAAGCTCTATCTCTGCCCCGGTAAGGATAACATTAGATGGAATAAGGGATAATTGTTTTATCTCTGTGCTGCAGACAGCCTCTTTGGCAGTAGCATTCCCTATCAAAACATTATACATGTTGGGGTTAGATTCATGCTTATCAATCCCAAGCCCGCTGGAGCTGTTTACCTGAGGGTCCATGTCCACTAACAATACCTTTTTCCCTAGCATCGCCAAACAGGCAGACAGGTTAATAGCTGTGGTGGTTTTTCCCACACCACCCTTTTGATTAGAGACCACAATTGTTTTACCCATGTTTTTATCCTCATCTATTATTATGTATTCGTAAGCATTCGGTTATCAGGTGTCAGTTAAGAGTTACGAAGCGAGATGCTTCGTCTACTTACCCAAAGGCTTTTTCTCCGGCACACCTATCCTTCTTGGATATTCCGCAGGTGTTTGCCTTGTTTTT
>JACQYP010000124.1 GCA_016208205.1 Candidatus Desantisiibacteriota bacterium | reverse complement strand
TCCCGACTAAACCCGGCAATGACCATCCTGATGATTATATGGGAGTATTAGGTAAGCCAATACTTACAGAAACTGAGGGTCCTCGTGCTAATGTAGCCGTGCTTTATCATGGCTTTCCCATGGAGGCATCGAGTATAGTTGGTGATTCTTGCTGGCTTTCGCCTGAAGTGGAACTTGAGACAATGAAACGATACCCGGCTTTGATTATCCCCTCTGGCGGTTTCTTTGGTCTGGAAACTTCTGAAATACTAAAGTATAAATTCCGAGAGTATGTTAATGATGGTGGAGTATTAGTCTGTTTTGCCCAACAGCAGGGGTATGAATTTTCATGCCTGCCTGGAACTATTTCAGCCTATGGCTGGAATGAAGACCAGAGTTGCTGGCAAAATGCCGCTTACATCGATACCGACCACCCGATTTTTGCCTCGCAAGAAGATGCGACTCTGGATGCAGGTATTGATGGCTACTTTACCCAATGGCCAAATGATGCCACGATTTTATTAAGACGCACTAAAAACCAGATGCCGGCAATGTTAATGTACAAGTATGGCTCGGGGACGGTCATTGCCTCTACACTTTACTCTGACTTTAGCTCAGGGCATAACATGGCATCTAAAGAAGAAATCAAATTGATAAATGATTTGATTAGCTATGTTGAGGGCATAAACAAGCCGATACCCGAATACCAATCAGAGGATACAATTCAAATACCGGTTACCATTACCTACGATGAGTTCCTTAAATTATTTCAGGAGACACCTCAAAACGCCGGTCAGGTAGAATTTACCTTAAGGGATTCGAATAAAAAGCCGGTGGAAACTATTACCTTGCCACTTACCCCTTCCCTTGCCCCAGGTCAATCCACTCAAATTATCTTCCAAACCACCTGCCCCCAAGACAAACTCGGTATATTCTGGATAAATTATACGCTGAAGGATACATCAGGCAATATATTAAAACCAGAGACAAAGGGTGAGAGGTTCTATGTGTCTAAACATCTAACCGGCAAAGGACATGTAGAAGGTCTATACTACTGGGTTACATCACCAGCACAGACACTGATTGAAGGTGCTGATATTACATTTACCCTTCATATCAAAAATGAGACAGGACAAGATAAGAATCTTACCATTAAATGGGATTGGACTCATGGTGCAAAAAATCTCTTAGGAACCTATTCTATTAAGGCTGACGAAACAAAAGATATCCCCTTGACTGTTAATAATGTTTATGGAAAACACAACAATATTTGGCGGCTTTGGGTATGGGTTTATGAAGGCTTAACTTGCATTGGAAATACATCAATTGGCGGAGAGGTAATAAAGCCTGAAGTGGATTTAAATATCATTACTGATAAAAAAATCTATGATAAAGGAGATAGAGGGACTATTACTTTAGTCTTGCAAGATAAGTATAATTTAAGTTATAATCCAGAAGTTAGGCTTAAGATTACTGATCCTTTTGGGGATGAGGTTTTTGCTACTAATACAATTTTAAACATTAGTCCTAATGGTTCTGTAACTACTACTATAAGTTTTCCGATATTTAATGTAATTGGAGGGGTATATTTGATTGAAGTAGAGGTATATAACAA
This sequence comes from Candidatus Desantisiibacteriota bacterium, assembly GCA_016208205.1. The sequence goes on along the minus strand of JACQYP010000124.1, from coordinate 345 downwards.
TAAGAGTAAAATAGGAATGGGTATAGATTCGTTTGAAATACCAGCACCAGAGATTAGTACTAATCTACTTTTCCCAGAAACTTTTATCCCAAATTCTATTAATCCTATTTCCTTTTTATTAACCAACATAGGTTTTGTAACTGTTCCATCAGGTAGTTTAACCATAGAGTTCAAAGAGCCAAATGGGAATTTAGTCTTTGGTAGTATGAGGGAAGTATTGGGGTCAGACCTTGAATGTAGAATGTACTTGACAAATGTGGAATAATATGGTAATATAAATATTATGGCAAGACCATGGAGAATTCAATATGAAGGTGCAATTTATCATGTGATGTCCAAAGGGAT
>JACQYP010000134.1 GCA_016208205.1 Candidatus Desantisiibacteriota bacterium | reverse complement strand
TATACTATATTCTCTAACGCTTAATCCGGGTAGTCCGATCAAATTACTCAGTGTCTTAGCTGTTACCTTTTCTCTCTTCTCGCTTCCCACTTGTCCAACTGCGCGTGCGGCGTCTTTGACAACATGCTTTGCCAGACTACTCAATAGAAGAATTCCTCCTTGCATTTTATCCACCTCCCAGTGTATTTACTCTATTATACACCAAAAGGACTTTTATTTCAAGTCAGAAAAATGTATTTTTCCCACTAATCTGAGGAGAGCCCAAATATTTACAGTGAAACTTTCTTCACCCGTATCTTATTCAGATCAATCTCACCAAGCCCCATCTTATAAGCAATATTTATATACCCAATCCGGTGAGGCTCTTTTCCAAAAAAACTGCATCCGTAAGCATCTACAGCTACTGGATCCACACCAACTACAATTTTTCCTATATTCTTAACCTCTCCAGGACCCCTTGGTCCATTATTGAACAATATTCTGGTAGCATCAAGCACAGTAAGGTGAGGTTTGATCACTGTAGAAAGGTCTGCAATACACTGATGCAAATCCTTTACATGAAATATACCCCTGTCCCAGACCGCACCCATGAGATTTTTCATGCCCATAGTAAGCTCTGCTGCCCCATGATGCTTGGCAATAGGTACATTGATAATCACATCAGCATCAAGAAGATGCTTAACCACGAGTGTTTCTTTTAATGTTTTTCCAGCAGGGATAGAAACCTTCCGATAAAGACCCTTGCGATGAGCAGAGAATATCTTGCCGCCTGCCACGAGCGTTGCCTGCTTTATCCCTGACCTCTTAAAGCATATCTCCCAGTAATCGCAAGTGTGGTCAAAGACCAGAACATCCTTTGCCTTAGCCTCATAACACAGCTTTATCAAGGTACTGACCACCACTGGATTTGTTGTAACTGCTGTCTCAGGGGCACGGGAAAACCCAATGTTTGGCTTTATTACAACCACATCCCCTTCCTTGACAAATTGACTTATTCCACCTATGGCTTTTATGGCAGCCCGAACAGAGTGTTCCGGATTTTCTCCTCTGCTGCCAGTGGCAATAGCCAAATCCGGCAGGGCAGACGCCTCTATCATAGCACCAACCTTGCCCCAGGCATTGCCGACAAGCGACATAATCCCGCTCATCATTACCCCAAGACCAGCCATATTGCTTAAGAATTCCCGCCTGGTAATCTTCATTTTTGCTACCTCTGACGAAATATTTTTCTCCGTGCCTTCGTGTCTTTGTGGTGAATTTCTGTTTGCACAACAGCTCGAAATAACTTACTGCTGAGTAGGCAACATGTGATCAGTAAGATCAAACCCATATGATCTCTGTGACTATTCTGTAGATAAATGTCAGGCAAGAATGCCTGACCTACTAATTACCTCCAGGCTAATATCCAGAATACGAGGTGAATGGGTAAGGGCACCAATAGAGATACGATCAACACCTGTTGCCGCTACATCCCGAATATTCTCAAGATTAATGCCGCCGGATGCCTCTATTAATATCCTTTTCTTGTTTTCCCTGATTATGTCAACTGCCTTTTTCATGATTGCTATGTCCATATTATCAAGCATAATAATATCAACGCCTGTTGAAACAGCCTCTCTGACCTCATCCAAGGTTTCTGTTTCTACTTCTATCTCCATATTTGCAACCCTTGCCCGATTGACAGCCTCTTTTATTCCACCTGCAGACCGGATATGATTTTCCTTGATAAGGATACCATCATACAATCCAAACCGATGATTATATCCACCGCCGACCCTGACCCCATATTTTTCTAACATTCTTAAGCAAGGGGTTGTTTTACGGGTATCATATATCTTCACAGGATAGCCTTCAACAGCCGCTACATACCTTGCGGTCAGGGTAGCAATCCCGGACAACCACTGTAAGAAGTTCAAGGCAACCCTTTCTGTTTGCAGTATTGCCCGGGCAAACCCCTGAATTTTTCCAAACACCTGACCACAGCTAACCCTTTCGCCCTCCTTTATCAAGGGGCAAAACTCTACATTCTCCCCAGAGGAATCAAAGGTAAAGGTCATGGCAGCCAATTCTAACCCGGCAATGATACCGTCCTCCATGGCTATCAATTCTGCCTGTATCTCTGCATCCTTTGGCACAGTTAATTGGGCAGTTATGTCCCCGCTGCCTATATCCTCAAGAAGTGCCTTAGCAATAATGCCTTTTGTCTCGTATATGTTTAGATTATCCAAGGATGTCTCCATGATTCTATGCCCCTCAAGATCTCTTCAAGCTTACGCAATTCAGTGACTACCCTATCCCATTCGTAGTAATCTTCCTCAATATCCCATGTATGTCCCAGCCGATCAAGCAGGTTTTGTTTATCAAAATCCTCAAAACTTACCCCATACTTTTCTTCCAGTTTTCGCACAATTTGGTTTAATTCTAAGAGTTTTACAAGGATATCCCTCTTCAAGGCATTTGCAAGTACCATCCATGGATCTCCTATCTTAGAAGCTGTCTGTCTAACCTTTTCTTCAATTGTCATAAAGCTGCCCCCCTACCTACGGCAATGGATTAAGTATATCCCAATATGTTTCCGGTCGTCTATCCCGATAAAATGCCCATATATTCTTAAAGTCGCGAATTGTTTCCAGCTCTAAATCAGCTACCAATACATCCTCTTCTGAGCCGCCGGATTCAGCAAATATCTCTCCATCAGGGTTAGCAAAAAAGCTATTTCCAAAAAATTTCTGTCCCTGCTCATCCCCTACCCTGTTAACGCGTGCCACAAACAGGTTGTTTGCTATGGCATGGGAACAGATTATTTTTTTCCATCTTGGCTGAGAGGCTAAGGAAGAGGCTGTTGGTGCAAATATTATCTCTGCACCCTTTAACCCAAGAACCCTGGCTGCCTCAGGAAAGAAGTTATCCCAGCAAATAAGTACCCCAATCGATGCATATCTGGTCTTAAACACAGGATAGCCATTATTTCCAGGAGCAAAGTAAAACTTTTCTTCCCAAAGCGGGATATGCGGCACATGATTCTTGCGATATGTCCCCAAAACCTTACCGTCTGCATCTATAACCACCGCAGAATTATAGTAAATTCCCTCATCTGCCTTTTCATAGATGGGAACAATCATTACTGTTTGATTTTTTTTGGCAAAATCAGCCATCAATTTTATGGTTGGACCATTTACCGCCTCTGCCAGAGGATAATTTTCTGCGTTTACTGACCTGGGAAACCAGTGAGTACTAAACAACTCCTGAAAACAAATAATCTTTGCTCCATCCTGGGCAGCCTTTTCTGCTGAAGAAAGAGCCTTTGTAATATTCTCTTCCTTGTTCTCGCTGCAGGACATCTGAACTAACCCTACTCTTACCATGATCATCACCTCGTGCTTAATTTATACTACTCAGGTTGTCTGGTTCACGGTTTGCTCTCTTAACCCTTGAACTGTGAACCTCTGAACCGTGAACCCTCTCACCCAATCACATACCTTGCCACATGCAATATTATACACCCAAGTATGCCGCATCCGATATCATCAATCATTATTCCCCATCCACCAGGAAGCCGTTGCAGGGAATAAAGGGGTCCTGGTTTAATGATATCTAAGATACGAAACAGGATAAAGCCACCTATAACCCACCATAATTCCGGCTGAATACCTATCATGGTGATAAGATACCCGGCTATCTCATCCCAGACTATGGGTCCCGCATCCTTTTCATTAAATATTGCCTCTGCCTCAGAGCATATCCATATGCCGATCACAGAGATAATTACTACACCAAGCGTATAAAAAAGCCAGAAGAAAGGAAGGGATGACCATAAATAGTATGCTGCCAAATAAATAATTACTCCAACCACGCTTCCGGTTGTTCCTGAAGCCACAGGTGAATAGCCGCTAAAGAATCCTGTAGCAAAAAACCTAACAATTATTTTTTTCACCATTTCCGTCCTTTTCGTCCTTTTCGTCCAAGATCCCTTTGTGTTTCATCAAATATTCAATCCCTGTCCATGTGGTTATAGCAGCTACAATCAACATCAGGAATAATGGCAGCCATTCTATTGCCAGCCTTAGACAATCAGTCATACATTCCATATAGCCTCTGAGACACAAAAGAAGCAGTATGGCAATAATAGTACCCATCTGGAGGACAGTCTTTATCTTTCCACCATCCGAGGCATGAATCACTACCCCAACAGATACAGCAATCAACCTGAGACCGGTTACCGCAAACTCCCGACAGATAATGAGTATCACTATCCATGCAGGGATATGCAGAACAGGAATGCCTACAAAGGAAATAAAGGCTGCTGAAACTATCATCTTGTCTGCCAGAGGATCAGCAAACTTTCCCAAGGTAGAGACCATGTTTTTGTCTCTGGCAATCTTACCATCATACCAGTCTGTTATCGCTGCAAGGATGAATATTAAAAGGCTGCAGCAATTGCCGAGGAGATTATTCAGAAATAGAAAGTAGGCAAACACAGGCACCATAAATACGCGAGCAAGGGTAAGTTTGTTTGCCAGATTCATTTTTTTATCCTTTTTTCCTAAGAGATACTGCGGAATTCAGAATGCGAAATGCTTCGGATACATTCTCTACCGCTTGCTGACTAATTACCTTGTTAAAGATACGAAGCGAGACGCTTCGTCTACATTTTGACAGATTGTGTTCCCTTTTGAATCTTGTCCACAGATATTGATTGTTTGCTGATATTGCCAAGGTTGTTGCCTTCATTTTTCTTGATAGGGACAGGCTTTGAGACTGTTCCTGCTTCTTTTGCCTTTTCTTTGGTTGTTTGAGTTGTATTTTCTTCTCTTGAAGCTTGTTCTTGAGAAGAAACAGTGCCGGGATTTCGAACTACTGCTTTTTCCTTATCCTGATTATTTTCCTCACCACTGGGAGGAATTGGTGTAGGTTGCTCTTTTTTTATTACTGTCTGCATCTTCTCTGGTGTAAAGAGTATGGTCTTTGCTGTCCCTGTCTTGCCAAGTGCACCAATTGCATGAGAGTTAAACTTCCATGCTATGACACCGGCATTACCAACTGTCAGGCATATCTTTTCCTTAGCAGTCCATTTAATCTTTTCTCCTGCTTTTACAAGAATACTCTTATTTTTCCCAGAATCAAGCTGTACCTGAACCCATACCTCTTCAAAGGCATTTCCTTCGAGCAGAACACCCTTTATCTCTGGTTTTATAGCACCTTTGGCAATTGTCTCTTGTTTTTCTTCCGGTTTATTGTCTTTTTTTATCAGTTCTTCCTGAGACAATAATTTATTTGTGTCAATAAATATTTTTGGTTCTCTTTCTAAAAATGGAACAATAATCGCACCCAATATCCCTCCGGCAATAAGAAATCCGAGAATAGCTAAGATAGAGTAAAGATACAGATTTTTTCTATTGGCTCTAACATTCCGCAAAATTGTAGTCTGAGAATCTATTCCTTTGCCTTCTATTTGTGGCTGTGCTTCCTCTCCTTTCTTTTGTTCAGCCTCATACTGGGTTAAAAGCCTTCGTATCTCTATCTCTTCAAGCTTAAGATACTCGGCATATCTACGCAAAAATCCCTTTGCATAAACACTTCCCGGAAAGGGGCTAAAGTCAGAATTCTCTATTGATTCCAGATAACGGCTGGCAATCATGGTTTCTTCTGCTGCATGCTCTAAGGAAATGCTAATTTCAAGCCGTCTTTTTTTAAGGATCTCTCCTATTTTTTCCATTAATCCTCCAGTGTTAAAATCAGGTAAATAGGCTGCAGGCATTTAGGCTGTTAGAAAAATAAAGGCGGGAGAGGGTATCTTCAAACTTACAGCCTAAACAACCTATCTTACTTCCGCATTATCTTAACAACCCCTATTTTACCTAACACGAAGCGAGGACGCTTCAGCTACTATTACCTGACAATCCCTATCTTCCCTGTTCGAATGAGTCCATTATCGCCTTTGAGCAGATATAGATAAATCCCACTGGCAATATTTTTTGGAGACCACGAATATGTCCCGACTGGTGCATCTGCCTCAAGCACAAGCTCACCAGCTATGTTATAAATACAGATGTGTGTATTTGCCAACAAGTTATCAAAATGCACCACCCCATCTCCAAGCAATGGATTGGGATAAACCTTTGTATTGTCAAGATTGAGCTGTGGAGTAACACGACAACTAATTCCTTGTGAATAGTTGTGTGCTCCATCATAGGTAAATATTCGATAATAATATGTGGTGTTGTTTGCCAGCATTCCATCTGTCCATGTTGTGGTATCTGTAGACACACAGACCACCTTACTGTCACCAACAATTGAATCGACTGTATATGTTGCCCCTGTTGTAAGGGTAACCTGGGGATAACCCCCTTCCCTGCGCAGGATAATCACACCAACAACACCAGAGGATTGCACAGGCATTGTCAATTCTATCCGGGCACGACCATCACCAGGGACAGCACATGGTGCAGAAATAGCAGGCGGGACAACAGTATCGACAAGGGTGAGGGGAATAGAGGTGGTAGTGCTGATAATAGTTACTGTACCAGAGGCAATCCCATCCCCTGCGGCATCTACCCAAAGAATCAGCTCATCACCTTGAGAGCATTGAAAAGACTGTGTCAAGTCACTTGTCAGAAAATTTGCAAGGGAAAAGAACCATCCTGAATCATTAACCAAATCGGACGATACAGCTGATGTTCCTGTTGTGCCTGTACCATTGACATCCCTTAACATAGCATACACAATTGCCCCTTTGGCTTTAGTGACAGTATCTTGAAGATATACATTCCCACCTGCAACATACTCATTTTGACTTTGTCGATTAGTGACAGGCATGGTTATTGATCCTTCCCCAATTCTTTGTCCTCCTGATATAACAGCATAATAATAAATGGGAGAAGATAAATTGGTAATTGTTACATAATGCGTATCATCAACAGTCTCCTGCCCCCGCTGGTCATAAGCGATACTGCCGAGATTGACAGTTGTCCCATACTCAACCCAACCCTTCTCCGGAACAGTAGTTGTCCATGAAATAGTAAATGCTCTATCTGTAAGATTAGTTACTGTGGGCGTTCCTCCGAATGCATGGCTAATACTAACCAAAATCAATACCAGGACACATGCTACGATATTCTTCATTGCAACCTCCTTTGAATATAAGCGTTCAGGTATCAGGGAAAAGCAAGAGAGTAGAGATGCTTGTTTGTCTGCATAAGATACGCTAACCTTCTTAAAAGCTGAATCTTTCGCCTGACACCTGAAACTTACCTATAATTCTTATTATTTTACCATTTTTTCCATGCTTCTGTCAAGTATTTATTGACAACTCCTTAGGTATAATGATATAATTATTGATAAGCGTTCAGGTATCAGGAGTCAGGTAATTGTTTCCTTTGCTGGTTTCCTGACGGCTGAATGCTTACGATAGAAGAAATCAACCCATTTCACAGATCAAAAGGAGTACCAATAATATGGGCAGCGTAAAGGATTTGACGATTCTTGAAATGCCGGAGGAACAAAAAAGCGGCAGGGGCAGATTTTCCTTTTCCGATAGATATTCTGTGTTTGATTGGGGCAAGATGCCTGACGATATTCAGAATAAAGGGGCAGCATTATGCATTATCAGTGCCTATCTTTTAGAAAAATTGGAAGAAATGGGGATAAAAACACATTATCTTGGGGTAGTCGAGAATGAGAGGGTAAAAAAACTTATCGAGGTTGAAACCATCCCATCAGGGATGGAGGTAAAATTGGTTCAAGTAATAAAACCTCAGCTACAAAACGGCTGTTATGATTATTCCTCCTATAACAATGAGCAGGCAAATCTTCTTATCCCGCTTGAGGTAATCTACCGCAACTATCTGCCGGATGGTTCAAGTGTATTTAAGAGATTGCAAAATGGACAATTAACCATAAAGGATATGGGTCTGACAATTAATCCTGCTTGCGGACAAAAACTTGACCCACCCATGCTGGATTTTTCTACTAAATTAGAGGCAACTGACCGATACATAAGCTGGGAAGAGGCAAAAGGCATATCCGGACTCAAAGAGGAGGAGTTTTGCGAGATATTAAGGGTAACAAGGATAATCAATGGGCTTATCAGCGAAGAGGCATCAAGGATAGGTCTTGTCAATGAGGATGGAAAGATAGAATTTGGGTTTGACCCACAACGCAGGCTTATCATGGTAGATGTACTTGGCACACCTGATGAATGCCGATTTACCTTTGAGGGATTACCGGTAAGCAAAGAGGTTGCCCGTATATTTTATCGAAAAACAGCGTGGTTCCAAGATGTAGAAAAAGCAAAGAAGATAAATAGTATTCTTTGGAAAGAAATAGTACATACCACTCCTCCCCCTCTGCCTTCAAGGCTATGCGAACTGATTTCTATGCTTTATCAGGCTGTAGCCAATGAGATGACCGGGCGAGTATGGTTTAAGGATATTCCTGGATTAAAGGAGATACTGGAGGAAATACAAGTAAGGCTGTAGGCTGTAGGCATTTAGACTGTTAGTATTCGTAGCAAGCACCTTCAGGTGCGTTTTCTGTTAGACTGTTGAGGGCTGTTAGGCTTATAGTCTGCAAACCTAATAGTCTAACAGTCTACAGCCTAATAGCCTGACTCAATACCTTTTCACAAATACATCCTCCCCAACCGGTCCAACAATAAATCTTTTCCGATCTTTTCTCAGGTCTATCTCATGGGGTTCGGGATAATAATCCCCTCTTGGATCAAGGATCATTCTAAGTGTTGGTCTTATCAATGCTCGCTCATGAGACTTGATTACAACAGCTACCTCTCCTGAATTAAGTCTGACCATACTGCCTACCGGATATATAGACATATATTCCAGGAAGAGCCTGATTGATTCCTGAGAGAATTTAGAATCTGTATCAGTAATAAGAACCCTCATAGCATCATGAGGAAGGAACCTTTTTCGATATGGTCTGTCTGTGGTCAAAGCATCATAAACATCTGCTAATGAAGCAATAATAGCATGTTGATGAATCTCTTTGCCGCGAAGACCACGGGGATACCCTCCTCCATCATATTGTTCATGATGTTGATAGGCAATCTCCCGGGGAATTGATCCTATCTCTTGATCAAAGCACAGGAGTTCATATCCAAAGGTTGGATGTTGTTTCATAGTATCAATCTCTTCCTTAGTAAGCCGACCTGGTTTGTTTAATATTTCATGATGAATTTTTATCTTTCCAAGGTCATGAAGCATTCCACCTAATCCTATTTCCTCTAATTCTTCTTTTTCCAATCGTTTTTTTATTCCCATAAGAATCGCTAACACGCAAACATTTATGGAATGTGCAAAGGTATACTCATCGTGAGTTCTTATATCTATCAGATTAAGCAAGGTATGCTGATAATTATTCATTACCTCTTCTACCAGGGTACGGACAACTTTCTTAGCCGCTTCTTTATCTACCAGCTTTCCTGCCCTGACATCATTAACCGTGTCTTTAACACAATTAATCGCATCTTTTTTTATTTCCGGCTTCAGAAGCACAGGGATATCCTTTATTAATGCCTGAGCACCCTTATCCTTTGGTAATTTTTCTTCTAAAAGATCTACCTTTGGTGGAGTAGCAACAAAAAAGCCTGCATGTGCCATAACCTAAAAACCCCCTAAAATTTAGCAGCTCCCCTAACCCCTCCAATGAATGGAGGGGAAAACAAGGTAAAGAATCTATGGTGCTGCCTGTCTGAGCAACGAAAGATCTGCTACCTGCAGGAACAATGATGCTATGCTATGCAATAAAGCCAGCCGATTCCTGCGAAGGTCAAAATCTTCAACCATAACCATTACGCTATCAAAAAAGCTGTCAATATCCCCTCGTAAGAGGGAAAGTATTTTTAATGCCTCAAGATATTCTGTTCCTTCAACCAATGCCTCTACGGTTTCCTTAATTCCACAAATAGACTGATACAGCTTGCGTTCAGCCTCTTCCTTGAGCATTGGTTCATGCACATATTCATCCTTTCCTGATGGTTCTAACCTTAAGATATTCATCACCCGCTTGAACGAAACACTCAGCGGTTCAATATCAGGCATTTTCCGTATCTCCTCAAGAGCCACGACGCGTGATAGGGCATCTGTCGGTAATAAAGAATTAACCTCTAATACTGCGGCTACAGTATCTGCCCTGAAGCCTCTATTTGTTGTGGCACAGACATTCTTGTCTGTGTTTGTATCTGCCATAAATCCTTTATTTGTTAATACATATTCTAATCGTTGTTTCATGAAAAGCCTTGGAGGATCAATAGCCTGAAAGTATTCGGATGTTACTGTGGGTCCCTCGAGATTTTTGCATTTCAGATAACTTGTATATGCCTGCTCTATTAACCAGACAAGGTCTATCGGCAGATTTTGCTTGAGGATGATGTTTATTATCCCCTGAGCCTGCCTTCTTAAGGCATAAGGATCCTCTGAACCTGTAGGGATGAGCCCTACCTGGAAGCAGGCAACAATGGAGTCAATCTTGTCTGCTATGCTTATAATCGCACCAAGAGGTGTTTCAGGGACATTACCATCAAATGATTTCGGCAGATAATGCTCCTTAACAGCTATGGCTACATCCTCTGTCTCACCGGCAGATTTGGCATAATGATACCCCATTATCCCTTGAAGGGTTGGGAATTCATAGACCATCTCTGTCAAAAGGTCAGCCTTACAAAGCCATGCCGCTCGCCGGACACTTTCTATATCAACACAGGTGGCACAGGCTTCCAGCCTGTGTCCCTTATCTGTTAGGATGGTTTCCCCCTGGCGATTAAGCTCCTCGGCGATCTTCTCTGCAATCTCTACAATCCGTTGCGTTTTTTCGTACAATGTGCCTACCTTCTCCTGCCAGACAACCTTTTTTTGTTGCTCAACTTTTTTCTCGAGCAAAACCTTGCGGTCTGAATCCCAGAAAAAGGCAGCATCAGACAGCCTTGCCCTCAATACCCGTTCATTTCCCTCTCGAACAATATCCGGAGATTGAGAGGTATTTGCTACTACCAGAAAATATGGCAAAAGGATATTATTCTCGATAACCGGAAAGTACCGCTGATGTTCACACATGGAGGTAATCACTACATCTTGAGGAAGAGACAGATATTTCTCATCAAACCCCCCTGCAAGAACTACCGGATATTCTACCAGACAGGTAACCTCATCTATCAAATCTTCAAATGCATCAGTGTTGAAACAAGTATCTTCTGATTTTAGATTTTCCGCAATTCGCAATTCGCAATTCGCAATCCGCAATCTAAAATCCAAAATCTTGTGCATTTCTTCTCGAATCCCTGAGGCAATCATCTGCTTGCGTTTATCAATATCAACAATCACGAATGCCTTTTTCATGGATGAAACATACTCTTTGGGATGAGAAATAGTAATTGGATATGGAGCTAAAAACCGATGCCCATAGGTTATATTACTTGAGAAAATACCCTCGCCAGAGGTGCTGCCTCTGCCAGAGGTGCTACCTCCCAGCTCAAAGGGGATTACCTCATTATCAAGCAATGCCAATATCCATCGTATCGGTCTTGCAAAACGAATCTCTTTATTCCCCCATCGCATGGACTTAGGAAAATTGACCCGGGTAATCAGTCCGGGAAGGTTTTCCTGCAATACCTCTATAGCAGGTTTGCCGATAATATGTTTTTCTATACACAAATACTCACCCTTTGGGGCAGTTTTTGTC
>JACQYP010000139.1 GCA_016208205.1 Candidatus Desantisiibacteriota bacterium | reverse complement strand
CAGCTGAACAAGGGTGCTTAATATGATAATCTTGAGCTTTCTTTTATGCCTAAAAAACCTTCTGTATCTGGAGTCGGAAATACAGAAAAAGTAGCTTATTTTTTGAATGAAAAATTATGTTTCACGGTGAACCAGCACAAAAGGGGTATGAGTGGATTACTATCTGTTGATTTTATTGTTGAAACGGAAAGCGAGAATATTTTTATTGAAGTCAAAAATATATCCAGTGGAGATGAAACGCAACAAAAAGAATGGAGTAATGATTTGTCAAAACCTAAACAGAATCCTTTTCTGTTTAGGATGGGCGTTAAATTTAAGGATACGATTTTGAAAAAATGGGCGATGAACGAGGATTATAAAAAAGAAATCCACTACATAGTAATACTCAAATTTGATAAGTTTGGCACAAAACAGAGGAGGAAACTATGGGAGAGGTTTCATTCCTATCTGCCTCTGTGCCTAAGAGACAATCCTGATTTTAGACGAAAGATAAACTTGAATCGATGCGAGATATATAGTGTTGAACAATGGAATAACGATGATTATTATTGCAAATTCCCCATAAAGGTGATAGATTATGTTTGAAGAATTAAAGCAATTAAAAGATGAATATGAGGATTTAACCCATAAATTAGCAGACCCATCTATTATGACTGATATGTCGGTATACCAGAGCCATGCCAAAAGAAGGTCGCAGATAGAGCCGCTTGTAGAAAAATGGATGGAATATGTTGGGATAGAGGGTGAAATCTCTGCGTGCAACTCATTGCTTGACAGTGAACATGATGAGGAATTACGAAAGATGGCTGCTGAAGAGATTGAGGGATTGAAAGAAAGAAAGGATGTGTTGTGCGGACAGATTCAGGATATTCTTACACCTGATGAGGATTCTCAATATAAGAACAGGGATTTTATCATGGAAATTCGGGCTGGTACAGGTGGAGAGGAATCAGGACTTTTTGCCGGGGATCTCTTTCGGATGTATTCCCGTTATATTCAAAACATGGGCTGGAAAGTGGATGTTGTAGATTCAAATCCTACAGAGATAGGCGGATTTAAGGAAATAGTTTTTTCTGTAGAGGGTGAGAATGCCTATAATTGTCTCAAGTTTGAGGGCGGTACCCATCGTGTTCAACGGGTACCGGTTACAGAGACAAGCGGCCGTGTTCATACCTCGGCTGCTACGGTTGCAGTATTGGTTGAACCGGATGATGTAGAGATAGAGATTCGCCAGGAAGACTTAAAGATTGATGTGTATCGATCAACCGGAGCAGGCGGACAGCATGTTAATACCACTGATTCTGCTGTAAGGATTACCCATGTGCCCAGTGGGGTAGTAGTAACCTGTCAGGACGAAAGGTCACAACATAAGAACAAGGCAAAGGCAATGAAGCATCTTAAGGCAAGATTATTTGCCCATGCACAGGAGAAACAAGAATCTGAGTTCTCTCAAGTCCGCAAACTACAGGTTGGAACAGGAGACAGGAGTGAGAAGATACGAACATATAACTATCCACAAAATAGGATAACAGACCATCGTATCGGTCTGAGCCTTTACAAGCTTGAGATGATTATGGATGGGGACTTGAATGAAATGGTTTCAGCCCTTGCTCAGGCAGCAAAAGGGAAAGGGACAGAGAGTGAAAAGTGAAGGGGATATGGAGCATCAAATCTGTAGTGTCTGTTTCCCAAACGGACAAATGAGGGTCAGCAATTCTCATTTTGGTATTAATCTTGTAGCCCAGGATTCTATCCTGGCTTATCCATCCCCATTTTATAAAGCCAACATAGAATGTTGGGCTACATTTCTTGCCTTTTGATTGCCAAAATGAGAATTGCTGAATGAGGGTCCCCGAGAGTTGACAGATATTTATCTATAGTAGTAGGGGCAGGTTCTAAACCTGCTCTTAATTAGGGTGAACACATAGTGCCGTGTCAATTCTCAAGTGGCGGATAAAATTCCTATAGAAATGTAGTGGACAAGCCCTCATCTGTCCGTTTGGGAAACGGACACTACTACATATTGTAACCGTTCACAGTGGATAGATACAAAAGAACAGAAGACACTGTCATTCCTGCGTATGCAGGAATCTCTCACCGGGTTGCTAAAATTATGCGATATTACAATCAGGAGTTTTGACCAAGCATGCAAACTCAAGATGTAACATAAGTCGTATCAATAGATTGCGAATTGCAAGAATTTCATTTTGGCACTACAATCATGAACTTGGGTTAGGACACCTGAGGGGGAGATTCCTGCAGGAGTTTACCCCGTACTTGATACGGGGCAGGAATGACAGTGATGCACAGGAATGACAGCAATATACGGTGTCAGTTCAGAACCGACAACCGTGAACGGTTACTACATATTTATGCGTCATTCTAAGGTTGACACAACAATAGGTTCGCCCCTACAACATATCCGTCATTTTGAAGTTAACACGACACTACTACTTATCAATGACCAATGACATTGGAGAAGAGGCAGCAAATGACTACACTTGATGCCTTGCATGAAGCAATAGATTCCCTGAAGACTGCTGGGATAGAAACAGCTGTAACAGATGCAGAGCATCTGCTTGAGGATGTTGTCTCTTGTTTGCGGCATCAATTATACCTTCAAAATCGACCTATGACAGATAAAGAAATTATCCATTATAGAGCATTAATAAAGAGAAGATGTAATCATGAGCCCACAGCATATATTATTGGTTCAAAGACATTTCTTGATTGGGAGTTTGTGGTTAGTCCTGGGGTACTTATCCCAAGATGGGAGACAGAGGTGTTATTCAATGCGATATGTAAACATTCTTGTCAAGAATGGAGGGTTGGTATAGAAATTGGGACAGGAAGCGGGGTAATTGCAATCAGTCTGGCAAAAATATTGCCGCATCTCAAGGTATATGCTACAGATATATCTCCATCTGCCATAAAAATAGCCCGATTAAATGCAGAACGGCTTGGTGTTTTAGATAGAATTGTTTTTATTCAAGGGGACATGTTTTCTATTCTGTCCGGGCAGGGATTAGAGAAAAGGGTAGATTTTATTGTTTCTAATCCCCCATATATTCTTAAGGGAGAAATAGATAGTCTGCCTCCAGATGTCAGGGATTTTGAACCAAAAGAAGCATTGGATGGCGGTGAGGATGGGCTTGATTATTATAGAAAGATAATCAAGGATGCACCAGATTATCTTGTGCCAGAAGGCTATTTAGCCTTTGAGGTTGGGCCCAGTCAGGCAAAACCTGTAGCAGAATTGATGCAAAAAGAGAGCTTTTTTGAGATACAAATTATAAATGATCTGTGCCAGAGACAGCGAGTAGTGTTGGGACAAATCATGAGGAAATGAACCTTGATTAAAATAGATAAAATGCATCTTGATGCCTTAAAAGAGGTGGGAAATATCGGAGCAGGACAAGCAGCCTCCGGCCTTTCAGAGGTTATAGAGGAAAAATTAATACCTGCTCCCACACAGGTAAGCATTCTATTAAGAGATAATATAACTGATTGGATTGATACAAAAGGAACAATAGTTATAGCCCGTTTTCATCTTTTGAGTAAGGCTCAAGGAAGTCTGTTATTGGTTATACCAATGGATGATATGCCTTCATTATTAGGATATAACCAGCAATTGGATCATCTTACTGAGAATGATCTTGGGTATCTTAAGAAAATAACTACCATTATTATATCTGCCTATACTACTGCTATATCAACCTTTTTGGATACAGCACTGGTTGCTTATTCTCCAACCCTGACAATTGAATCTAATGAAAACCTGAAAAGCATGTTAACACAAGATATTACAGAAAACGAGGAACTGCTCTTATTTAAGACAATGTTCAATAGATCCCCATTACTTACACCATGGACACAATTCTGGTTGATATTTGATCATGAAGCACTGATAACTATGCTGAAGGCAGTGGATGTCCTTATAGGGTAATGGGGTCAGCAAGCAGTAGGGGAATATTTTAGGCAGGGTAACGGCTGAATCAGTAATAGCCAGGATATGTTCACCGCATTATCATTCTGCGGCTATGGATGGGGTTGCGGTTAAGGCTGAAAATCTTATTGGTGCATCAGAGGTCTCACCGATTAATCTTGTTCTTGGCAGAGATGCTGTCTTGATCAACACCGGCAACCCTATTCCGCAGGGGATGGATGCAGTAATCAAGATAGAGGATGTGTGCATACAGAGCGAGACAATCCGCAATTCGCAATTCGCAATTCGCAATCCGCAATTAGTAGAGGTTATGACACCGGTTGTCCCCTATCAACATGTCAGATTGCTTGGAGAGGATATTGTGGCAGGGGAGATGGTACTTACAACAAATCATCTTATTCGTCCTCAGGATATTGGTGCTATGCTTGCAGCCGGAGTGGTTAAGGTATGGGTCAAAAAGAAACCACAGGTAATCATTATTCCTACCGGTGATGAGCTTGTTCAGCCTGGAGAATCACTGAAACCAGGGGCAATTATTGAGTTTAATTCAAGAATGCTTGGTTCAATGATTTATGAGTGGGGTGGGGAGGCTGTTGTCAGTGAGATAGTGCCTGATAGCTACGAAAAGATACGGGACAAGGTGCTTGAGGCTGCAGCGTTGGCAGATATGGTTATCATCAATGCCGGCTCATCTGCCGGAACAAAGGATTATACTGCACAGATTATTCGTGAGCTGGGAGAATTATTGGTGCATGGGGTAACAATGATGCCGGGCAAGCCTGTTGCTCTGGGGATAATGAAGGGGTCAGGGGTCAGGGGTCAGGTAGCACAGACATTCTTGTCTGTGTCTGCTGTATCAGAAGACAGGAGTCAGGAGTCAGAAGTCGGGGGACAGGAGACGGGAGAGGGGAACCACGCATTTTTCAAAACAACACCTGTTGTTGGCATTCCTGGCTTTCCGGTCTCAGCCCTTTTGGCAATGGAAGAATTTGTTATGCCTCTTATTCGTCATGCATTAGGGTTGAATGTAATACAAAGGGAGAAGGTACAGGCTGTTATTACCCAAAAGATTGCCTCAAGGTTGGGGATGGAAGAGTTTATTCGGGTAGGAGTCGGATATTTTCCGGAAAGAAAGCCTGTCTTTGTAGCTGTTCCACAGCGGCAGGGTGCAGGTATCATTACATCTATGGTCAGGGCTGATGGTATCTTGCGTATTCCAAGGTTGTGTGAGGGGTTGGAAGACAATTCAATAGTTGAGGTTGAATTGTTCAAAAGTAAGCAGCAAATAGAGTCAAATATTATTCTTATCGGCAGCCATGATAACCTACTATATATCCTGTCTGATTGTCTTTCCAGAGAATATCCTCAAATGAGCCTTTGCGTGACCAATGTCGGCAGCCTTGGTGGGCTGCTTAGCCTGAGGCGGGGCGATTGTCATCTGACTACAAGCCATTTGCTTGATGAGGCTACAGGTACATATAATTTGCCATATATCAAACGATTCCTTCCGAATATGGATGTATCTGTAATAACCATTGCCTGGAGGCAGCAGGGATTGATTGTAAAAAAAGGGAATCCCAAAAATATCCATGGATTAACAGATTTAACCCATGATGATGTTGTCTTTGTCAATAGACAAAAAGGAGCCGGTACAAGAATCCTTCTTGACTATGAGCTGAATAAGGCCGGGATTTCGGCAATCGATGTCCGTGGATATAATGTTGAGGTTTTCACCCATATGGCTGTTTGTGCATCAATAGATGCCGGGACAGCGGATGTAGGGCTTGGGATAATGTCCTCAGCAGATATCTTTGGCATGGATTTTATCCCAATAGCAAAGGAACGATACGATATGGTTATTCCTCGCAGGAACCTCTCTTTGCCTGGCGTTTCAGCTTTATTAAAGGTAATCAATAGCCCCAAATTCCATGCTCGGGTATCATCTATCAAAGGGTATGATTTGAATGAATGCGGGTGTGAGTTGTAGGTTGTAGGTTGTAGGGATAACATCATAACTCTACAACCTACAACAACCATCCCGAACCTGCAACCTACAACATCCTAAACCTACAACCTACAACTACAACACAGCAAAGGGTTAATAAGCTGATACACATACCTGCTTTGAATGATAAAGGCTCGTACTTAAATCTTAATAGATGATTTCCTTTCTCCAGATAGACTGCCCTGAAGGTATGATACGCACGATATATTTTACCTTTTTTGTTATCTATATAAATCTGCCAGCCGGGATAATAAGTATCTGTTAAGATTAGAAAACCATTATCTTTCATATTGCAATGAATAACTACCTCTTTATTCCCATAGTTGATTATTTTAGCTGTTGAGGATGCTGTGGAATTTGAATTGACATTTACTTGTGGGTTCTGCTCAAGGATAACATATTGTCTCGGGTTAAATTCCTTACTGCTTAGTGCCTTAAGCACCTTTTCTTTTCCTTTAATTACCTTCACATTATGGACAACAAAGGCTCGTGGAAGAACCTCTTTGTTTTCTATAATCTTAACCCCATTATCTTCAAATACAGTGGGGAATCTATCATCATTTATATCCAGAGTGAATAAAATATATTTAACATTAAATAAATTAAGAAGTTGTGAATTTTTAATAATAAAAGGCACGACTTCATCTTCTTTAATCGACAGAGGGGTCCCTGCACGAAAAAGCTCTATAGTCTCCTTCCATTGTTGAACACAAAATAAACCAAGTTGTGTACTAATATTAGAGATATTAACCCAGGCGTTAAAATTAGGGGTTAATAATTTAATCAATGTATCATTTGGATTCTTATCCCTGGAGCGGATAGCCACCACACCTGGGTAGACGGACATAGTTCTATATATATCTGTATCTTGCAATAGAAACTTTGCTGTCTGCGGCATGAATATTGAGGGTAATTTTGCCATTTTAACCGTGGGTGGTAAAGCCCTTAAGCCAAATAAAAATAAGTCAATTATAATAAGGGTTAAGACAAGAAACTTAAAACTTGCTAATCCTAATTTTTGTTTTGTCCATAACATTAACAGGATAATGCTGATACATAAAAATGCGAATAAGATATGGACATCTTGCTTAATAGATTTGACCCTATCTAAGAAAAATCCTTGTGGTAATAATCCTTCAATCCCAATCAGGCTAACTGTCCCTCCACAGATTAAAATCAGGACAAGGGATACAGACAATATATTAAAAACAACCTTTTTATTGTAATTAAGATTAATTAAGCAAGAGGCGCCAAATCCAGCGATAATAGCGGTGGAGAAGGTCAGCAGGTAAGCAAATCGTGCCGGTGCCCGCATGGCATTGAATACAGGTAAGTGCCATAACGCAGTGTATAAAGGGGTAATACTGCCTAACATCAGTATTGCTGATAAGATTAGCACTGTGGAAAAGAAATAAATATATCTATTCCCCGGCTTCTTAAAAATGCCAAATAATAACAAAATTAATGTAAAAATACCTACATAGGCATATCCTTCTTCAAAATTCCATTTTCCATAGTAGGTTGTTAAATCGCCTAAAAAATAAGGTAAAACAAATGTAATGAAATTCATCGGCAAGAAATTAAAAGAATTAGCATATTTTAGGCTTATTCCTCCTCCTCGATCAGAAAGTGATAATAATTCATAGGTTGGAATCATTTGAATAGCCCCTATCCCAAATCCTATGAGCATAATTAACATAAATGTTCCTAAAAAGGTTGGTATTTTGTGAGGATGTCTGTATAAAACCCCAAAGAAAAAATATAAACTAATACATGATAATGAATATAATGTTATCTGTTGATGTCCGGCAAGGATTTGAATTCCAATAGATATTCCAGCTAATATTACATAAACAGGGGTTTTGTTTCCCTCTGAAAGAATCTTTTCCATAAAAATTAATATTAGAGGCAGCCAGATAGCTGTGGTTAAAATATCTATATGTTGAAGGTGGGCTAACAAAAAACCACTAAACATGAATATTAGCCCTGAGATTATTGCTGAGAATCGAGATAAACCAATTACTTTAGCATAGAAATAGGTAAATACCCCAGCCAGAATATAATGGATAATAAAGGTTAGATTAATGGCAATTAGTGTAGGTAGGCTAAAAAATAGCAAAAGATTGATTGGATAGAAAAAACCAAGATTACCTACGGCTAATAATGGAAAACCACATTGATTATGAGGAAGCCATAATGGCAGATTAAATTCTTTTAGGTTTTCCGCATAAAATAATTTCATCGGATAAAAATATATAAGTAAATCCCCTCTCAAAAATGCCTCGGACATACAGGTTATCTTCCCAAAAAACAGGAGCACTAAACTAATCAACAAACCGATAGGTAATATTTTTTTCATCTTTTCATAATACCATGAATTGAGGTGTAAGTCAATAAAAAAAATTGACATTACTTAGTTAATTTGATATACTTAGGCTGAAGGCTGAAGGCTATTCCTAAAAGCCTTCAGCCTTCAGCCTTCAGCCTAAAAAAGAGGGTACAATTATGTTATTATTGACTAACATTGGGGTAATAATCCCTTGCTACAATGAAGAGCGACGACTACAGGCAGATGATTTTATCAATGAATTGGCAAAGAATCCCAATCTTTCGTTGTTATTCGTAAATGATGGCAGTACTGATGGAACATTAAAGGTTATCCAAAAGATTTGTGAGGCTAATCCATCCAGAGCTTTATGTTTGTCATTGAGTGAAAATAAAGGGAAAGGGGAAGCCATACGAATGGGTATGCTTTATCTATTAGAGAAAAAAACTTATGATATAATAGGTTTTTGGGATGCTGATCTGGCTGTTCCTCTTGCAGAAATTTGGGATTTTATGGATATTTTCCAAACAAATCGGGATGTGCAGGCAGTTATTGGTAGTAGGGTTTGTGCTGGTTCACCGTGAAACATAATTTTTCATTCAAAAAATAAGCTACTTTTTCTGTATTTCCGACTC
>JACQYP010000138.1 GCA_016208205.1 Candidatus Desantisiibacteriota bacterium | reverse complement strand
TCTCTACATATCTCTGATACCAGACAGGGAATCCGTTCACATCCCCTTTGATGAGAATAACTGAATTTGGCTCAAGGGACGAGAGCAGATTTCTGGCAATGTCTGTAGGAAAATAATAGCTTCGATGTTGACATTGATTATAATGGACACGAAATGTAATTATAGGCAGAGCAAGAAAGATAACGGCAATAGCAGGGGAAAGTCCTCTATTGACGCCAAGTTTCACTATCCCAAGAAGACCACAGCCGATAAAAATAGCAAAGACCATAAACGAGGTAAGGTAATAGTCCTGAATGTTTGAGATACCATATCGGACAGCAGCAGCAATATTGGTCAGGACAACCAGACAGAGCAGCAGAGAAATAGCCCGACGGTATTTTATTAGAAAAACAAGCCCAACAATGGACAGCCACATTATCCACCATGTAAATTGATTTGGGAAAAATGTTGTTATGTGTGTCCATGCATTTTTCAGCCAGGTTACAGGTGAGCTGATAATAAAATGCTTGTATGCCTGAATAGTAATATAATCCATAAATCGCGGCAATGTCTGCGGGTCACCCCAATTCAGCGGCGGATGAGACATGGCTCGCAAGGGTAGATACAAGTACAGGGATAATGGGATAATAAAGCAAAGCAGCATGGTAAGAATCAACCGCAGGGGCAATGGCTGTTGTTTTTTATTCCATAAGATAACCATAATAAAGTAGATACTTGCCGGCACAATGTATATGGTCTGAAGGTGATGGGTAAACGCCAATCCAAGGGTCATGGCAAATACATAGGGTAATGAGGAATTTATTTTTGTCGTGCCCTGCCACCTGACAAGGATAAAGAGCAAAAGGCTGGCAAACAAGACATTTAAGCTGTATTTTTCTGCAATAACCGCCTGTTCCCAAAATGTAGTGGCAAAAGCAAGCATACTTGCAGAGACTATACCGGAAATAATATAGCTGATACGGCTGCTGGGGATAATGGATTGTCCCAGCCTTACCACTATAAAATAAACCATCATTACTGCGGTTGAGGCAAAGAGGCTGGAAGCGAAGTTCATTCGATAAGCAATATTACCTATTGGAACAAGGCTTATGAATAGCTTGCCAAGCAGACAGAAGAATGGATACCCCGGTGGATGGCATACCCCAAGCTTCACAACCGCCGGCACCATATCGCCACAGTCATGAAAGCCAATATCCGGGGTAAGGGTAATAAGATAGGTAAATAGTGCCGCAAGAAAAACAAAAATCCCACAGCCATACTCAAATATCCCAAATCTGCTTGTCTCTACAGTAGCCTCCCCAATTCCAATCAGGCTTAAGCCCCATGATATTGGTGAGGTTTGAGACTTAAGCTTTGAGGCTTGAGACTGTAAGACCTTTTGTTTTGCTATGTGTTGCTTTTTTTTTCTGGACATGTAATACTCCTGATCGCTTTTGTTGTGTAATCACCACAGTGGTAAAAAATCTCTGATCTACCTTACCCCTCTTACCTTACATCGTGCCATACGAATACTTTTTATCTCCTCTGTGTAGCTGGAACATACTGCTTCAGCAAAGGCTGAAATATCTGTTTCCGACATTCCATAATCCAGCAGCCCTTTGGTTGGAACAGGTGTACCCTTGGACGAGATATTTATCCCAGCGTGAATCATGGTTGAGACAGTAGTCAGGGTAGCAATAGAGACTGTAAGCTTATCTCCTCCATCATAAAGGTCATCTCCATACCGTTTAATCTGACATCTCCTGCCCTGTTCTTCTCCCATAGCGGAAAGATAATAAGAATTAATAGCTTCACCCATGATGGCTATTAATAATCTTTGATAGGCAATGGTTCTTTCCAGATCAAGTGAAAAATGTTCAACGATAAAATGCAGCATATCCTCGCTATAAATATACTCCTTTTTCTGAGAATCCACCATATCCACTAAATGCTTATCCACATCTGCTGCCCCACGAAACACAACAATCGCACTACCGGGCAGTTCAAAGTTTTCATATATCCAATGAGACCGAAGCTGTGCCCCTGTATAATCAATCCTTTTCTGAATAAACTTGTGATTCATCCTCAAACCTCCCTTGTATTATTTCAAAAGCTCCTGCTAACTTAAACGCCCGAATACACCTTTGACAGCTTTCACATTTGCCGCACATCTTGTCATACCCCAGATAACAGCTCCATAAAAGATGAAAAGGGGCAGATATTTGTTTTCCTAATGCTACTATTTCCTTTTTATTCATCCCTTGAGTAAAACTCATTACCTGAACCTTACGCAAGGTAGACAGTGACAGCGATTGATTAACAGCCTGAACAAACTCTTCGCTGTTATCCGGAAAGGTTTCTGCCTCCTCTTTATTGAACCCGGATATAATCAAACTTGCGTCCATTTCCTCTGCCAATGAGGCAGCAATATTGATAAAAACACCGTTACGATTGGGCACCCAGACAGCCTCAGCTGTTTGGATTGGGTTGCTTTTTTCAAAGTTGAACACAGGAATATCTCTTGCCCCTTGAAGGATGGCACTGCTTGTCTGTCCCATCCAATCCAGTGTAATTACTCGATGCAGAATCCCCAAATATTCACACACCCTGCCTGCTGACTTTATCTCTTGTTTTCTTGCCCTCTGTCCATAATCAAATGTAATACCCAACAATACTGTTGTTTTTTGGGTAGCCATAGTAGCAGCTACTATGGAATCAAGCCCACCAGAAAGCAAGCATATGGATGATTTTTTAAGCATTTTAGTCCTTCTAAACTAGTTCACGGTTCAAGGTTCACGGTTGATGGTTTGCTCTCTTAACCCTTGAACCGTGAACCTGAGTAGTTACCTGAATATTTACAAATAATCACGCCACAAGATTGATTGTATTTCTCCTCCATAACATGGAAGTATCATCTGTATTTGTTTGCTGTTTCTTTTCCTTCAAACCACGGAAACCAAAAGACAATGCATCTTCCCGCTTTTGTCTATTTCCTAAATGTTCATCCCTGACAAAAACATTAATCAAACCTACATTTATTTCTGACAATTCTATGGCATTTCTTAATATCTTCAGATTAGATTCAATTAATTCTTTAACATGGTCATCCTGAACCAAAAATGTAGCGGTTAATTTTTCATCTTCCATGGAAAGTATAAACTCTAATTCCCCTAAATGTTCAGGTTTTAATTGGATATGCATTTGAGTAATTTCATCTTTAAGATTAATTTTTATTTCCTGGACCAATCTGTTGATTATTTCTTTCGCTAAATCAGAATGATCTTGCCACGATGTCGTGGGAGATGTCTCTTTCGTTAAAGTCTCCTCATGGGTGTTAAACGGTGTTTTTGACTGCTCATTTTCCATACCCATATTTATGCTATTACTATGCTTAAGCAATATTCTTTCTATCCCTTCCTTAATTTTATTCATTATTTCCATGTCTTGATTCATGCTGGTTGGGTCTATTGTATCCAGCTTGGACTGACTTGCTGCTGTGAAACCGGAATTAACAACTACTGCTGGATTAATCACGTCCAACTGAGCTTGAGCCACTGTTGTTGGTTTGGCATCAACGCTGCTGACTACCGGCTGCTGGCTGCTGATTACCGATTGATCGACCGCTGCAGGCATAGCCTCAACACTGCTGACTGCAGACTGCTGACTGCTGATTATCGATTGATCGACCGCTGCAGGCATGACCTCAACACTGCTGACTGCTGACTGCTGACTGCTGACTATCAATTGATCGACCGCTGCAAGCAGAGCATCAACGCTGCTGACTGCTGACTGCTGACTGCTGATTATCGATTGATCGACCGCTGCAGGCATAACTTCAACACTGCTGACTGCTGACTGCTGACTGCTGACTATCAATTGATCGACCGCTGCAGGCATAGCCTCAACACTGCTGACTGTCGGCTGCGGATTGCTGACTACTGATTGATCGACCGCTGCAAGCAGAGCATCAACGCTGCTGACTGCAGACTGCTGACTGCTGATTATCGATTGATCGACCGCTGCAGGCATAACTTCAACACTGCTGACTATCAATTGATCGACCGCTGCAGGCATGGACTCAACACTGCCTACTGCCGGCTGCTGACTGCGGACTACCGATTGATCGACCGCTGCAGGCATAGCCTCAACACTGCTAACTGCCGGCTGCTGACTGCGGACTACTGATTGATCAACCGCTGCAGGCATAGCTTCAACACTGCTAACTGCCGGCTGCTGACTGCGGACTACTGATTGATCAACCGCTGCAGGCATAGCTTCAACACTGCTGACTGCTGACTGCAGACTGCTGACTACCGATTGATCGACCTTTGCAGGCATAGCCTCACCTGACTGCTGACCACTGACCATTGACCATTGATACAAGTTACTGGATGACTGTCTCATCGCCATCTCATTCATAATTTGGATGAGAATATTCTTAAAGTATAAATTTTTGGAAAGGGGTAGCACCTCTGGCAGGGGTAACACCCCTGGCAATTGCCTTTGATTGCGGTTTGACACATCATGGGAGTCAAGCAATTTCCAGATATTTAATTTTGACGAAAAGACACTTTCTATATTCATAATTCTCCCTGTTCTGACACAAATCTGCAAGTATTCAAGATGTAGCATCTCCGGCAGTTGTCAGTGATCAGCAGTCGAGCAGTCTCTTATCGTCTAATAGTCTGATTAGTTTCTCAGTAATTTTAATTATGGAAAAACAATTACCTCTCCATTCTCTTAAACCCTGAACACTCTATAATATCCAATTCATGTTCTGTTCTTAATGCATCTATCATCAGATTCAATCCAATATTATCTGAAGGGATATGCCCGGCAACTATAAGATTAACATGATTCTTTTCCGCCTCTTTTCGCAGGTCATCTGAAAAATGCATACCGATAATCGTACCTACACCTGCCTTGGAAAACGCTTCCATAGCCTTTTTTGAACCTTCAGTTCCGCCGGTCATCTCGACAATTATTTTCCCTGCCCGATTATCCTGAGAGCCTGCAATAATCTTTGGTCCAGCTCCTTGCTGAAATCCTTGTTTGTATTCAGGTATATCCTTTAAGAGTTTAATTATATCCTTCAGGATGCGAGGTGCATCCTCATCTATCCTCTTTTGAAGAAAATCAGTAACCATATTATCACAGGGTGTATGAAGACACATAAACGGAATATCAAACAACCTTGCTGCATCCACAGCTCTTTGATGATTTATAGGAAGCACCCTTCTTTCCACCTCTGAAATCCTTTCCTTTAATATCCCTTCAGCTACATTAATCGGCACTCCTTGCTTGTTCAAGAAATCAGCCTGCAGATGCATTACATCATAGAATCCGGCAAGGGCAGATCCCTCTGGATGATGAGCAATAATAATATCAATCTTTTGTCCTCGAGAGATAAGCCGTTCTGCAAGCAAGACTTCCCCTATTTCCATATCAACCCCTACAATCGCACATTTTACTGTTCTATCTGTTTCACCATAGAGTATTCGTGTATCCCTGTATGGGTTGGTCAATCTTTCAATGTCAAACTCCGCCTTTTCTTCTTCCTTCATCTCATTATATTCTTGTTCTACCCGTTTCAACCCATCCCGTATCTCTCCTTCTCCTCTCGGGTCAGCCTTTATTCCATGCTCAACCCCTAATCTGTACAATTCACCAACAGTCAACATAAACAGCCTCCTTTTATTTAATAAGTCTTCAGCTTCATTCCACTTCCTGTCAGCAGGAGATATTCGACAACTGAACGCTTACAATATATTATACTCTTTTTTTAGAAATTATTCAAGAAAAATTAAGGTATATTGCAAATAAAAAATGTACTACTATATCGGCAACTGGCTCATACCAAATATTGGCAAAAGAATGGCGGATACTATTCCTGCAACGATTAGCCCCATTATTAGTATCATAATTGGCTCTAAGAAGGAAACGATTCTAAGTATTTGATTCTGCAAGGTAATATCATAGGTATCGGATACATTCGTCAGCATTTGTTTCAGGTTGCCCATTTCCTCTCCACAGGCAACCATCTGAATCATCAGCTCTGGAAAAACCCTCGCTTCTCGAAGTGGTATCGAGATTTCCGACCCTTCTTTTATCCTGTTTTGAACGATCATTATCCGTTTGGTTACAATACTATTATTAATACTATCCTTAGCAATCCTGACCGCATCAATAACAGGTATCCCTCCATCTAAAAGGGTGGCCATGCTTCTGCAAAATCTTGCTGCACAGAGGAGTTTTACTAAGAATCCAATCCATGGAATTGCTAAAACACACCAATCAAATATCGCTGCACCGGTTTTTGTTTTCAGGGCAAACCTGTATCCAATAATTCCACTGACAAGAAGACAGGCAAATAACCACCAATAGTTACTCATTATGTGACTTATCCACAATAATATTTGGGTTGGAACAGGAAGTGTTTCCCCCATCTGTTGAAAGATAGAGACAAACCTTGGAATAACAAAGACCAAAACAGTTGTAACTACTACTACTCCAACAGCAATCATCAAAAAGGGGTAGATTAACATGGATACTATTTTAAGACTTAAAGCCTCTTGTTTCTTAAAAAGCTCATGTGTTCTTTCTAAAGCCAAATTCATGGTGCCGCTTGTTTCTCCAATACGGATCATAACTATCTCAAGATTTGAAAAAAGATGCGGGTAGGCAGACAGGGCAGTAGAAAGGCTATTGCCTTTTTGAATATCTTCTTTTATTTGCAAAAGGAGTTCTTTTCTTTGTTTGTTTTCTGTAACCCGGACAAGGATGTCTAACCCCTTATCAATAGTAATTCCTGCACAAATGAGATTAGAAAGCTGCTCAATAATCTGTCCCGCCTCTTTTCTCTTGAGCCTGAAAAGGACAGGATTCTTTTTAGGCATTATCTTTATTGGACAAAGCTCTTTTTGTCTGATGTATTCTACAACGGATGCCTCTGTTTCTCTCTGGGTAATTCCTTCGTGGATGGTGCCGTCTTTGTCGGCTGCTTTATAGATAAATGTAGGCATATTCTTGCACCTCTTCTCTCGGGAAGATTTTTGCCACAGAGGTCACAGAAGACACAGAAGACACAGAGGGCACAGAGAAAAATCAGAGGTATCTTGATAAAAATCTCTGTGTTCTTTGCGTTCTCTGTGGCTATAGTATGGTTAATCTTCTACCTCAAAGCATCGTATCCCATGTTCTTCCCCGCACAAGCGAATCTCCGGCTCAACCTCTCTGCATCTTGGGACAGCAACAGGACATCTTGGATGAAATCTGCATCCAGGCGGAATATCCATGGGGTTTGGAACAACACCCGGGATAGTATTGAGTCGTTTTGAGGCAGGTATCAGGGGCGATATCTCATCTTCCATGAAATCTATGTTTGGCACAGAATTTATCAATCCTCTGGTATAGGGGTGAAGATTAGCAGATGCAATATCTTTAGCAGCAGTAAATATCAGATTTGTTCCGGCATATTCCACAATCTTACCTGCATACATAATAATAACCCTTTTGGTAATAGCAGAGATGATGCTCAAATCATGGGTAATAAGCAAGACAGCCATGTTTAATTTAGATTGAAGGCTCTTTATTAAATCCAATATCTGTGCCTGGATGGTTACATCCAGGGCAGTAGTTGGTTCATCAGCAATAAGAAGCTCTGGATGGGTAACAAGAGACATGGCAATCATAACTCGTTGATTCATACCTCCGCTTAATTGATGGGGGTATCTCTTGAATTGTTCTTCAGGGGACGGCAATCCGCATAATCTTAATATTTCAATGGCTTTTTCAACTGCTGCCCTCTGGCTTATCTTTTGATGAAGGGTAATTGCTTCGCAGATTTGATTGCCTACAGTAAAAACAGGGTTCAGGGATGTAACCGGATCCTGAAATATCATGGATATTCCTTTCCCTCGAATTTCCCGCATCTGGGAAGTGTTGTATTTCAGCAGGTCGTTTCCCTGATACAGTATCTCGCCCTCTATTTTTGCCTGAGGAGGAAGTAATTGAAGGATGGATAAGGCTGTCATAGACTTTCCACAACCACTCTCTCCAATAATACCTACAATCTCTCCCTTATTTACCTCAAAATCCACACCATCTACAGCCCTGACAACCCCTTCAGGGGTATGAATCTGAGTCTTTAATCCCTTAACCCTTAGCAAGGTTTCCGGCATATTTACTTCTCCTTGTTCATTCTTGATTCGGCAATTTATCCTGCCGTTATCTTTTCTCCTGCAAGGCAGCTACAATTGCCTCACCAAACAAGGTCGCAGATTGTGGACCATTACCTGTAATTATCTTACCGTCAATTTCTACTCCAGCACCGGTATATACAGCACCTTTGGCCTTAAGTCTTTCTATCTCAGAAGGAAATACTGTTGCCTTTTTCCCATTAAGAAGCCCGGCATTGGCCAAGGTTACCGGGGCAATACAGATAGCACCTACAACCTTGCCCAGGGCAGCGGTTTCTTTTGCTAATTGATGTGCTGCAGGGTCATTCCAATATTCTGAGGAACCTGCACCACCAACAAAAACAATAGCATCATAATCTGCTGCTTTTGCTTTATTGAGAAGGATGTCAGGCTTGACTGCTGCTCCACGCACACCCTTAGAAATATTCAGAGAAGAAGATGCAATGGTCACCACACCACCCCTTGTTTCAACAACCTGTTTTGGCTCAAAAAACTCTTCATCCCGAAAATTATTAGAAGCAATAACAAACAATACCTTTTTACCCATAATACTCTCCATTTTTTTACCCTCTTGATAACATGTTTTGCTACACACACAACTAATTACTATGCTGCTGCATACTGCTATTAAAAATAACCGAATAATCTTCATTTTAACAATACGACTCCTTAATAATAAAGATATATCTCCAAATCTTGTATCGTATCGCGATAAAGCCTCTTGAAGTCTCTTCCAATATTTACCTCAGATGTATACTGCAGAACCAACTTGTTTTTGTTGTTCTCTATGGTTTTTTCAATATATTCCGAAGGATATTTCAAAAGAGGCTGCTCTTCCTTTGGGAATTTATGGTTTACAAGCCGAACACCCCGGATAAGCTTCCCTGCCTCCTTAATGTATTCATCCTTTACCTCTTCGACAAAATATTTTCTTTCCTTTCGGTCAAAGTGGGTGTTTGTTTTGAGAAGTATCTCCTTTCCCGTTATCTCGGACCGTAGCAGTTCTAAATTGTCGCTTCGCAATTCCTCTCTTATTTCTGCCTGATGATCAGACTGTTTCTGTGATGGCTTCATTACTTTTTTCCTCCCTATGTTTTCTTTTTGTACCATGTTCAGAGATTCAAGGTTCAGAGGAGAGCAAGCCATCAACCGTGAACCATGAACCTGAGCAGTTACAATCTCTTAAATATAACATCTATATTCTTCAAATACTTATTCAGATCAAAGCAATCATTTATTTCCTGAAGGCTGAGGCAGCTTCTTATATCCTGATCAAGAAGTACCAATTCCTTAAACCCTATAGAGGCACTGCCTTCATCTATGACTCGCATAGCATTTCTCTGAACCAGATGATAGGCATCCTCTCGAAGCACACCCTTCTGGGTCAGAGCCAATAACAAGCTTTGAGAATGAATCAATCCTTTGGTACGGTCTATATTCTCTTTCATCCTGTCTTCACGGACAACTATATTTTCAGCAATCCATATGAATTTACTCAACATATAGTCTATCAGAATAGTACTGTCCGGGATTATAACCCTTTCTACGGACGAGTGAGCAATATCGCGTTCATGCCAGAGGGCAACATTTTCCATAGCAGCTATGGCATTTGTCCGGACAATCCTTGCCAGACCGGATATTCTTTCGGCTACAACCGGATTTCGTTTGTGCGGCATGGCAGAGGAACCCTTCTGTCCCTTACCGAATGGCTCTTCAACCTCTCCCATGTCTGTTCGTTGAAGGTTTCTTATCTCTGTGGCAAACTTTTCTAAAGAGCTGGCAATAACACCCAGCGTAGATAAATATTGGGCATGTCTATCTCTTTGTAATACCTGAGTTGCTACCTCAGCACAGCTAAGCCCTAATTTTTGGCAGACATATTCTTCAACAAAGGGATCTATTTGAGAATAGGTGCCAACCGCACCAGAGAGTTTGCCAACACTGATAACGGTTACTGCCTCTTCCATTCGATGAATGTTTCGCAGGGTTTCAAAATACCATAAAGCCATCTTTAAGCCAAAGGTCATTGGCTCAGCATGAATGCCATGGGTTCTTCCAATCATAATAGTATGCTGATATTTATGTGCCTGTTTTTTCAACACCTCAGCCAATCTTTTCAAATCATTAACAATCATTCTGCCTGCATCACGCATTCTGACTGAAAGACAGGTGTCAACCACATCATAGGATGTTAGTCCTAAATGAATATATCTTGATTCCTCACCGACATATCCGGCCACATTGGTGAGAAAGGCGATAACATCATGCTGGATGGTCTCTTCTATCTCATAAATCCCTGGAACATCAAAATTTGCCTTTTTCTTTATCACCTCAAGACTATGCTTTGGGACATTGCCAAGGGCAGATTGAGCCTCACATGCCAATATCTCTATCTCAAGCAATTTTCTGAATTTATACTCATCTGTCCATATGTTGCCCATTTCAGGCCGCGTGTATCTTTGAATCAATGTTTTTGTCCTCCTTGCTAAATTTTCAGGGATCAGGGGTCAGGGATCAGATATCCTGACTCCTGACTCCTGACTCCTGACTCCTGACTCCTGACTCCTGACTCCTGAACAAAGTTTACTGGACGAATGACTATTTGTCAAGATAAATTTTGTTGACAAGACAAGATTATTTTGCTATAATTAATAATATTCCATTAGATAAAAGGGGGGGACTTTTGATGGGATGGAAAAAATGCCAGAAAAGGTATGTAAAAAAACGCAAAGGGAAAGGTTTGTTCTGGAAAAAAGAATGGAACAAGCCATGCTGTATTGTTTTGACATCTCTTTTGATTGTTTTTTGCATTTCGTATTGTTATACCTATATCAGTATTGCTTCAGCATCTTTAAGCAAGAAGATCGTCGGATCGCATATGCGTGGGATGACTGTTTCCCTTGCTTCCTTTAAGCAAACATCAGAAAATGAATACACCATGAATATCGGCAATAGAAAAAGGGCAATATCTACCCTCCTGCCCTTCCTTCAAGATGCTGCGGTTAATCTCTTTCAACAATATAGAATACCGGTTGGGGCAGTTGTTGCTCTGGATCCTTCCACAGGTGCAATCCTGGCTATGGCAAGTCAGGGAGATAATCCCCTTAATCATCGGCTTCCCTTAGCCCTTTCATCTTCATATCCGGCTGCTTCTATATTTAAGCTTGTAACCCTGTCAGCTGCCCTTGAACGGGAAACCATCCATCCTGATGACATTCTGAAGGCTGCAAAAAGGCTTAAATATGACGGTAAATGGATACAGGATTCATCCAATGTCCCAACAGGTCCAATTAGTGTGGGAAATGCCTTAGCTAAATCCTGTAATACAGCCTTTGCGACCATGGCAATAGATGTAGGATACCCTTGTTTAGAAAAATATGCCGAAAGGTTTGGGTTTAATTCTAAGCTGTGTCCCGACATACCCGTAGAAGAATCAACAGCTAATATTTCTGATGAAACATATGATATTGCTGCATCAGGGGCCGGATTTGGAGATATAAACATGAGCCCTCTTCATGGGGCATTGCTTGCTGCATCTATTGCTAATAAAGGGCAGATAATGGAGCCAACCCTTATTAAACAAATTGTGGATGCAGAGGGAAGGGTTCTTGTAACACCCAGCCCTCAGGTAATGAGAACACCAATTACACCGGAAACTGCAGAAATAATCAAGACGATGATGATACAAACGGTTCATGGTGAAGGGAATGCCCATAAGGCGTTTTATGATAGGCGTGGGAATCCTTATCTCCAGGGGATTAAGATAGCCGGCAAAACAGGCTCGCTTTCGTGCAAGAGCCAACCTAAAAACTGTACATGGTTTGTAGGGTTTGCTCCGGCAGATAATCCAGAAATAGCCATAGCAGTGTTAATTGTTAATTATGATACCTGGCGAGTAAAGGCATGTACTGTCACTAGAAAACTCTTAGAGGCATATTTTGAGGGTAAAGATAAAAAATCTACCCTGCATATGGTCAACAAACAACATGTAAGGGATGTTGAGTCGTAGATTGGTAATTACTCAAAATCATGTGGGATTCAATGTAAACTGTAAAATGGGAAATATAAAATGAAAAATAAATGAGTTCCTTAAGCCGTAACCGTTCACAGTGGATAGATACAAAAGAACAGAAGACATTGTCATTCCTGCCCCGTACTTGATACGGGGCAGGAATGACAGTGATGCACAGGAATGACAGCAATATATGGTGTCAGTTCAGAACCGACAACCGTGAACGGTTACCTTAAGCCCAACATGTTACCTGTGGCAAGCGATTCTTCTCCTCATTTCACATTTTAAGATTTACAGTCTCCATTTTACATTTCTGCTCAAACCTCCGCTGGATTTTGAGCAGTTACATAGATTGCAATTCTAATTTTGGTAAGCGTTCACGCCACTAAGTCACAACAAGCTACTGTCTTATCCCACCCAATCGGTTCATTCTCTACAATATCCACCCTTGCCTTTCTACCAATGATCAGATCAATCTGAGCTGGCAAGATACCAATGGCCGGTCTCCTCATACATATAATATCCGGCGTAATCACCTCTCCCTGAGCAATATCCCTTTTAGCTGTAACCCCTTTTCTTACCTGCTGGTGAGCTGTTATCTCCGGAGAGGTAAGGAATTTTTGTGCTTTTCCAAGACATTGTTCAGTCTCTCTTATCTTTTGGACCAAATCCTTCAATTGTGCCGGCTCAACAGATGCCTTATGGTCAGGACCAGGAAGGGCTGTGCTCAGGGTAAAATGCTTTTCTATCACCCTTGCCCCAAGTGTAATAGCAACTATGGCTGCGGTTGTTCCCAGGGTATGATCAGAGTAACCAACCAATAACCCAAAGGCATGAAACAGGCTCGGAATGACCATCAGGTTTGCATCTTCAGGTGAGCAAGGATAGCTTGTTGTGCATTGCAAAAGAATAAGCTGGGAATTTTCTTTTAAGATTATCCGGGCAGCTTCAGATATTTCTTCCATGTTTGCCATTCCGCATGAAAGCAAGACAGGTTTTTTCTTTTTGGCAATGTGTTTTAAGAGAGGATGATTGGTTAATTCCCCGGATGGAATCTTAAAGGCAGGCATATCTATTTCTTCAAGCATATCAGCATGTTCCTCATCAAAGGGTGTTGAAAGGAAGATAATGTCTGTTTTTTCTGCATATTCTGAAAGTATGTGGTGAGCATCGATGGATAGTTCCAGAGATGCAAGCATCTGAAACACATCTTGTGAAACAGCATTAGAAAGCAGATTTTTTACCGTAAAGCTCTGAAACTTTACTGCATCACACCCTGCTTCTTTTGCTGTTTCAATCAGCTGTTTGGCCATCTCTAACGAGCCATTATGATTAACCCCTGCTTCGGCAATAATGAATACAGGGTTATCTTGACAAATAATCTTATCTTTTATGGCTATTTGTGATAATGGCATTATTTGTTTTCCTTCCGAGGAGACAGCAGAGGATATTCATGAGATTCTTTACCTTACTTCCCCCTTTATTCATTGGAGGAGTTAGGAGAGGAGGATCTTCCTATATTATGATCCATGCAGCTTCCTCAGGAATATAAGCAATTGCCTCTATCTCCACCTTAATCTCAAAGGGAAGTCTGGCTGCTTGAATACAGGATCGGGCAGGTTTATCGTCAAGGAAGTATTCCTTGTAAATCTTGTTCATACTGTCAAAATCATTCATATCAGCCAAAAACACTGTAACCTTGAGAACATTGTTCAGCGATGATCCACCGGCATTAAGAACATGCTTAAGGTTTTCCATGGTCAGCCTGACTTGTTCTTCTATGCTGCCATGCTTTATTTCTCCTGTTTCCAGATCTTTGGGGCACTGTCCGGAGATAAAGAGCAAATCCTTAAATGCCACTGCCTGAGAATATGGAGACTCCGGGTTTGTACCAATAATCCGTTTCATCCTATTCCCCCTTTCTCCCTCTCCTCATGGGAGAGGGATGAGGTGAGGATTCAGCGATTCCCAGTACATCCATCATATCGTATAGCCCTGGTGAGGCATTAGCTGCAAACCTTGCTGCTCGCAAAGCACCAGAGGCAAAGGTATCCCTGTTCTGGACACGATGAGTTATCTCTAATCGTTCACCATCCCCAATAAACATAGCCGTATGCTCGCCAATAATATCCCCGCCTCTTATGGCAAATATTCCGATTTCCTCAGGCTTTCTCTGCCCGGGGGAGCCCTGCCTGCCATACACAGCCACCTTGTCCAGATCCCTTTCTAATGCTTCGGCAATTATCCCGGCTATCTTCAAGGCAGAGCCTGAAGGGGCATCAATCTTTTTATGATGATGTGCCTCAAGTATTTCCACCTCATACTCATTGCCAAGGGCTTTAGCTGCCATAGCTGCCAACTTGAAGAGAAGGTTCATTCCAAGACTCATATTTGCTGCATAAACGATAGGGATAGACTCGGCTGCTATAGATAATCTTTCGTTTTGAGATTTATTTAGACCGGTAGTGCCGATAACCATTGGGCAACCTAAAAGGCATGCTGTTTCAAGATGATTGATTGTTGCCTCTGGTGAGGTAAAATCAATGATTACATGGCTATCCCTTGCCGCAGACTCCAAGCTTGATTCTAAGATACTACCATTTCCTATATCCGTACCAATTAAGGGATGACCTTCTCGTTCAGTACAACCCGTTATAGCTAAATCATCTGCTGCAAGAATCTGCCCGACAATTGCTTTACCCATCCGTCCCATTGCACCTGTAACAACAACCTTTATCACCATAGCCTCCATTATTCTTTGGTACCGCCAACATCCCTGCCGGCAGTCACCCAGCAACCATTAAAATCCTATTATTACAGAAAGATCCATCACGCAATTTATCATACAAACAAGCATACATATCAGCATAGCTAACACTGGAACCTTAACCAGACAAATTGCTCGTTCTCTCCCTGCCCAGGTTTTTATTGTCTTTCGATAAACAAAAATAGCCTCATAGCAGGCAAAAAACATAACTAATCCCATCAAAAGAATGTATATCCCTTCCATCTATAGTAGCCTCCTTCATCCATAACCTTCGTGTTTTCGTAACAATATAGCGATAATAAGATAGCATATGTTATTTGTTTTGTCAAGAAAAATGTTCTGCTCCTGCAGCAATTCTTGTGAGAGCGTTGCATAGCTCTATCCGCCATATCTATATTCTTAAACATTGCTTGACCTTATGCCATGCTTTTCGTATTCGGAGTTTCAGAGATTTGTCAAACAAAATTATTGCAGAAATCCTTGTTTTGTGCTATAATATTTATACTTTATTTATCTTGAGCTAATGGAACCGGAGCAACATGAAATTTCCAATATACCGACCAAGAAGATTAAGAGAGAAGGAATCCTGTCGCAGGATGATTCAAGAGACATCTCTGTCTGTAGATTCTCTGGTTATGCCATATTTTGTGATTCATGGACAGAAACAGGCAAATGAAATTAGCTCTATGCCGGGTATATTCCACTTTTCTATAGACAAATTAATAGAAGATGTAAAAGAGACAGAAAGCTTGGAGATACCTGCCATCCTTCTTTTTGGATTGCCCAAAGTAAAAGATAATCTCGGCTCTGAGGCATATGATGAGAATGGTATCATCCAGCAGGCAGTAAGAGCCATCAAGCAGGCAGGGCTTAAGATAATGGTGATTACAGATGTCTGCCTGTGTGAGTATACTAATCACGGACACTGTGGAGTACCTAAGGATGACAGGGTTTTGAACGATGAATCCCTTAAACTATTATCCAGAATTGCCCTTTCTCATGTCCGGGCAGGGGCAGATATGGTTGCCCCATCAGACATGATGGATGGACGAATAAGTGCTATCCGTCATAGCCTTGATGAGGCAGGATATGCCCATATCCCTATCATGTCCTATGCAGCCAAATATGCCTCTGCCTTTTACGGACCATTTCGCAAAGCAGCTCAATCTGCCCCTGCACATGGAGACAGGCAAGGCTATCAAATGGACCCGGCAAATATTCAGGAGGCTATTCGAGAGGTAGAGCTGGATACTCAGGAAGGGGCAGATATTGTCATGATTAAACCCGGACTTGCATACTTAGATGTGGTTCAGCAAATAAAACAGCGGTTTGAATATCCAACAGCAGTCTATAATGTCAGTGGCGAGTATGCTATGGTTAAGGCTGCATCTCAGGCAGGGTTTCTTGATGAAAAAAAAGTGGTCATGGAGATTATGCTCAGTATGAGGCGAGCAGGTGCAGATATAATTATTACCTATCATGCCAAGGATGTTGCCGGATGGATGAAACATGTCCTGTAACTGTTGTAGACGAGCCGTCTCGGCTCGTAGAAACGGTTTCACTCAGTAGCAATCCACAATTTATTGCCCTGATCGAACATTCTCGTAAACATCAGGTTGAGTATGGCAGTATCTCAAGCCAAGAAATGAGAAAGAGATTGGAGAAAATTGAGACCAACTCCCTATAAATTAATGATTTTTACCTTCACTTTTCACTTACAAGGTAATGGTGAGACACATGATTAACAAAATTCTTATCAGTTTATTGCTTTGCTTGCTACCCTTCCTGACTTTTTCATCTCAAGTCTGGGCAGCACGAATTGCTATCCTTGAGCCTGAAGATATGAGTTCTTCGCAAGTAAGGGTAGGTTTTGAACCTACCCCTACATTTACGGATGGTAAGGATACGGTTAGAAAACTCTTGGAGGATGTTTTGTCTCAGGGCAATGAGTTGTTAGACAGAGCATCTGTGGATACGATACTTACGGCAAAATCCATGCGGTCTGTTGGGGAGATCAGTCGGCAAAAGGCGTACGTGCTTGGCAGGATTCTGGATGTAGATATGCTGGTTGTGGGAAATTTTATCCAACATGGTGATTCTGTATCCATTAACACCAGCTTTATTGATACCGGCAGAGGAGATTTAACAGGAATGAAGGGGAAGCTGCTGGATCTATTCCTGTCAAGGTATGAATTAAGGTGTCAGATAAAACAGGCAAAGGGACGGGATGTTATCCTGAATATGGGAAATCTGTCCGGACTGGCAAGTGGTGACATGCTCGATGTTTTTCACAAGGGTGAAAAAGCAGGCATGCTACAAATAGCGAAAACCTCTCAGCAGGAATGTACCGCTGTATTGGTCAAGGGTAAGATTGTACGGCCAGGTGACGAGGTAAGGAAGGTGCCGGTTGTCTGGGGCAAGGATAATCGAGAGATCCTAATCACCTCAACCCCGGCTCCATCAAAAATAACCATAAATGATAAAGGGATTGGATATACCCCGCTTTTATTCAAAAATAATGAGGATGAAATAACCATCAAGCTTGACAAACCTGATTATCATCCCTATGAAGAGATG
>JACQYP010000120.1 GCA_016208205.1 Candidatus Desantisiibacteriota bacterium | reverse complement strand
TAAAATTTTTCCTCTTTTTTTCACCCATAATATTCCTCCAATTAGATAAGCCTATAGATGCTAATTTTATCACTATCTTAATTATACACTATAGCTTATTTTAATGGAAGAAAATTATGTTTCCGGCTGAAGCAGAACAAAAGATTCCTCGCTTCACTCAGAATAACAGAATGGTGTACCTGAGTAGTTACAATTAACCCTATAATTTAAGTTCACTATCGTCTTTCAACATATCAAGATGCCGATGGTAACGCTTTGGGATTTCTATGGGGACAGAATATCCAAGTGTCTCTAAGGCAACTCGAATGGCTTCATAGCCATCGGAGTAAAAACGAGATATCCGTTGAATCTTATCTGTAATACCTTGATAATTTGATGGACAGACGAATGTCCAATCTGCACCGCATCCGTTTGCCACAACACGATAATATTTATCGATATCTAACTCGGACTTATCCATTTTCCGAAGCATAATATTATGTTCAACCACATCATCTATTTTCATCTGGACATTCCTTTCTCCTTGGTGAAATATGGGGACACATCCCATATTTCACCAGAGGTGTCCTTAAAATATCTCCAGCATCTTGCCCAACAATCCTACCATTGAAATAGCAGCAAAGCCAAGAGCAAATGTAAATAACCGAATAGTTAACGCCCTGTTTTCTCTTAATCCTGCATCTATTTTTACATCTACCCTTTCTATCAACTTATCTAATTTAACATCAATTTGTTCAAACCGTTTGTCTATCTTATCAAAACGATTGTCTACCTGTTCAAACCGTTTATCTACCTGTTCAAACCGTTTGTCCATGTCCAATTGCATTACTGTAAAACGCTTGTCCATCTTATCTTCAAGTGATTTTACCCCTGATTTTACATCATCTATCTGTTGCTGCAAATGGTCAAATCTTATATCTACCTGTTGAAATTTCAT
Organism: Candidatus Desantisiibacteriota bacterium; assembly: GCA_016208205.1. The sequence goes on along the minus strand of JACQYP010000120.1, from coordinate 13,194 downwards.
AGCTGTTTCTTGTTCTAAATGGTCAAATCTTACATCTATTTGTTGAAATCTCATAGTTGTTTCTTGTTGTAAATGATCAAATCTTCCATCTATTTGTTGAAATTTCATAGCTGTTTCTTGTTGTAAATAGCTAAATTTTTCACCTATCTGTTGTTGCAAGTGATCAAAACAAACCTCAAAATATTTTGAGGTTGGGATAATATTTGCTACTAATACATCTATTGTCTTTTTATCAAGCGTTAACCCTTCCTCTTTTTCTTCTGTCATATCAATATCTCCCTAAGTGTAGAATAATTGTAACTACTCAGGTTGTCTCCCCCTGCATTCGCAGGGACAAGCCCCTGCATTCGCAGGGACAAGCTTTATCGCTCTCCAACCTTGAACCTGAGTAGTTACGAATAATTAATATAATACCATAAGCTTAATTGGTTGTCAATCATTTTTTTACAAGGAGAAAGCAGAAGATGTTTTACCAAACTTATTAAGCCACACATAGTTACAAGGTAAATGTAGTTCCTTCAACTCCAACCTCCGGATCAAGCCTATCAGACTTATAGCTCTGTGTCTCTGCGCCTCTGCGGTTCAAAATGAGAATTGCTATTGTCCCTTCCTCATCATCTCTACAAACCTATCAAACAAATAACCGGCATCATGTGGGCCAGGGGATGCCTCAGGGTGATATTGGACAGAGAAGATGGGCAGGCTTTTATGCTGCATTCCTTCTATGGTCTGGTCATTGGCATTGATATGGGTGATTTCAACCTCACCCTGATTAAGTGAGTTAATGTCAACACAAAAGCCATGATTTTGAGAGGTAATATCTATCTTGCCACAAGACAGATCCTTTACCGGCTGATTGCCGCCTCGATGCCCAAATTTAAGCTTATATGTTTTTCCACCGAAGGCTAATCCTAATATTTGATGTCCCAGACAGATACCGAAGATTGGTAATCGGTGATTGGTGATCGGTGATCGGTGAATAAGATTTTTGACTGTTTCAACGGCATAAGGGACACCCTCTGGGTCGCCCGGTCCATTGGATAGAAATACGCCATCAGGATTTAAGGCAAGAATGGAAGAGGCATCTGTGCTTGCCGGGACTACTGTAACATTACAGCCTGCATCTGCTAACATTTTAAGAATGTTGTATTTTATCCCAAAGTCCATTGCCACTACATTGAATCTTGAATCTCGAATTTCGAATCTCGAATTTCGAATTTTTTCACAGGTGACTTCTTTAACCAGATCTCGACCTATTAATCCCGGTGAAGCTTTAGCTTTGGCGATCAAGCTTTCTTTATCCAAATCTACGGTTGAGATGATTGACCTCATTGCCCCACAGGTTCTTATGTGTTTGGTCAATGCCCTTGTGTCAACACCCTCTATAGCAATAATATCATGCTCTTCCAGATATTCCCCAAGGCTCTTTTTTGCTCGCCAATTACTATAAATACGGCTATATTCTTTGACAACAAAACCTGCTGCCTGTGGTTGTTCTGACTCTGAGTCTTCATCATTAATCCCATAATTACCAATCAACGGATAGGTCATGGTAACTATTTGTCCCTTATATGAGGGATCGGTTAATATCTCCTGGTATCCGGTCATGCTGGTATTAAAAACAATCTCACCATAAGCCTCGCCTTCAGCTCCAAAGGCAAAGCCTTCAAATATTCTTCCATCCTCAAGGGCAATCATTGCCTTCATCTTTATCCTCCAGTGGTAAATAACGGCATGGTTCAGAAATGTTTGACAGGAAGTAACTACTTAGGTTGTCTGGTTCAAGGTTCACAGTGGATAGTTCGCTCTCTTAACCCCTGAACCCTGAACCTGAGTAGTTACGACAGGAATAAGTATATCATTAATGGTTAAGGATGTCAATGAGAAAGTTGGACAGACCAGCAATTCAGCACTCAGCGAGGTCACAAATTTTGTGCTTAATCTCTTATCACATCTTCTCCTTAATCCCATTATATCCAAACCACGCTGCATCTTTGCCTGTTACTATTTCAATCTGATCAACCAACTCCTCAGATGGGGTAACACGAAGGTTATGGCCTGTTAATATCATTGTTTCATTTTCATCCTCATCCGGCATATGAAGGTATACAGGTTTTACGCCCTTAAACCTGAGCAGGGTTTCTTTCAGCAAGTTGAGGCAAGAATCATCAAGATTATCCTTCAGCCTTACATGAAGGGATGTAGCAAGTGTTGCAGCTTGCGACGGTTCAATTATTTCCTCAGCCAATATCTTGCATTTGTCCTCTCCTATCTCTAATTTACCCTTGATAAGAACAATCTCGTCTAAGGCAATCTGACTTGCTGCTGATTCAAATACCTTGGGGAAAAATATTACCTCTATACTGTCGTCCATATCCTCTAAGGTAATAAACGCCATCTGTTTTTCACTCTTTTTGGTGATTATCTTTTTTAGCTGGGAAATCATCCCTCCAATCACCACTATCTCACCATCTTTTTGTTCTTTCAATCCTGAGATGGTGCAGGTAGTGTATCTCTTAAACTCTTGTTCATATTGATTCAAGGGATGACTGGTAAGATAGATGCCCAGCAGCTCCTTTTCAAGCTTAAGCAATGCATTCTCAGGCCATTCAGGAATGTCCGGCAGCTTTTCGTATTCTTCATTCATATTCTTGTCCTGTCCAAACATTTCAAACAACGACATGGCTTTACTGACTTTTTGACTTCCAACCTTTATGGCATCATCTACTACCTGAGCAAGTTGCGATCGTTTTGCCCCTATGGAATCAAACCCTCCGCAATTAATCAAACTCTCAATCACCCTTTTATTTACAGTACGGGAGTCCACCCGTTTGCAAAAATCGTAGATAGACTTAAATGGTTCTACCTCTCTTGCCTTTATGATAGAAAGGATAGCTATACTGCCCACATTTTTTATACCATTTAACCCAAATCGAATCGATTCTTTTATTGGGGTAAAGGAAAGATCACTTTGATTGACATCCGGGGGCAGAACAGCTATGCCCATCCTCTTGCATTCAGCAATATAAAAGCTTATCTTGTCAATATTTCCAAGCTCAGCCGTGAGCAGTGCTGCCATAAATTCTACCGGAAAGTGTGCCTTGAGGTATGCGGTTTGATAGGCTATCAGGGCATAAGCAGCAGAATGAGATTTATTGAATCCATATTCAGCAAACTTAGCCATCAAATCAAATATTTTAGTTGCCATCTCAGGGAAAAGCCCATTATTGCTTGCACCCTCTACAAATAGCTTCTTCATCTTCTCCATCTTTTCCGGAACCTTCTTTGACATTGCCCGACGAAGCTCATCTGCCTGAGCCAGACTAAAGCCACCGAGTACCACAGCAATATTCATTACCTGTTCCTGATAAACCATAACCCCATAGGTCTCCTCTAAGATGTGTTTTAATTTAGGATGAAGGTATTTTATTTTTTTCCCGTGCTTTGACTGGACAAATTCATCAACCATCCCTGAATTTAGTGGTCCCGGACGATAAAGGGCAACAAGGGCAATCAGATCCTCAAACACATCCGGCTGAAGCTTTCGAGTAAGCTCTCTCATGCCTGAACTTTCTAACTGGAAAACGCCTATTGTTTCCCCCACGCACAATAGCTGGAATGTTTTCGTATCGTCAAGAGGGATCTTTGAAATATCAATGTCTATCCCTTTTTTCTCCTTCAGAATGGTTATTATATTACGAATCAGGGTTAAGGTTTTTAAGCCGAGAAAATCCATCTTCAAAAGTCCGATAGATTCAATCTCGTCCTTAGCATACTGGGTTATTATCCCCGGACTCTTTTGATCACAATACAAGGGAGCAAATTCAGTCAATGGGCTGCCGGCTATCACTACCCCTGCGGCATGGGTTGAGGCGTGTCTTACCAATCCCTCAAGCTTTAACGCTGTTTCAATTAGCCGTTGCTTTATCCCCCCCTCTTCGTAAATCTGTGCCAATTCAGGTACTCGTTTGATTGACTCAGTCAGGGTAATCTGCAATTCATTAGGAATAAGCTTGGCAATCTTATCTACCTCACCATAAGGGATATCAAGTGCCCGTCCAACATCACGGATTACCCCCTTAGCCAGCATTGAGCCAAAGGTAATAATCTGAGCAACCCGATCCTTCCCATACTTGGAGGTTACATATTCAATTACCTCATCCCTTCTCTCATAACAAAAATCAATATCAATATCAGGCATACTTACCCGTTCAGGGTTTAAGAATCTTTCAAAGAGTAGATTATACCTGATAGGGTCAATATCTGTGATGCCCAGAAGGTAAGAAACAATACTGCCTGCTGCCGACCCCCTGCCCGGACCCACAGGAATCCCCTTTTGTTTGGCATAATTTATCAGATCCCAGACTATCAGAAAATATCCGGGGTATCTCATCTGAGAGATAATTTGTAACTCATGGTTAAGCCTGTTTAGAATCTCATTATCCTTCTTCAAGCTGGAAGCTTGAGGGACATCATCGGGTGATGGTTCATCAATATTTACAATCCCAGGATACCTTTCCTCAAGCCTTTCCATACATAATTGTCTGAGGTAATCATTTAACGGAATATCTTCAGGTGTGTGGTAATGGGGGATATGAATATGGCCAAACTCTAATTCAAGATTGCATTTTTTGGCTATTTCAATGGTATTTGAAATAGCCTCCGGGAATTGAGAGAATAACTCATTCATCTCTTCATAGGTTTTAAGGTAAAACTCATTTGACGAAAATCGCAGTCTGTCTGTATCGGCAACATGTTTATTTGTTTGAATACACAGAAGAACATCATGTGCAGAAGCATCCTCTTTGAGAAGGTAGTGGATGTCATTTGCCGCTGCCAATGGAATGCCAAGGTCAATGGACATACCCAGCAGGTGTTGATTTACAACGGCCTCTTCACGCAAGCCGTGTGAATGTAATTCAAGATAAAAATTCCCCTCACCAAACATCTTTTGATATTCCCGTGCTACGATCCTTGCATCATTGTCCTGACCGTGCAGGATAAGGCTTGATATTTCCCCCTTAATGCACCCTGACATAAAGATTAATCCCTTGCTGTACTGGCTGAGCACCTCTTTATCAATCCTTGGCTTATAATAAAAACCCTCTGTATAGCCAATGCTCACCAATTTCATCAGGTTTTTATACCCTTCCTCATTTTTGACAAGGCATACCCCGTGATAATTGGTAACTGCACCCTGCTGGGCATTCCTGTCAAACCTGCTTGCCGGGGCAATGTAAAGCTCGCAGCCGATAATAGGTTTTACCCCTATCTTGTAGGCATATTTGTAAAATTCAATGGCACCAAACATATTGCCATGATCAGTAATGGCAAGGGCAGGCATCTTCAGCTTATGTGCCCTTTCCAGCAATGCCTCTACCTTTGCCGCACCATCAAGAAGGCTGTATTCGCTATGGGTGTGTAAATGAACAAATTTGGTATGTTCCATAAATGCTCCGTTTTTTTGTAGCTGTTCAGGTTATGTACATTAGGAATGTAAGAATGGGGATAAGGGTAAAATTAACAATTATTGATGATTGGTAATTTTACCCTGGTGTTCGCCAAAAACATCAAGTGTATATAATCGGATTAAACAAATTGAGTAGCATAGGGTGCGTTATACGCACCATTGTAGGAAACGGTCGCGACTGTTCTCTGCAAAATTGTCATGAGCCACTATGTATTTGCAGTAAGTCAAAAAACTTGAACAAGCGAGCGTTAGTTTTTTACTTGAAGATACTCTTGTTCCACCCTGACATCAATTCCCCCGCGAGCATTCCAGATTGTTTCAATCTTTGCCCATTTTGGTTGGACACAGGCAATAAAATCTGTCAGTATCTTGTTGGTAGCATGCTCTTGAAATATGCCAATATTTCTATATCCGGTAAGGTATAATTTTAGTGATTTTTGTTCGACAAGGTAGAGGTCAGGTTTGTAATGAATAATTACAATAGCAAAGTCCGGCAAGCCTGTTTTTGGACAAACCGTAGTAAATTCATTTGTTTTAAGCTCTACAAGATAATCTTCACCCGCATATTGATTTTCCACCACCTCTAAATTCGGTATAATCTTTAATTCCCTGATATTGTCCTGTTTTTCCTGATACCCAGAGATATCCATAGATTGCTGCATATATTAAAATGCGGAAGTAATACGGATTTCAAAAAATAACCGTTGATTTGGTATCCGGCAAAGGTGCGTTTGGAAAACGCACCCTACATTTTGTATTCTTATACGTAGGGCTCGTTTCCCAAACGAACCCTAAGTTGTCAGCATTCAAGGAATCCGTATAAGCGTTCTGTGAACGCTTACTTCCTCATTTTCTTAATGTACCGAGCATGAAATACAAGGGTCATAAGCTCGCAGCAACATACCTATCTTAGAGGTAATTACTTCATCAGAAGGAGGAGCAACAGAGAGGCAATCATGTTTATGTGATTCTACTATCCCCCGGACATCTCTTTCCATGCTGGACATGTTAATAGCTGTTGGGGTAATAATATCTGTCCTGACATTCTTCCCGCTTTCATCAAATTCATAATGGTGGTACAGCGTCCCCCTGGGAACCTCTAATGCAGCTGTCCCTATGCTTTTGCCGGATTGAAACACAGGCAATGTTGCATCCTCCATCCATGTATCAAGAAGCTCATCGATAATCTCTGTGCACCTCTGACCGGCATAAACCAATTCTATTGCCTGTGCCAGATTATTGCAAAGAGGATTTTTTGTTATTCTAACCATGTCTAAGGCTTCTTTGGACTTGCCATAAAGCAGGGAGCCAAATATCATCACCCTTGCCAGGGCACCTACCATAAACGGTTTACCATTGTAAAGGCTATGCTTTGCATTGGAATGTCTAATTACAACCTCCTGGCACACTTTTTTATAATCACTTATTTCAAATTCTTCCATTCCAGTTCCATTAGAGATACATATTTTTTCTCCATAAAAACTAAATCTGTTGCCCACAGGTTTTAATGCCGAAAGGTATTGCGGCTCATCTACCGGGAAGGTATCTATCTTAGAAAAAAAGCCGACAGCCTCAAATCCATCATTTACAGCTATCTCCAGCTCTTTTTTCAAGGCAATCAACTCATGCTTTTCAGGAATCCTCCCAAAGCCGCCAATACGCAGATTTATCGGATGGATAGGCCTTCCTCCGCCAATAATCTCCTGAATCTTGTTGCCCAATTTCTTCAGCCTGAGCCCAATATTTGCCAACTCAGGATTTTTTTCAGCTATCTCAATAACCGAGTTACAATTAAGATAATCCGGTGCAGCAAGACAAAATAGATGCAGTCCATGACTTTCTATCATCCCGCCACAGTGAATGAGTTCCCGCAAGAGCATTGTTTGTCTTGATATTAGTATCCCAAAGGCATTTTCAATGGTCATAAGTGATGTTATCATATGGGAAATGCTGCAAATAGCACATATTCGGCAAACAATCGGCGGTATCTCATCATACTGTTTGCCGACAACAAGCCGTTCAAAAAACCTTGAGCCTTCAAATATCTCAAGCTTAACAATATCCTTTTCCAAGTCAATGGTTACCCCGCCATGTCCCTCAACCCGGCATACATGTTCAATCTTTATCTCTCTAGACATATTATCACCCCTTTTGTAACCGTTCAACAGGTTGTCAAGTTCACGGTTGACAGTTTACTCTCTTAACCCCTGAACCGTGAACCTGACTGGCAACTCTTTCGCTAATAAGTTTCAAGCCGTGCTTACTGCCCTATTCCTCCTATTTCCTCACAATCTCTTTCACCTTCATCAATCTGGCTAAATTAGAGCGTTCTGCCTCATCCAATTTTTGTTCAATAGAGGACATAGCCTCGCAAATTCCTGGAATCAACACATGTTCCAGAGCATTTACCCTACGCCGAGTAGTTTCCAACTCCTCGGAAACAAGCTGGATACATTTTTCTTTGCTTGCCATATCCAGAAGCTGTGGTATTATTTCCTTGAGGATATTCAGGGAAACATCCATATCGCCGGATGTATGCCAATTTACCGGACATGGCTTTGAGGAATTCCATTCAAATTGAAATTGTGGAAGCCTGAGATTCAGGATATTTATCTGGCTTACTGTTATATCTATCGGTCTATTTGCCCTCCACAAGGCATCATCCATGACCTCAACAGATGCCTCCATTCGAGCTGAGAGAAATGCATCGTAAAGCTGCATAAGCCTTTCTTCAATTAATGCCCTTAAGCTTTGAGTCTCCTTTATCATGGACCAAAATCTTCGCATCAGATCTTCCTGCTTATCCTTTAGAAGTTTATGCCCCCGACGGACAAGACCCAGCCGTTTCTTTAACCGCATCAATTCCATTCGATTTGGATTTACCTTAAGTTTCATTAAAAAATCCTTTGCAATAAATATTTAGCCACAGAGTACACAGAGAGCACAGAGGAGAATAATTAATACAGACCTCGTGATTCCACATATGAAATGCAGCTAATTTTTGGACACATTCAGCTCAAAAACAAGCTACCTCAAGTAACTAAGTACTTAAGATACAGCATATCATGGTATATATTGGTAGTCCCAAATGTTATATATTGGTAGTCCCAAATGTCCAATTATCTTGCAACCCCTTGTGTTTCATTGATTCACCCTTTGACATTCGAAGCTAATTCACGAGGTCTGTAATAACAAAAAACATCTTTGCTTCCTACTTCTATTAAATCTCTGTGACCTCTGTGATCTCTGTAGCAAACCATTAAAACTCTGTGACAGACTACACACACAGTTTTTACAAACCTGGTTTGTTTGGGTATCCTTCCGTATTCCTACTTCCGCATTTCACTCCCCCATATACCTATCAATATACTCATCCTTTACTCGTTTCAACTCTACCCTCGGCAACAACCTCAACAATTCCCAGCCAATAGAAAGTGTTTCGATAATTGTTCTGTTTTCATTTATTCCCTGAGTAACAAACCTATCCTCAAACCCTGTAGAAAACCTTAAAAACGCCTTGTCTGCATCTGATAATGCTGCTTCACCAAGGATAACCTTTAATTCCTCTGCTTGTTTACCGCGTGCATAGGCAGCAAACAATTGATTTGCCAATCCGGCATGGTCATCCCTTGTCTTTCCTTTACCCACCCCCTTATCCCTCAATCGTGAGAGTGAGGGCAAAACATTAACCGACGGATAGCATCCCTTGCGATACAAATTACGATCCAGAATTATTTGTCCCTCAGTGATATAGCCTGTCAGGTCAGGGATAGGGTGGGTTTTATCGTCTTCAGGCATGGAAAGCACCGGGATAAGGGTGATTGACCCATTCTTACCCTTGATGCGTCCTGCCCGTTCATACAGGGTAGATAAATCTGTATAAAGATAACCGGGATAGCCTCTTCTTCCCGGCACCTCTTTTCTTGCCGCAGATATCTCGCGAAGCGCCTCACAATAATTAGTCATATCAATAAGAATAACAAGGACATGCATCCCTTGATCAAAGGCAAGATATTCAGCTGCTGTCAAGGCTACCCTTGGAGTAGCAATTCGCTCTATAGCCGGGTCATCAGCCAGATTCATAAACAATACTGCCCGTTCTATAGCACCTGTCCGCTTAAAGTCAGAGATAAAGTAGTTTGCATCCTCAAAGGTAATGCCCATAGCTCCAAACACAACAGCAAATTTTTCATCCTTTTCATCCTCATCCTGCCTTCTGTCTTCTGTCACCTCTGTACCTTCTGACTTCTGACTCCTGACTCCTGTCTTCTGTATTACAGTTGCCTGTCTGGCAATCTGAGCTGCAAGTTCAATATGCGGCAGCCCAAACCCGGAAAAGATAGGCAGCTTTTGCCCACGAACAAGGGTATTTAAGCCATCTATGGATGAGATACCTGTTTGGATAAACTCCAGAGGATAATCCCGTGCATACGGATTAATCGGATTACCGGCAATATTTAATCGCTTTTCCGGGATGATATTTGGTCCCTTATCAATAGGATGACCAAGCCCATCAAATATTCGTCCCAGCATATCCATGGACACACCAATCTCAAGCCCCTTGCCCAGAAATCTGACACGGGTTTGCTGGATATTAATCCCTGTAGCACTCTCAAACAGCTGAACCAATGCCTTATCGCCCCGGCATTCCAGTACCCTGCCCCTTCGCACCTCGCCGCCCGGCATCTCAAGCTCGACTAATTCTTCATACTTGACACCCTCAACCTCACCTACCAGTACCAATGGACCTGCAATCTCTTCAATCGTTAAATATTCTTTGATCATTTATTTTCCTCTCCTATAATTCAGGCTAAGAAGGCTGTAGACTGTTAGGTAGGAAGGGAGAATTACAGCCTATCCATCTTCCTCCATTTCTTCTTCTCTTCAACCTAATAGTCTAACAGTCTACAGCCTAATAGCCTAACTACTAGCCTACAGCCTATCCCTGTATTCACAGGGACAAGCCTACCTGAGCGTTAAAAAGCCCCTTTATCTGTTCAATCATCCTCTCCCTGATCCCCTCAAACCCTGCCAATTGATACTCTGTGATATTCCGCATACGAACAATCTCCTGCCGACATGGAAGGCCCAGAACATCATCAATCTTTACCCCTTTCAATAGAATATCCGATGCTATTTTGTGAAAATCAAGGATAATCTCCATCATCTGATACTGTTTGGCAAAGGATGTATAGCTATCAATCACATCAAAGGCATTCTGGTGAAGGAAATCCTCACGAATGGATCTTGCTGTCTCAAGGATCAGTCTATCTTCATTAGAAATAGCATCCATGCCTACCAATCGCACAATTTCCTTGAGTTCCCCCTCCCTTTGCAGCAGGTTCATGGCATTCTGCCTGAGCTCAGTCCAATCAGGGGTAATCTCTTGCGTCATATATTCCTCTATCTTTTCATGGTACAGGGAATAACTGGTCAGCCAATTTATAGCCGGAAAATGCCGCTCATATGCCAGCCAATCTTCAAGACTCCAAAAGACCTTCACCACCTTAAGGGTTGATTGAACAACCGGGTCATTCAAGTCTCCACCCGGCGGAGACACAGCACCGATAACACTCAACATCCCTTCCCTTCCATTGCTTCCACAACAGACAACCCGGCCTGCTCGTTCATAAAATCCGGCAATTCGTGAGGCAAGATAGGCTGGATACCCCTCTTCACCAGGCATCTCCTCTAATCGTCCGGACATCTCCCGTAATGCCTCTGCCCACCGGGATGTAGAATCAGCCATCAAAGCCACGCTATAGCCCATATCCCGAAAGTACTCGGCAATGGTAACCCCTGTATAGATTGAAGCCTCTCTGGCAGTAACCGGCATATTAGAGGTATTGGCTATCAATATGGTTCTATCCATCAAGGGTTTGCCGGATTTGGGATCAATCAACTCCGGGAATTCCAGCAGCACATCTGTCATCTCATTGCCCCGTTCCCCGCAGCCGATAAAGATAATTATCTCAGCATCAGCCCATTTAGCTAATTGATGCTGGATAACGGTCTTGCCGGCACCAAATGGACCCGGAGCACAGGCTGTTCCACCCTTACCTATAGGGAAAAAGGTATCAATCACCCTCTGCCCGGTAATCAGGGGCATATTCGGAACCAATTTTTCTTTATACGGTCGCATCTTCCTGACAGGCCACTTCTGCATCATGGTTATATCCCCTACCCCATCCTTGGTCTGTATTCTGGCAACAGGTTCAGTAACCGTAAATTCTCCGGCATAGATCTCAACAATCTCACCCTCAAGCCCAGGCGGCACCATAATTTGATGTTTGATAAGCTCTGTCTCCTGAACAAATCCAATAATATCACCGCCTGTAACCATAGTCCCATTTTTTATTATCGGAACAAATGCCCATTTCTTTTCCCTGTTCAAGGCATTGGTTTTAATCCCTCTGGTAATATAATCACCAACAAGTGACCAAATAACATCCAAAGGCCGCTGAATACCATCATAGATTGATGTAAGCAGCCCTGGTCCAAGCTCTACGCTCAATGGCTCACCGGTTGTTGTTACCGGCTCACCAGGGCCAATACCACCTGTTTCCTCATACACCTGAATAGAGACATCCTGTTCCCGAATCTCAATAATCTCCCCAATCAATTGGGTATTACCAACCCTGACCACATCCGCCATCCGTGCCTCAACCATATCTTGAGCCACAACAAGTGGACCAGAAACCTTTGTAATTATTCCCTGTTTCATAAAACAACCCCCTTAAGCCACTTTTAAGAGACAACTCCCCTACTCTGCCTTATCCTTATCCACAAATATTGCTGGACAATTCAAGCCAGTTAAAAAAATAAGTAACCGTTCACGGTTCAATGTTCAGAGGTTAAGAGAGCAAACCATCAATCGTGAACCTCTGAACCATAAACCTAACAACCTGAGTAGTTACTATAACTCGATGTTCAAGTTTTTCATTATGAATAACTGTAAACTGTAAACTGTAAAATGGATAATGAAAAATTGAAAATTAGTGTATTTTGCATGGTTTGAGCATTCTTCTGGAGTTCTAGCATTCTTCTGGAGTTCTTTCATTTTACATTTCTCATTTTACAGTTCTTCGTCTTTGTCCCCTGTGATAGCCTGAACGCTTACAAAAAACTTGAACATCGAGTATTATATATTATTATAATTAAATTTGCAATAACAATTTTTCATAAATCGTAAGTACTCAGGTTCATGGTTCAAAGGTTCACGGCTTGAGGGTTGGAGAGCAATAAAGCTTGTCCCTGCGAATGCAGGGGCTTGTCCCTGCGAATGCAGGGAATTGAACGGGAAGATATTGAGGCTTGGCAACCGGCACACGAATTGACAACGCAAGTCTCCTAACCGTGAACCGTGAAGGGAGACAACCTGAGTAATTACCTTAAATCAAGAAAAAATTATCTTGACAAATAGAATGTAGATAGGTATACTATGAAGCAACAATTCAATTAGGTGGTGATTAAATGAAGGTTGTTATCCTTGCCGGTGGATATGGAACAAGATTAGCTGAAGAAACTGTTTTGAAACCAAAACCAATGATTGAAATAGGTGGTAAACCTATTTTGTGGCATATTATGAAGATATATTCCCATTATGGGTTCAATGATTTTATCATCTGTCTGGGCTACAAAGGATATGCTATAAAAGAATATTTCTCCAATTACTTTTTGCACATGAGTGATGTAACATTTGATATGACAAATAATTCAGTAAA
>JACQYP010000119.1 GCA_016208205.1 Candidatus Desantisiibacteriota bacterium | reverse complement strand
CTGCTCTTTCTTTTAACCATCCCCTCAACCATTGGCTTGATAGTCTTGAGTGAACCCATTATTGGTTTAATCTATGAACATGGAAAATTTTACAGATCAGATACCATAGCCACAGCCAATGCCCTTATCTGCTATGCCTTTGGGCTTTTCCCTTATGCAGCACTGAAGATTCTGGTACCTGTATTTTATTCACTAAAGGATGTCCGAACACCGGTTAAGGTCAGCGTTATCTGTGTGGGGATAAATATTATCCTGAATCTTATCCTGATGAGATTTATGGCACACATGGGATTGGCATTGGCTACATCCATTGCCGCAGGAATAAATATGGCTTCTTTGTTCTTTATACTTAGAAAAAAGATCAATGGGTGTCCATTAAAAGAGGGATCTTCGTATATTCAAGTTTTAATTGCCTCTGGAATAATGGCTCTTGTTTGCTGGTATATAAATATAAGCCTTGATGGTTATGCAGCCAGAGTCGGACTGGGGATACTGGCAGGGAGCATAACCTTTCTGGTAATATGCAAGTTATTGAAGGTGAAGGAGATTGAAATGTTTTTGAAGAGAGTGACTATTTTGCCAAATAATAATAGTTGACAGCAGTAACTCAATAGTGTTATACTGTAATTACTCAGCCACCTTATATCGTAATGGAGGTACAATGAGAAAAATAATGCTTCTCTCCCTCATCTTATTTTCCCCTGCATTCCTCTACGCTGAAAACACTTCAAAGCCATTTAATATCTCAGGCACAAAAATGTTTTCCTCTACCTATGCTGACATTAAGGGAAGTACTACAGCTAAAAGCGAAGGATTCAAGCTGAACCAGTCCACACGACTTCTCCTTGAAGGCAAGACAAAGAATGGCTTGAATGCTTACATGAACTATGATGATACGCGGCAGATAAATCCATTGGAGATGTTGATCAATTATCAGAAGGGTATATTGTCCGCCTCGTTTGGCCACATGGATATTGTGTTAAATGAGACAGAGTTTTCCGGGTACAATTCCAGGATGTTTGGGGTAAAGACAGGGGTAAAGACTGATAAATTTAATACTCAAATATTTGGAGCGACAAACAGAGGTATCTCTAAAATCGCTACATATCAGGGAAATATTGGCCATGATTCACGGTATTTTTCTGAGGGTGACTATGTCCCGAGAAAATATTACCTGCTCCTGCCAGAACAAGTAAATGCCGTTTTGATGGATGATGGTATTTCGGAGAATGGTGATGGATTTACAACATTAACCATGACTACAGACTACACCTTTTTGCAGCAAACCCTTGGGACTACAACAATCCCTGTCCTTGTGTTGAATACTCCGGCAGAGGCAGATGCCATTATTCAGGTGGTTTATGAGCACAGTGGCACACTGACAATTAAGGGACCTGATACCGCAGATGAGGAGATATGCAGCTATTACAAGCTGAGTTATCCTGATGTAGTGCAGGGAAAAGAGGTTATTGCGAGCCTTACCAGAGGCACGGATTATCAGATGAATTATTCTGACGGCAGTGTGTATTTTGCTACAAAGACTATTTTTAACATTGAGTATGATTATGCCGTAAAAACCTATCGTCTTGAACCGCCGGTCCTGCCTGGAAGTGAAAGGGTTATGGTCAATGGAAACCAAAAACAACGGGGGATAAATTATACTGTTAATTATGAAACCGGCGAGATTCGTTTTTTTGATCAACACGCAAGTGAAATATATGCAGACTCAGAGGTAAAGATTGAGTATGAAACAGTGGCTGAAGGCAATCGTTATAATCTTAGCGGACTAAGGGGGAGTTATAGCCTTAAAAATTGGATAGATATGGGTTGTACCTATCTTTCTAAATCTGATGCTGCCCCAAAGGCAAAAACCACTGGGGCTATGGTTCAGATGAATCACCAGATTGTTGGATTTGATGCCAATATCCATCCTATGGAGGGGTTAAAGATTACAGGTGAGATGGCAGCAAGCAGGAAAGAGCCGGGAAATCAGGGCAAGTTATATTTAGATGATATGGAAGGTGATGATATTCTTACTCGTTGGAAGGCATTGAGTTCCGGGGCAAAACTTGCAGCAGAAAAAACCCCTGAATTTATTTCTCACCCTGAAAGCACGGATAATCATCAGGCTTTGCGAATATCATGCGGAGAGGGGACAAATACCATTGAACAAATATTTACTACCCCCCTTGACCTGTCCCTTTATTCAAACATGGGTATCTGGATACATGCCCCGGCAAGCATTACCGTAACCCTTTGTCTTTATTCTGTCAGCACCCATTATTTTCTTATATGTATTACACCGGATAAGAATGGGGAATATCTTTATATTAAGAAAAATCTAACCACAGATGCAGTTCTCTATGGCCAGCCGGACATGAAGAATATTAACCGTATTCAGATTATCTTGAATAATAATGGAACTCAGACAGCGACTCTGTATCTTGATGACCTGATTGCTGCTGGCGGTCTGGCACGGGATGGTCTGGCAAAAAAGGTTGAGGCTGAATTAGAAAACGAGCGGTTCAAGTTTAAGGCTGGGATCAAGGACATTGACTATGGGTTTGTTCCTATTGGATTGAGTGATTTTGAGTCTATCAGCGATACCAGAGACTATCAGGCTGAGGCTCAAATCCCTTTAGTCCAACAAACTACGCTTCTCATGAAATATGAAAATAAACTCAAGTCCAAGTCTTCTATTGAGAAACAACTTAAGGCAAACATGTTTTCTACCGGAATAAAATTTAACCCCTCAGAGGCATTCAAGTTCAACATTGATTACAAGCAAGAAAATGAAAATGATTGCAAGGCTGTGCAGCAGATAAACAATATCAATAAAAAAACAACGGCAATTCTTGACATTAACAAAGAAAACACCCTGCATCTGTCCCGCTTTGGATTTTTTAACCGCTTGATGAATATTAATAGCACAGACAATATTCACAACCTGCACACCTCTTCCAATCATACCTATTTACGATTCAACCTTGCACCTGTCTCAGGAATGGAACTGATTCCTGAATATAAGTTAAAGCAGACCAGAGATATTAATAAAGACACCCGTATATCTGAAGAGGAGAATATCCTTGGTGCAATAAAGATAACCTCTTCTCTCCCTCTCCTCATGGGAGAGGGACAGGGTGAGGGTTCAAATGAATTATCAACTATTCTGCGATATGCTCATGATAATCTCTCAAACCTTGTCCTCAACAGCAGGCAGTATAACCAGTCTCTTTCTCTGGATTTTGGGCTTACCCTGAATAAATGGCCGTCTTTGAATACATTCCTTGAGAATAACCAAAAAAAGTATCTGGAACAACAGTCCATAACCTCTCAGACAGATACCTCTGGTGGAGACATAAAGCTTGCCTTTTCCTCG
>JACQYP010000129.1 GCA_016208205.1 Candidatus Desantisiibacteriota bacterium | reverse complement strand
TATGCTCAAGTAACAGATTAATATATTCGATGGCACGGCTGTCTGGGCGGGTTTGGAACCCGCCCCTACGAGCTGCCTGTTCAATAGTCTGCGGAAATCTCAAGGATTCAAATAATTCTGCCAATAAATAACTGCCGTAAATGTTAGTGATGTAAAGTGAGTGGTACAGACAGACCACCCCGTTTGATTTGAAGATATGAACAAATGGTGATTTTTCGATTAGCATGGAATTACCTTTTTTACCACCCCTAACCCCCACCAGCTGGGGACAAGGAATGTAGCACAGACATTCTTGTCCGTGTTTCTTCTTGTATCCTTCGCTATCAGGACAAGGGATTAGAATCACAGACAAGAATGTCTGTGCTACGCTGAGAGATAAAATCACAGACAAGGATGTCTGTGCTACACTAAGAAATGTCTGTGCTACGCTATTACCCTGCGAAATGCAGCTGCCAGATCAAGCATATTCTCCGGCACACACCCCTGACATCTGACATCAGGGTATTTCCTACTTTTAAGTACTTGCCGAAACTCCTGATATTTTGCATTATTCCAGATAGCATGAGTATCTTCCTGCCATAGATTCCCAAATTTAGTATCCAGATAAGAAAACATACAGCATGGTTTTACCTCACCATCAACCGTAATATACATTGAAAACCAGGGGAATGAGCAATTCTGGATATTTTGATTGCCCTTGTTGCAGGAAATATCCCATGATTTATAAAATGTCTCAGTCAACAGGTCATTCAGGTTTGTTCTCATGTCAATTCGTTTGGCAACATCCCTTGCCTTTTTCATCTGACAAATAACCTCATCAACGGTTAATCCAGCTATTAACTCATCCCTTTTTTCCTCAATCCCGGCAAGCCCAACCGGTTGGAATGAAACCATATCTACCCTAAGATCCCGTGCAAGCTCAATTATCCGGCTCAATTGAAAAACATTTTTGGATTGGATAACAACCTGAAGGCAAAGATATGGTAATGAGTGCGTTCGGGGAACGCACCCTACCATCTCCCTTTCTCCCTTTGTGCCTTTGTGCCTTTGTGCCTTTGTGCCTCTCTGTACGCCTTTCTGTACCGCCATAGTTCTGATATTATCAACAACCCTGTCAAATAAATCCAACCCTCGAATATGCCGATAGGTCTCAGAATCAGCAGCATCGAGTGATATTTTCAGCCTTTTCAGACCACTTGAAACCAACCGTTCCATAGGGATATCAGAAATAGCCATGCTGCTGGTTGTACTGACCTGTGCACCATTCTTGTCGGCATAGCGGATCATATCCACAAGTGCCGGATTAACAAGCGATTCACCCAGACCACTCAGGGTAAGCCTCTTTGGCTTTATCTGATCAAATATCTGCTTAAACCCCTCAAATGACATATGGCTGGGGGTAGTAACATACTTTTCCCTCTTACACATTCGGCATTTCAGTGGGCAAAAGGTAGTTGGTTCAACAATAATGTGTAGAGGTAACGCCCCTACCCTTAACGGCTTAAATAATACAGCCATGCCGGATTGAATATATCTCATCATCTATATGCCTCTAATGTTAGCGGTCAGCATTCAGCATTCAGCCGTCAGCTAATAAAGAATACCTGTACCGTTTACGGTTATCGGTTCACAATTTTTCAGTAGCCCAACATTCTATGTTGGAGTAAAGTAGCTATGCAACTGTAAACCGTAAACAATTACGAATACCTGAGAGCTGATAGCTGACGACTGAATGCTTACTATACCAATGCTACCGGTTGTGATTCTATGGGAAAATAAAAGGTGCAGAGGTATCGTTCATGAATGTTATAGCTTCCCGGGTTGACAAGTTCAGGGAGAATACCCATAGCCATGCCCGGTTCCCACCAACACAATGGATCTGGTCCATCAAACGACCCGTTTAATGCCCATTTGCGTCCAATACATCCACCGCGGCAGATGTTCCATCTCGGACAGATGGAACATTTCCCTATTGGCTCCTGGTTTTGAAACCTCTGAAACAATTCAGAGGTGCAAATATCATCAATAGAATCCCTTAAAATGTTCCCGGCAGAAAGCGGCATAAAAACACATGGGGTAACATCCCCATTGGTTTGAATCCGCATGGATGTTTTGCCGCATGGACAGCCGGTATCAGTCATATACTGTCCGCCAAGCAAAGAGAATAATGGGTCAGGCGTGGTGATGGTTATCCCGTTTTTTGACATCTTATTAAAGAAAAATTTGTAACTTTCTTCTAAATTCTGAGGGCTTAAGGTCAACTGTTTATCAAATTCACCCCTGCCAACCGGTCTAAAGGTATTCATCCGCAAAGAGCCGACACCCAGCCCCTCACACATCTCAATCATGCCCTGCAGGGTTTCAGGCTTGCAATTAAGCCGATTAAGACACATTACTATCTCTGTATTCACCTTGCGCCTGACAAGGAGCTTTGCAGCATGAACAGCCCTGGTAAATGTTCCCCCATTCATGGAAAGCCTGAACCCATCATTATCCATTGCTTGATGAAAGTCGTTAATGACTGATGAAGCCCAATCTCCTTAGCATATCTGGCAATTGTCCAGAATTGGGGAAGCATGGTATTCTCACCGCCACCATAGTTTATATCCTCTACACCATGAGCCTTTAATTTTTGCAATACACCCATAGCATCATCCAGAGACATCTCATCGTCCTGGTGATTAATGCTACTGGAATTATAGCAATGAACACAATTCAGGTTGCATTTTGAGGTATAAGTCCAGCCAACTGTAACAATTTTTTGCTTCGTTAATGTCATTTTTGTCTCCTTTTGTATTTACGACAGGCAAGAATGCCTGTTCTACTTAGATCCTATTAACCAGCCTCTCTTCATCCCCTCCCATAATCGCTTGAATATTCACCTTAATCATATCAATAGTATTCTTTATTGCCCGGGTAGTATACCCTGCGTGATGGCAGGTAAGGATAACATTCTCAAGCCCGTTAAAAGGAGAGGAAACAGGTGTTGTTTTCATCTTCCCCGGTTCATTGGTCAGGACATCAAGTGATGCCCCTCGAATCTGTCTGTCTTTTAGTACACTTGCCAATGCCTGCTCATCAATGATAGCCCCCCTGGATGTGTTTATCAGCACTGAGTTTGGCTTCATCTGCTGCAACCATTTGTTATCAACAAGGTGATGCGTTCCCTCTGTTAATGGAAGGTGCAGGGATAGGTAATCCACATTTGCCACTACCTCTTCCATTTTCTCTAATCCGCCAAGAAAGCAGATCTGCTCTTTCAGTTCCTCTTCTACCTTCGAGGGATTTTTGGTAATAACCCAAACCTTCAAGCCCAAACCGGCTGCCTTTTTAGCCACCTCTGTGCCAATCATCCCCATCCCGATTATACCTATGCAGCGATCGCTTAGTTCAATAAATGGATTGGAATTCCGTCTCTCCCAATCCCATTGTCCCAGATGGGCAATCTTGTTCCAATAAAGGAGATCCCTTTCCCAGACCAGAATCTGCATAAGAACATATTCAGCAACAGCATTAGCCATTGCCCCTTTAGTGTTGCAGACAATAATATTTCTTTTTTTCGCTGCTGCTACATCTATCTGGTCAATGCCTGCCCCCCAGACCTGGATTAGTTTCAACCCCTTAATATTTTTAATCAACCCTTTTGATGCCCTCCAGCAAATAAGCACATCAGCCTCTATATATGGGCTATCACCCTTAGCAATGATTAAGGGAATGGAAATATCTGTCACCTCTATCTCACAGACATCCTGAAGTTCTCTTATAACCGTCTGCTGCAACCATGTATTACTATCAATCATCAAGACAGCCTTCAATGGAATTATCCTCCGAGTTTGTAATTGCAAGGCTCCGCCCCCCTGTCTTATTATCAGTAGCAAGTTTTATGCCAATGTATATCGGTAACATATTTAATCTGATTGCTGTTTACCTATTATACCGATTACCAATTGCAAAGAACAGATTCCCATACAGTTACTGATCCATTACCGTTGAGATGGGTGTGTCCAATTATTGGACAAATGAAGTATAACTCGTCGTTCAAGTTTTTTAACATTACCGCATGGTGCATGAAATGCACCCTACTGCCTGGTGTTTTTGGAGTGTGGCAGCTTACTTGCTGCCGCTTTTAACTAAGGCACAAGAGAAAAGCGAAAGCAAGTAAGCTTTCGCATTCCAGATCACCGATAACTGGTTACCGATTACTCAAAAATGCTTCCCCTTATTCGTCAACCGTGTCCAATTATTGGACACAAAGGTAAATACGCGTGCAAAAATTAGACACTCGCAGGTGTTATACATACTAATTGCAATAATTTATGGCAGTTTTGCACATAAATTATTGGCATAGAAATTGCTTGTTATAAACTTAAGGATATTTGTGCCTATTTTTTGTAACCGTTCATAGGACTTATAAGCTCTATCTGATAGCTGAACACTTAGTTATCATTTTACCTTAACTTTTCACTTATTTTGTATCTTTTTCAAAATAAATGGATAGGTCTTGTTTGAGGGCTCAAGACCAATAGCTGTTTTTATCTCTCCTGTTGCCTCGGTTATCTGCCCATTTTTATAATAGAGGCAGGCTAAGTTGGCATGATTAAATGCTGAGGGACTAATTCGTACTGCTTTTTTGGCATAGAGGAGAGCATCGTTTATCTTCCCGAGGTTGGCATATATCCGGGCAAGGTTTTCGTATCCCTTGCTGTAAGATTTATCTATTGCTATTGCTTTTTGATAGCTGGCAATGGATAGATCATATTGTTTTTGCTTTTCATGGATAAGCCCCATGTTGTTATATGGGGTAGGCAGGCTTGAATCAATGCCAATAGCCAGATTGTATTCAGCCATAGCCTGATCATAAAGCCCTTGCTTTTCATAGAGTATGCCCATATTACTGTGAATCTTGGCAGGATAGGGCACGATATCTAAGAGTTTCTTGTATGTATCCAGGGCAAGCCCGTATTGAGTAGTATCCTGGTATTCAATTGCCAGACAATTGGATGCCTCTACATGGTTTGGTTCAATAGAAATTACCCTTTTGAATTCAACGATAGCTTCCTGGTGTTGCTTCTTGGCAGAATAGATAAGCCCAAGCCTGAAATGGGCATCAACAGAGTTTGGATTCTTTGCCAATACCTTTTGACACCAGTCAAGGCGAAGGGAATAAATATTATTCCAATCAGCATTGCGTTTGATACTGAGTGGGGCGTAAATGGCAATAATAATGAAAAGCAAGGCTATAGCGGTTTTCTTTTTTTGTTTGAATAGTTGATTAATCCCAATGGCTAAAAGCAGACAGAATCCAACGGATGGGATATACATGAATCGTTCAGCTACAAAGAATTGTACCAGCGGAAGGATGTTGGAAGTTGGCAGCCAGCCTATTAGAAACCAGGCAATGGCAAAGCATACACCGGGCAGTTTGCGGTATGTGGTTATCCAGAAGGTGATGATGGCTATTAAGGCTAATGCCCCGATCAGAACCCCCGGCTCAAGCAGGCTGGTGGATATTGGCACCTCATAGTTCATGGAGAGATTGCAGGGGAAGAGCAATAGCCTGAGATAGATAAGGAATGATTTGAGCATGGTGTAGAAAACAGGCAAATATTCAGTAGTGGCATTATTGGTAACCATAAGGATGTTCTTGGGATTAAATGCCCTGCTCAGCACATTGAGTTTGATGAAGAAAGCAATGATAAGAATAAATCCTGCCATCCAGTATAGCCGGTATTTCTTGAGGATATTTGTTACCTTCGATGGTTCAAACAGGAAATGGTAGAGACAGATCATGATGGGTAGGCTGACCGCAGCCACCTCTTTGGAGAACATGGCCAGAAAATAGGAGATGGCTGATAAGGCAAGGGCTATGTACTTTTTAGCATGGATGCTGCTAATGCCTCGCAGATACAGGATGAAGCTAAGGCAGCAAAACATCATTGCTAATAGATCCTTGCGATGGGATATGACAGAGACAACCTCGCTATGAACAGGGTGTGTGACAAATAACAGGCTGGCGAACAAGGCAATCTGCGGCTTCTTTGCGATGATATTGATAAGTACGAAAAGCAAAAGACAGCAGCCTATATGCAGGATAAGGTTGGTTAAATGAAATCCAAAGGGATTTAATCCCCAGAAATGGTAATCAATAATGTAGGTAATGGTTCTGATATGCCTTGGTGTCCAGTAAAATATCTGGTGCCAATCCTGGATCCTCTTATCCTCAAGAATGGTCATGGTATCATCATAAACAAACTCACCCCAGAGGGGATTGAGGGAGGTAATGATGGCTGTGGCAGCAAGGAATATGAGGGATGCAGAATGCGGAATGTGGAGATGATGA
>JACQYP010000128.1 GCA_016208205.1 Candidatus Desantisiibacteriota bacterium | reverse complement strand
TTTCCCTCGGATTATCAATCTGATTTCTTGTTGGACTAAAGAATATCCCGAATCCATGCATTAATTTACTGAATGGAAAATATACCAGGAGTATCAATATTAATGTAAAATGGGTGATAAATATAGGATTTGTCGGCATTGGTTCCGGAGCAAATGAGATTAGCCCAATGATGAATGATTTAACTGCTACCAGATCAGGTCTGATAAAATATTTCATGGTTATACCGGATAACCCTATGAAAAAGAGCAGAATAAGAACAAAATAGTCGGCAAATATGGAAATAAAACGGGTTCTATCAACCCAAACCCTGCGGATAAACAGATAGCCGATTGGTGCAATAAAAAGCAATCCAATGAACATACTAATACTCTGCAAAAAGGTCTGAAGAAGCATAATTAGCTCCGGTACCGGTGAGACAAAAAATCTGATATGGCTGGCAAGAACAACTAAAAGAGCAAGATGCAAGGCACATCCGCCAAGCCATGTAAACTTGTTACTGTGGAAGAGACTCTTAAAAAATGCTATGTCAAGAAACATACGGAAGATAACACAGGCAGCATTTGTTGGGGCAGGTGTAAGCGGAATCTTGAGCGGGTTTGGAATAATGGCATACTTCCAGACCTTACACAAGATTCCAAAAGTAAAAATCACTATAGCAAAATAAGCAAAAAAGGTATAACATGATAATAGCATTGTTTATTCCCCTTTTCTTAGACTATTAGACTGAAGGCTGTTAGGCTGTAGGCTGTAGGTTTGAAGAACCAAACCTCTCTTGCCTTTATTTTCCTAACAGCCTTCAGCCTAACTATCTACACACATCCGGTTGGCTTTGGCAGCCCGGCAATCTTACATGCCTGTTTGGCTGGACCAGCTGGATAAAGCTCATAAAGATAAGCATTATTCCCCTTTTCCGGACCGAACTTTTCTTTCATCGCTTTAATCAATATCTTAATCATAGGAGCAATTTGATATTCCTCATAATATGATCTTAAAAAGTTCACTATCTCCCAATGAGCAGGTGTCATCTCAACCTCTTCTGTTGAGGCAAGATAATTAGCTACATCCTCAGACCAATCCTCAAGATTTATCAGATACCCATCCTCATCAGTCTCATAAGACTTTCCATTAAACTCAAAATTCATACAACCAGCCTCCTTATTTTAATCTGCGAAGTGAAAAACTAATATATATAGTCTAACATGGAGTTTTTAATATGTCAAATTAAATTTTTCAATATATACTTATTTTGTTGATAAATAAAATTAATAGCTATTATTAATTTTTTCAAGCAGTAAATAAAATTAATGGTAGAGATGGAAATCACGAAGGAATGGTTTGCAATCTACAAATGTGCTTTTGCGATTGCATAGCCTTGTGTCTTTCTGCCTTTCTGCTTCTGTGCCTTCTCCTTATTTGCCGGCTCGATGTTTTTTTTATTGACATCATGATAATTTTTTGCTAAACTTAACATAATTACTCCGGTGTCCGGTTTACGGTTAGTTCCGCATGATGGGTTTCGCTCCGCTTAACCCATCCTACAAGAGGTAAGAAGGGTTCAAGGTTGGAGAGTGATGAAATGTGAAGAACGCAAGGCGTCTAACTGTGAACCGTGAACCGACAACCGCAAGCGGTTATGAGAGGTGTTTATGACCTTAGACAATATATTAATAGATGGAAAGAAAAAATTTCCTGATAGATGGGCATTGGTATTTGAACATCAAAGGGTTAAGTATGGACAATTAAACGCTCTGGTCAACCAATTTACCGGAGCATTACTGAGGCTCGGGGTTAAAAAGAATGATAGGATAGCCATCCTTCTTCATAATTCCTATGAGTTTGTGATTTCATACTTTGCTGCACTACGGCTGGGCGTGATTGCTGTACCGATTAATACCATGCTTTCTTCAAAAGAGATTAATTTTATCTTGCAAGACTGCTCGCCTGCATTGCTGTTCACCTCATCTGACTTTAAGGACAAGCTTCCGGAGATTAACATTGCTCCAGCTCAGACTGTGCTTACAGATGTCAAAGATGATCTCTCTATAGTGAACAAAGGTTATCTTCTGTGGGAACAAATCCTTAAAAAGGACAATGCAAAGGAGCATCCTTCAGCAGCACAAGATGAGGATGTGGCGGTTATTATCTATACATCAGGAACCACCGGAAATCCTAAGGGGGTAATGCTTACCCATAAAAACCTTTTATCAAACATAGTGTCCTCACTCAAAGCAGCTAAACTCACAGAAAAGGATCGAATTCTTCTCTTTTTACCCATGTTCCATTCGTTTGCAGCTACGGTTTGCTTGCTTGCCCCGCTTTATGCCGGCAGCAGGGTAATTGTCTTAAAATCACCCAAACCATTCAGTAAGGTGATAAAAGCCATTATGTTTCAAAGAATAAGCATATTTGTTGCCATACCGTCTGTTTATAATATCCTCTCTAAGCTTAAGCTGCCATGGGGATTTCATTTCATCAATCCTATAAGGTTATGCCTCTCCGGGGCAGCACCTCTATCTACAGAGGTACTGAAAAGGTTTGAGGATACCTTTAATCTGCCGTTATTAGAGGGCTATGGATTGACCGAGGCATCACCGGTTGTTTCCCTTAATCCTCTGAGCCTTCGAAAGCCTGCATCCGTTGGTAT
Organism: Candidatus Desantisiibacteriota bacterium; assembly: GCA_016208205.1. The sequence continues at coordinate 7,402 of JACQYP010000128.1, read as the reverse complement.
TCCTGTTCCTGGTGTTGAGGTCAGGGTGGTGGATGAGATGGGACAAGATGTGCCGCAGGGTGAGGTAGGAGAGTTGATTGTCTGCGGGCAAAATGTCATGAAAGGATATTATCATCAAATAGAGGCAACCATGGAGACAATCAAGGATGGTTGGCTATTTACCGGTGATATGGCCAGAATAGATGATAAGGGATATATTTATATTGTTGATCGCAAAAAAGATATGATTATTATCCATGGCTTGAATGTTTATCCCAGGGAGATAGAAGAGGTTCTTTATACCCATGAAAAGGTTGCTGAGGCAGCGGTTGTTGGACAGGAAGAAAAAAATAGGGAGGAAATAGTTGTTGCCACAATTGTCTTAAAAGAGGGAGAAAAAGCAACCATAGAAGAGATACGGGATTTTTGTCAAAAGAGATTAGCAGCATATAAATTGCCTCGAATCATTGAATTCTGGGAATCTCTTCCAAAAAACGCAACCGGTAAGATATTGAAACGGGAGATAAAGAGGTTGAGGATAACTACTCAGGTAGGCTTGTCCCTGTGAATACAGGGATAGGCTGTAGGCTGTTAGACTGTAAGGAGAGAAGGCTGTGGGCTGTCAGGAAGAAGGTTTGAGGGTGTTGCCTTTGTTTTTCCTAACAGTCTAATAGCCTAAGCCTAAACAATCTGAATAGTAGGGTGCATTTTATGCACCAAATATGAATACGGTGCGTGTGCCCCGCACCCTACTGTCGTGTCAACTCTGTAGTGTTCGTTTCCCAAACGGACAAAAGCGTCTAACCGTAACCCGTTACTAATTAAGAAAAAGGAGCGATCATGAAGCAGGATGTTCAGTTGATATTATTTGAAATAGAAGACAAGGAATTTGGGCTTAAGGCGGAAATGGCACGCGAGGTTATCTCTTGTGAAAAGATAACCCCTGTTCCTACTACCCCATCAATTATTAGCGGTATTATACCATTGAGGGAATACATTGTCCCAATTGTAGCTATAAATAAAAAGCTCTGCATGAACTTGAGAAATGATGAAAAAAATGCTGTATTGATAGTTGAATGGCAGGGGGAAAGGGTCGGATTGCTGATTGATTCAGTAAAGGAGATACTTGAACTTCCCTGTGCCTCAATCGAGGCACCATCACCCATGCTTACCTTTGTTGATACCAATTATCTGGATGGTATATGTAAGTTAAATGATAGGATCATATTTCTTGTAAATATGGATAAGCTGTTGGCAGGAGAGATACAAAGGCACAAAGGTATGTAGGGGCGGGTTCCAAACCCGGACTGTCCCACCAAACCGGCACAACAGTACAAAGAGGAAGAGGAAGAGGGATGAGATGATAATGGAAAGGCACAGAGGCACAGAGAAAGAGAAAAGGCACAAAGGTATATTTGTGAATTACAAACCATTGCTTTATGTCTCTCTATCTCTGTGCCTCTGTACTTTTCTGCCTTCGTACCTTTCTGCCTCAAACATAGCCCAACCAAGCCATGTAAGGGCAGTAGAGTTAGAAAATGGACGGATAAAATTATGGTGGGATTTGTCTGATTCTGTCGATATTGCCCAGTATCGTATCTATATGCAAAGTGCAGCTGAAGATGTGTGGAAACTTATAGCTACTGTCCCTGCTTATAAGCAATGGTGGCAATCTCAGTCAAAGATAAGTGGACAATTTTCTGTATCTGCAGTAAATAAGAATGGAATAGAAGAGAAAAGTCGCTTGCCTACCCTTAATATTCCGTATCTCAAAATAAGCACCAATAATTGCATGACCTCATTTATAGATGACCAGAATAATCTCTGGATAGGTACCCCTGGTGGAGTAAAAAGAATCAATATTGATACCAATCAGGTTAAGGTCTATACGGTTAAGGATGGATTGATTAATAACTATGTCCAGACGATTATCCAGGACAGTCGAGGCTATCTCTGGTTTGGAACACGAGAGGGTTTGAGCTGTTATGCAGGCAAGGAATGGAAGACATATACCAGAGCTGATGGACTGTTGAGCGATAATATACTTTCTATTATGCAGGATAATCACAAGTCTTTCTGGTTTGGAACATCAGAAGGGGCAAGCAGATATGATGGGAAAAAATGGATGTCATATGCAGAGGCTGAAGGCATGGTCGGATATGCAGTAAAGGATATGGAAAAGGATAATAATGGGAATATATGGTTTGCTACATCAGATGGGATAAGCAGATACGATGGAGGAGAATGGACAATATATTCCAAGGATGCCGGATTGGCAAGCAATGCTATCCTGTCTATCTATAAGGATAAGACAGGAAGGCTCTGGTTTGGAAGCAATTATGGCGGGATAAGCATCTATAATGGTAAGGAATGGTTTGTTTATGCTAATTCTGAGATTTCTCATACCCCTGTCCGTTCTATACTAGAGGATACTCGCGGCAATCTCTGGTTTGCTGCAGGTGAAAAGGTTGTCAAGTTTAATGGGTATAATTGGAAATCATATGGCATTGATGATGCGTTGGCAAGCTACGCTGTTTTATCCTTAAGTGTAGATAAAACAGGCAGGATATGGGCAGTAGGCACAGGTATCCTGAATAAGGGTTGTGGTATCAGCCGCTACAATAAAGAGATATGGCAGCCATGGACACAAAGCTTGATTAATCCATTGAATCTGAATGTCAGGCAAAGCCAGCCCTTTGCCGGATATGCTGCTTCGTGGGGCATTCCTGCCCTGGTTTTATTATTTCTTGCCTCTATCCTTTTAATATATAAGAAAGAAATCCTGCCTCTTTATTCTAACCTTACCCTGGATAAGGATAGAAACCTTCTCAAAAAAATATTAGATAACCATGATACATTCTTTGCTGTTATTTATGAGATACTACCCGGAGATAAATATCCACTTGTAACATTAAACCACCTTTCTGCTATGCTCAAGGTTAAGCATCAACATCAGAAATGGTATCTCTTTGCTTCGCTGCTCTGCAAGGCATACTATCATCTTCAGCAGGAAATTAACGAAGAAAAGGTTACAGAGGTTTTGAATCAGGGGTTTTTATCAAGAACCGCAGAGGCATTAGAACACACTACCCATTTTAAGTGGGGGAAGCAGATATATTCTGTGTATCATTTTCTGGCTAAGGCATGGGAGGTGGAAAACTTTTCTCAAATCCTTGAGATAGAGGAAACACTCAAGCAAACATCTATTCTGCTTAAGGAAAACGGATTTATCATCCCAGAGGTATCTGTTATAATTTTCAGGCTTGAAGATGAATTTTTTGGTGGTATCAGACGGTATCAAAGGGCAAGAATTCCTAAAAAAAGGATGGAATACTTGCAAGGGACGATAGATGTTCTGGATGAACTGGGCAGGATACAGAATACAGAATACAGAAGTCAGAATACAGATGACAGACGACAGGAGTTAGAGGTCGGAAATCGAAACCCGGAGATGGTATTCCTTCAAAGAATACTTAATAATTGGGCATTAAAGGTAAAGGATTATATTCAGATAAGTAATAGTCGGGCACAGATAGAGTATCAATTAAAGAATAAGAATCTATTCTGCTCACAGAATAGTATTTTAATCTTTGAGTTAACTAATACCGGCGGTGGTCCGGCCAGAAATATAACCTGTGAGCTTCTTGCAGGTGATGAGTATTTAACTATTCCAGAAAGCAAAAAAGAGATTAATCTCTTGCTTCCTCAACGAACCGTAGAGGTTGAGTTGAGAATTCAACCCTTCGCCGGTACCGGAGGTGCTATCTCAAATCATAATGTTATTGCCGAGATTTTACTTCAGTTTGATGATATTGAAAAGAGCGGCAAACAGATACGAATCTCTGAAAGGCTGAATATCTTTACTGTTTCACAGCTAATCCATGGGGATATATTTAAGAAATTAGAGACTAACCCTTATATTATTGGACGAGCCTTACAATCAGATGAAGAGGATATATTTGTTGGTCGAGATAAACTTTGCAGGAAGATTCAATCCGGCTTGGATCCGGAATCTAATGCAGGCATCATCACCCTTTATGGACAGCGAAAAGCAGGAAAAACCTCTGTGCTGCATCATATCCATAACTTGATGAAGGGCAAGGGCATCCCTGTTTTAATCGATACACATGAGATGCTGGATTATGATACCAATATGTTTTTCTACAATATATCAAGGGATATATTCCATGCGTTGAAGGATGAGAATATCTTATTAAAAGAACCAATGCAAAAGGATTTTGAGACACATGGAGCAAGCAGGTTCAGGAATGAATTTATGGATATGGCAGAAAAAGCCACCCAGTATCTTTCATTAATCTTGATGTTTGATGGAGTAGAAACAATTGAACAAAAGATCAAGGAGGGCAGATTAAATGTAAATATCCCGGAATATTTGCGAAGCCTCCTTCAGCATAATAAGAGATTAACCATTCTTTTTTCCGGCATTAATAAACATGAGGAAATGAACCTTAACCACTGGTTACCCCTGTTTGATGGAGCCTCTTCCTATCAGGTTGGACTGCTTGACAGGGAAGATGTATTAAAATTAATCACTCAACCGGTCGTAAATCATTTCCAATATGACCCGTTAGCCATAGAAAAGATATTTAAGGCTACATTCGGACATCCGTATTTTGTCCAGCTTTTGTGTCATGAGGTTGTCAATTACAGGAATAAGAAAGAAAAGAACTATATTACCGGTAATGATATTAATTGTGTGATTAATGCCATGATAGATGACAATGTATTACATATGGACTTTATCTGGAAAGAGCTGTCTTTAGATAATCAGATATTTCTTTCAATGATGGATACTATCCTTAATTCTAACGAGGATTCGAGCATAAAAGGAATTGAGGGTTTTATGGTGAGATATAATCTGAATCTGGATATAAAGACGATCATCAATGAACTTTTGAAAAAGGAAATGATTAAGGTAGAAGATGGATATTATGGGTTTAGAATGGAACTATTGTCACCATGGATAAATCGATATAAGAATATTGGGCAATTAAGCAACAGGGCTTCAAAGTATAGCCCATTGTGGAGGTAGATTTTTAGCTACAAATTACACCGCACAGATTAGTAGGAGGTTCACGGTTGAGGGTTTGCTCTCTTAACCTCTTAACCTCTTAACCTTGAACTGTAAACCTGACAACCTGAGTAGTTACAATTTGACATATAAGGTAGGGACATCCCTTTGTGGGTGTCCGTTTAGTTTGGCTTTGTGATTATCTTGCAGCTCTTGCTATTATTCGTTGCCTTTTTCGGACAGGGACAAGGGAGTAGCACCCTTGGCACCTGCCAGAGGTGCTACCCCCTGTCCTTACAACTATAATGGACAGGGACAAGCACTGTCCCTACATAAAAAAGGGAACGGTTATCACAACCGTTCCCTCTTTGCAATAAAAATTCGTAACTACTTATTTCATCGCTCTCCAACCTTGATGAACCATGAACCTCTGAACCATAAACCTGAGTACTTACCATAAATTAAACAACAAGGAAACCCGATGGGTATCATTTTCTGCTAAATCGCCCCATGGGACATAGGCATAATCAACCGTGACAACAGGGTGTTTATAACCAATCCCGATTGTAATTCCATCACCTTCGTCAATCTTGGAATTATATCCGCCCCTGACAGCAAAGGATTTGCCTATCAGGTACTCGCATCCAAGGTTGAATTTAGCATCATTATCCCTTGCCTTGGTGATATCCAGGGCAGTGATCAGGTTATTATCCAACATGGTGTATGCTGCTCCGACCTTGACCATTAATGGTAATGGGTCACCATCTTTGTTAAACTTTATCGTACTGCCTATATTCTGGATTGTTCCGCCAACAGTCAAATTCTCAACCGGTGCCTTGCTTAAAACACCAATATCAATGGCTACGCCATTGGCATCATGGCTCTCAATCTTGCTTTGCAACAACTTGCCGCTTACGCCAACTGAAAGCTCATCTGTTGGCTTCCAGCCATAACCGCCGATAACAGCCATGTCATAGGCAGTGAAATTGGTTGTAGATGCTCCTGCATCCGTAAATCCTGGAATATCCCCTGTTCCCAGGTAAGTAATTCCAGCACACATTCCCCCTTTCTTAAATGGAGCTGCAAAGCTGATATGGTCATAATAGGTTTCAACAAGCCATGTATTGTGCATTACATTTATTTGCCGACGGTCAAGATTAGAAAGTCCCGCTGGATTCCAGTAAATAGCATTGGCATCTGCTGCTACGGCTGTAAATGCCTCACCCATACCGATTGCCCTGGCTCCTACCCCGAGCTTCAAAAAGTTCTCCGCAGATGTACCCTTTCCACCTGCATCGCAATAGATGCTTCCGACAACAATCACACTCGCACAGATCAAACCACTTAACACCTTTTTTACCATTGCTCTCGCCTCCTTAAATAGAATTGGAATTGCTCAATAAAGTGTGGAAATCTCGCAAAAAACGAGTAGCCCAAGATTCTATCTTGGCTGTAACTGGAAATTGGAGAGAAGAGAAGCTATAAAATAGAAGGAATAAATCTGTATTCTTCTTATTTCTCCTTTCTTTTTCCTTCCAGTTTCCAGTTTCCAATTTCAAGCCACAAGATATTAAGCAGTTACTATAATTATAAGTAAGTCTTCTGGTATCACATTTTCAGTTATTAATTTACATAAATGTTCAGCCATACAGCTCTTTCCTCTCAGACTATAGCACCATATCCCTTGATACCCCAAACTTACCAAATTGTCCACACAATATAAATTTTGGCGTCCCCAGGGGGATTTGAACCCCCGCCGCCACCTTGAAAGGGTGGTGACCTAACCCCTAGTCAATGGGGACATATCGAATATATCTTGTAACTACTCAGAGGTAGTCAGAATACAGAATACAGAATACAGAATTCAGGAGTCAGGAGTCAGACTGAAAAATCATGGTAAGTCTGATGTTCAAGTATCAAACCGTGGAGCTGTCTCTTATACCTTAAGGCTTGTCCCTGCGAATACAGGGAGCTGATTACTCCATATTTATTCTGAATTCTGAATACCTGAGTAGTTACTATATTTTTAACTATACCACAAAATATGGAAAAATGCAAGTAAAATTTTTGATATTTTGGTAATTATCTGTTCATGGTGAATTCCGATTGCACAGGTCACAAAAATTTAGATGCGTTTGCCCTGCTATACCCCCTTTTATTTTTGGAAGCGTTCAGCTAAGCAGCACAGCTTACTTTAATTTTATCGTAACTACTCACCGCAGAGACGCAGAGAATAATCAGATTACAGAGTACAGAAACATACTACAGATTTTGTGTTCTAAATTCTGCTTATTCTGTTTACTGTTAATCCCTCTGTTTCTCTGCGTCTCTGCGGTAAATTCCCTTTACTGAGTAGTTACATTTTATCGAATTATAGCCAACTTATCAATC
>JACQYP010000136.1 GCA_016208205.1 Candidatus Desantisiibacteriota bacterium | reverse complement strand
TTATCTTTGTTCCAGAGGATTGGGTAGAGATACGGAAAGAGACACTGAATGTTCCGGATAGATCAGATAGAATGGTGGTTATAGTCTTGTGTGTGCCAAAGTCTATGGTTACAGTTGCACTACCATCAAAGCCAACACCCTAAACAGTGATGAGGTCGCCAACCTTACCTGCTGGAGGTGAGATAAGGGTGATGTAGGCACCTCCTATCTTGAACTGAGCCTTTCCTTGAGGAGCATATAAAATAATTGAGCCTTCCTTATCAAAATAAGCGGTGATGTATCTGGTACCACTTGCCTGAGAGCTGACAGTGAAGGTGGTGCTGAAGGTTCCGTTTGAACTTGGAGTAGTTGTGGTAATAGATAGGTTAGTGCCAAAGTGAATAGTGATGGTCTGTGTACCATCAAAACCTACACCCTCTACAGTAACTACTGTGCCAACTGGACCTGTAGTTGGGGTGACAAGGGTGAAGTAGGCACCGATGATGAAGAAGAGGCTTGTGTTGTTTGTATTATCTGTGGAAACAGTAATCACCTTTGTTCCACAATATTGAGTGTCAACACGGAAGGTAAGGCTGAATGTTCCGTTTGAAGTGGAAGTTGTGAGAGAATCTTGAAGGTGGTGTTTGTCCCTTCATAGTTTACATTTATATCAGGTTGATTGGTTGTAGTAGCAGTAATTCTATGGGTTCCGTACCTTTGGGTGTTGACAAGGAAGGTTACAGAGAATGTTCCTGATGGAGACGATAGGGTACTGGTTATTGTTTGTTTTGTGCCAAAGTCTATGCGGACTGTAGCACTGCCGTTAAATCCTACACCAGAGAGGGTGACAAGCGTTCCTACAGTTCCTTCTGTTGGGTAAACAAGGATGAGATAGGCAGAGGTGATGGTAAAGTTAAGAGTATTCCAAGCACCATAAAGAGTGCTAATAGTGATGGTCTTTGTTCCCCAACACTGGGTGTCGACTGTAAAGGTTAGACTGAATGTTCCATTCTCTGTTGATGTGGTTGTGGTTATTGTTTGATGTGTGCCAAAGTCTATGCGGACTGTCTCTGAGCCATTATAGCCTCTACCCATCAAGGTTACTATGGTAGTTACAGAGCCTTCTTGAGGTGTATAGGTGATGATGTCTGAGAGAATCTTGAAGGTAGTGTTTGTTCTATTATAGTCTATGTTTATGTTGAGTTGATTGTCTGTAGAGGCAGTTATCCTTTGGGTTCCATAACTTATCGTGGAGACAAGGAAGGTTACAGAGAATGTGCCTGATTCAGATGCTATGGTAGTAGTGATGGTGTAATGAGTCCCAAAGTCTATGGTAACAATAGAACCTGTGCCATTAAAGCCTACACCCTGAACAGTAACTATGGTTCCGACTGTGCCTTCTGTTGGTTTAACTTGAATGATATAGGCATCGGTGATGATAAAGGTAGTTAGAATGTTGTCTATATTTACTGTTCTATTTATCTCCCTTAGACTGGTTGAGGCTGTAATACCCTTTGTTCCCCAACATTGAGTGTCAACACGGAAAGATATACTGAATGTTCCTGATGGGGTTGATTTTACGGTGGTTATGGATAAAGAGGTACCAAAGTCTATGGTAACGGTTGTACTGCCATCAAAGCCTATGCCTTCTAAGGTAATTCGGGTGCTGACAGAACCAAAGGTTGGCTTGACAAGGATTATGTAGGCACCGGTTATCTCAAGGATTGC
>JACQYP010000135.1 GCA_016208205.1 Candidatus Desantisiibacteriota bacterium | reverse complement strand
CTTTTACCTTTTCATCAACGCCATACCAAACCCTACCAACGCCAGCACAGACATGAACTCCAACCGTCCAGCCCACATCTCAAAAATATAGACAATCTTGAGAATATCCGGCATTGAGGAGGCGGTTATCCCACAACTTAAACCCGTTCCACTTGCTGTAGAGACAGATTCAAAGATAGCATTCAAGCATGGGTAACCGTAACATATTCCAACTAAGGCACCAATCCCATAGATTAAAGCAAAGAAAAATGTTATGGATAAAGCTGCACGAACAATCCTGTCATCTAAGAATGTGTCCTTGATATGATGAAATTTATCCTTGATTATGGCTGAGCCCGGGGAAACAAGACGGACTATATCCTGAATTATTCCCTTGATTATTATTCCAACACTCAATATCTTGATCCCGCCGCCTGTAGAGCCGGCACAGGCTCCAATAGCCATGGCCATTGTCAAAACACACATGCCTATTTGCCCCCATTCGCTTATGAACTGAGAGGGATAAACAGTCTGATGTCCGGTAGTTGTATGTGCTGACATAAGGATATAAATTCCTTTTTGTACCAGACAGGCAATATTGGGATAAATATTATTTTGCTGAAGACTTACGCAGAGGCTACTAAACAGCACAGTGATGCTGATAACAAAAACCATTATCTCAATATCCTTATATATCTCCCTTCTATTGCCTGATAACAGGGTATGATGAAGGATAAAACTCATTGATCCCAGGATAAAACAGACCATGGTTATTAATTCCATAGCCAGACTATGATAATAAATCATGCCCATGCCCTGCGGTGCAAATCCACAAGTATCCCATGAAGAGATGAATAACCACAGCCCATGCCAGAAAGACTCCTGGGGAGAGAATCCAGCATTTATTCCAGTTAGCCAGAGGGCAATTGTCCCAAGACAAAGATAGATACAGGTTATTTTCCATATCTCCCGTGCCGTATGGGTGATATTGGGCAATATCCGGTCTTCCCTGCCCTCACCGGCATACAGTCCGGAGGCACCACCCACCCTGCCCAAGAAAATCATGGCAATAAGTATCATCCCCTGTCCACCAACAAATGCCTGAAGAAAACGCCACATCTGGATACCATGTGACGCATGGTCAAGGTCTTGAAACAGGGTAAGACCAACCGTTGCCAGCCCACTCATGGAATCAAAGCAGGCATCAAGATATGAGTTAAAATGTCCACTCAAAAAAAGGGGTATTGCCCCAAAGAGCATAAACAAGAGCCATGCTAAAGAGGCAATAACCATCCCCTGCATCCAGGTAAGTGTAGAGGTTTGCGGACAGAATAGGAGCAATCCATACCCGGCAATAAGACAGCAGAATAAGCCAATAACCAGATTCAGACTATCAGTATACTCCCCATAAAGCAGGGAGATAACAAAGGGAATTAACAATAATAGCCCATAGCCAATGGTTATTTTGCCCAGATAATATCCAATACTTTTTATATCTATAATAGTTGGTTTAGGAATCATATAAGCCTGACCATGCCGGCAATACAAATGGCAATGATGATGATAATACCAATTAACGAAAGTTCTACTAAAAAGCCGAGGGTAAAGTTAATAATGCTTTCCCTTATTGTAGTTGTCCTATTCATTATATTTTGACCTCTCCCATAAGGCTTTCGAGGAGTTCCTTTTCATGTTCAATAGTCGTAATAGCAATAAGGTCATCACCCTTTCGGAGAATGGTATCTCCCCCTGGGACCAAAACATCCTCACCCCTGACAATAGAGACAATAACCGATTGGGGTGGCAGGTGAATGTTTTTTATCGCACAATCTATAGCCGTAGATTCTTCCTGAATATCTACCCTGACCAAGGCTAACTTGCCATGCTTAAAGGTCATCAGGCTCACAAAGTCATCCATGGAAGCCTCTTCTTCAATAATGTGAGCGATAATAGAAGTACTGTTTACCGGCACATCTACCCCTAAGGCGTGGAAGATCCGTTCATTTTTGGGATCATTTACCCTGGCAACGGTTCTTGGAATATCGAACTTTTTCTTTGCCAATTGGCAGATAACGATATTATCCTCATCGTTTCCAGTAACCGTAGCCAGAACATCTGCCTTTCTGATACCGGCATCCTCCAGATAGCGTGATTCGCAGCCATCTCCATGAATAACCAGAATATTTAAGTCTGAAGCAATATCCTCACAGACAATCCTGCTTTTTTCAACAATTGCTATCTCATGCTTGTCTTTTACCAACAAACTTGCCAGACGAAAGCCTACTTTTCCACCACCAACAATAACAATGTTCATTTTATCTCTTTGTCTCTCCTACGGCAATCAAAATATCCACTGTCTGTGCATGCATATCCTTCTGAGGATAAATAGCTTCGCCAGGTCTGATTATAGCAAATATCTTCACCCTTTCCCTGTCTTCTATCTTTTCCATGGTCAAATCAGACAGATCATCATTTACCTTTAATTCAATTATATCCATTCCATAATCCTCTGAAAGGGAATGGGTAATAGATTTTTCTATAAGTTTATCCCTTATAAGTCTGGCAAGCAGGGTTGTGCCGCCAATAACATCCAATCCAAACTCTTCATACAACTCTTCCCGCTTTGGGTCATAGATACGGGTGATTACCCTTGGCACCTTAAATATAGTTTTTGCTACCTGAGCTGCAATGATATTTACATTATCTTCATTAGTTACTGCTGCCAGTGCATCAGCTTTTTTAATGCCGGCATCCTCTAATACCTCCAGATCATAGCCCGAACCTACTATGGTGATACCATTAAAGTTTGCTCCAAGCCTGTTAAAGGAATGACTATTGCGGTCAATAACGACAACATTATGCCCCTCTATACTTAAAAGGTTGGCTATTTGTGCCCCAACCCGTCCACATCCAACAATAATAGCATACATATTTAACCCCTGAATCTGTTGACTCAATTTATTTATTTTGTATAGAATACCATATAATTAACGATAAGTCAATCAGAAAGTTTGAAATCCAGCAATTCTCATTATGAAAATGTGTAAGCAAGGAGAAGTGGAGAGACAACCCCCTAACCCCCTTTTTTAAGCTTATCAT
>JACQYP010000127.1 GCA_016208205.1 Candidatus Desantisiibacteriota bacterium | reverse complement strand
TCCCTATAGCCATCAACAAGAAAGAACTGATAATGCAAATAACCAATGCTGAATTAATCATGCCTGCTGCAATTTCCCTCTTGGCTTCACCCATAAATGGTCTTTTGTGTAAAATTCCTCCATACCAGGCATCCCCACCCAATCTTATCCCTAAGGCACCAGCCATGGCTGCCTCTGGAATACCGCTATTGGGTGAGGCATGGTTTTTATGGTCACGAAACATGATCCTGAAAGAGGAGGAAAAACCCCTGCCAAGAAGAAAGGATGATACCGGGATCAAAAGTCCGCAAATTCGGGCTGGAATAAAATTTGCCATGTCATCTAACCGTGCGGAAAACCATCCAAAGTCCATGTATTTTTCATTCTTGTAGCCAACCATGGAGTCAAGGGTATTTATTGCCCGATAGGCAATAGCCAATACAGGACCACCCAGAATTAAATAAAACAAAGGGGCAATAACCCCATCATTAGTGCTTTCTGCCACACTTTCTACTGTGGCAATAACAATCTCATCCCGTTGTAAATGCTGCGTGTCTCTGCCTACAATCATAGAGAGTTTGTGTCTGGCATTGACTATGGAACCTTTTTCTAATTCCCTCAGGATATCTCTTGCCTTGACGCATAGGTCTTTTATAGCAAAGGTGGTATAAGCCACATATATCCACGCCAATGTCCCCAGCAGGGGATGAATTCTTTTGGAAATCTCTATGGATAGATATGCCAGAGCAATGGTTATACCAACAACAACAATGGTCAATGCCATCCCCTTTATTCGTACAAACCGGCTAATGGTTTTTCTTGAGGATTCTTCTTTACCTATCCTGCCTATACCCTTGTTCCATCGTTTATCCAGAAATCCTATTAATTTACCCATCCACCTTACAGGATGAGGCAAAAATTCAGGATCCCCTATAATCAAATCAGTAATGTAGGCAGAGATTAATAATATAATCATATATTAACATAGTATCATAAGATAACGGTAAAGGCAAGTAATTTTTTAGTATTCATTTTCTTGTTGACTTCAAGACTCAATTCTGCTACAATATATTAACTACTCATTGGAGGAAATTATGTCATACCTTATTACCTTTGATTCATCCACCCTTCCAGAAATTCAGACAGACACCTTAATTATCGGCATGGGCATAGCCGGGCTTAGTGCCGGGATTCAGGCTGCTGAATATGGAAAGGTTTTAATTGTTACCAAAGCCTCCTTCCATGAAAGCAATACAGAGCATGCCCAGGGTGGCGTGGCTGTTGTTCTGGCAGATGAAGATACAATGGAAAGTCATATAGCTGATACCTTGACCACTGGTTGTGGCTTGTGCAATAATAAAAATGTTAAAATACTCGTTGAAGAGGGACCGCAAAGGATTAGAGAATTGATAGACTGGGGTGTTAAATTTGACAAAAATCAGGGAAAATTATCCTTTGGTCAGGAGGGTGGACATAGCCTCAAAAGAATTATTCATGCCAATGGGGATGCTACAGGAAAAGAGATATTAAGGGGGTTGCTGGCAAAGGCAAAGGCAAATCCAAATATTACCCTGATGAAGGATGTCTTTGTTATTGACCTCTTAGTCAAAGAAGGTGTCTGCGTTGGAGCGATTATTCATTCACCTCTTGAGGCATTGAGAGTTATCCTTGCCAGAAATACTATTCTGGCTACAGGTGGAACAGGACAGATTTACAGGGAAACAACTAACTCTAAGATTGCCACTGGTGATGGGATGGCTCTGGCTTTTCGGGCTGGGGCAATATTAAGCGATATGGAATTTATCCAGTTTCACCCCACAACCCTGTATGTAGCTGGTGCCTCTCGATTTTTGATCTCTGAGGCAGTCCGTGGAGAGGGTGGGATATTAAGGAATAAAAACGGTGAAAGGTTTATGTTCAAATACCATCCTTCAGGTGAATTGGCTCCAAGGGATATTGTTTCAAGAGGAATATGGACAGAACTTAAGAAAACAAACTCTGTTTTCGTCTGGTTAGATGTTACTCATCTGGATTTTGAATATCTTAAGAAGAGATTCCCAAATATTGTCCGGACATGCCTTGAATTTGGACTTGATCTTAAAACAAAATGGATTCCGGTCAGACCAACAGCTCATTATATGGTTGGTGGGGTAAAGACCGATGAAAATGGTCAAACAAATATTGGGGGATTATATGCCTGTGGTGAGGCAGCCTGTACAGGTGTGCATGGGGCAAATAGATTGGCAAGCAATTCCTTGCTTGAAGGGTTGGTTTTTGGATACAGGGCAGGGGAACATGTCGGTCATACCGAAAGGCTACTCAAGAAGCAGAGGTTCTCAAACAATGTTAATGATAATATTCATCAAAAGATAAATATTGCAGATGTGAAGAATTCTTTAGCCAGTCTCATGCTGAGAAATATGGGTATTGAACGCGATGAAAAAGGGTTGCTGGAAACTAAAAAAAGCATTGATTTCTGGATGTCATATGTGCTGAATAAAGAATTTTCATCCACTGCCGGCTGGGAGCTGCAAAATATGCTCATTGTTGCCAACCTTATGCAAAGGGCAGCCTTGACAAGGCAGGAAAGCCGGGGGGTTCATTTCCGCAAGGATTATCCATATCAGGATGATGAACAATGGAAGAGGCATGTTGAGATGAAAGAGAAAGATAACTACTCAGCAAAGGGAATTTACCACGAAGAAACAGAGAAGAATTTAGCCGCAGATTACACAGATTGTTAGAGAAAGAATATAATTATGTTGTGCTTTCGTGATAATCTTTTCCTTCTTTTCGGCAGGGTTCAAATCAGGGTAACAAACTGCGAATGGCTGTATTTCCCCAATTCCCCTATTATTCCCTGTTTCCCCTCCCCTTGTCCCCTTCAAACGGTTCCTTTGTTGTAATTGCCGTGAAAGATGTACCGTGTTCGTCTTCAAATTCCTTACGAAGCGTGGCATATACATAGCTTGGAAAATGTGTTAGCACAGCATCATCGTTAATCAATTTGATAACCTGTTCTGCAGTCATCTTGCCAGTGTAGATTATTGACCATAGACCGCCAAACTCTGTTTCCTTAAAAAAATCTTTTTCATTAAATTCGTTTAGCTGTATAAAAACACCCTTTATTCTTACTGGATACAGCAGTTGCGAATCTAAAATTTTGACTACTGGTATTGCATTTGACCTGTATTTACTGAGAAATAAAAGTCTCTGCTTCTTATTAATCAAAATGCCATCGCCGTCAACATAGGCAAATTGATTTATTGATTTGTTTTTCAATAGATGATGCCACCGAATATCCTCTTCTTCCCATTGCAGATAATTACTCTTGTAATTAAGATTGTACATTTTACACCTCATCAAAAAATTCAATCCCATGGACAAGTACTTGCTTGTCCATGGGATATTATGCGGATTAAGCGGATTAATAAGGTTCAACACGCCGACTATTTTTTATAAATGTGATAGCGGGCGTGATTGTTCTTATTGGCACCGAAACCAACATGTTTTCCAAATTTATCCACTCCAATCTGCACTCGATGCACATTATTCTGCAAAAGCACAGTGTGAGGATTCTTACCAGCCGTATTACCAACTACCCTAAAAGTAGAGGAAATCTTTGGTGCAATCCAAATTGCTGCTCTTGCCAATGGCAAAGCTGCATAATACAACGCCACTGGAATCAATGCCCCTTCTGTCTCCTTCATCTCCTGCAGAGAAAGTGCAGAAACAACAAGCTCATTGCCTGTGGTTGACTCCTTAAACATGGATGAGATGTCATTGCTTGAAACACCTACATCAGCCTTTGCCATTACCGGTGTCAGCAACACCATGGTTAAAAACATGCTTAACAGTAATCTTTTCATCTCTTTTGCCTCCTGATATTTTTTATTTTACACTACATTTCTTCAAAAGTC
>JACQYP010000123.1 GCA_016208205.1 Candidatus Desantisiibacteriota bacterium | reverse complement strand
GTCCAAGGGCAAGGAGCTTCTTTTTATCCATTTTAAGTATCTGTTTACCAATAAGGCAGAAGAACATGAAGCTGCCGCCAAATAACCCCAGATAGCATCCACGGGTATTGCCAAGGGCGAATCCCCAGTAGGTAATCAGCAATACGATACCGGCTATAATAGTAAGCCCCATATTTCCCAATAAAGGGCTTGCAGCTGGTTGCGTGGCAGCTACTACCTCTATCTTTTTTTTCTTCCCTTTTGCCTTTTGGATGACAGGCTTAGGAATGGGATGTTTTATCTCCTCTTTTTCCCTGCCGATATACAGGTATAAACCAAAGCCAATCAGTAAGGACATCAGGGCATAGACCGTATAAAATACAGGGTTGCCAAAAAAGGAGATGATTCTCCATGGGTTGAACGACTCCCATGATAAGGGATCCATGCCAAAGTGCTGCACAAGGGCATATCCACCGGAAATAGTGCCGACTATAAGGATGGATGTTAATATCCCGAGTACCTGCCGCTTTGTCTTTATAAAATTTACGGTAAGATAATAGATGACAATATAACAGGTAATGGCAAGTAATCCCTCGTATCTTTTGTAGCAGCCAAATAGACTCATTACCGGATTAAGGGAAAACAGGGTAGAGGCAATGTTGCTTAACAGGAATGCAAAGACAACAAAATCAAATGGTGTCCGAATGGACCTGAAGTCATTAAGTGTAATCATCTTTACTAACCACAGGGCAAGCAGGACCAGTGTAATAAAAAACATCATGCCAACCTTTGAAAGGTCAAAGGTACTGTAGAGATGAATATCAAAAAAGAGTGGTACTGCAAAGACCATAATAAAGATTCCAATAACAATAAGCTGATCACACCATTTAACAATTGATTTTGTATTCATAAATATCTCCTTCATTTTTATAATAGGCTGTAGGAAGAGATTAACAGCATACAACCTAATAGTCTATTACTATCTACCCTCTCGGATGAAACTTAGCATGTTCTGTCTTTAATCGTTCATGATTAAGATGGGTATAGACTTGAGTTGTGACAATATTTGCATGGCCAAGCATCTCTTGAACGCTCCTTAAATCAGCAGAATTTTCTATCAAATGAGTGGCAAAGGAGTGTCTTATAATATGAGGCGAAACAGTTTTGACTATTCCGGCACATCTTGCCCTCCACTTTATTATCTTCCAGAATCCCTGTCTGGTGAGTGGCTCTCCATGCCAATTCAAAAAGAGTATATCGGTGGTTGACTGTTTTTTATTCTTTTTTATCATGTTGCCCCTTACATTTTCAATGTATTGTCGTATGCAAGCAGTAGCAACCTTACCGATAGGCACAATCCTTTCTTTTCCACCCTTTCCAAAGACTTTAGCAAATCCTATCTCAAGGTTAATATCCCCTACCCTGGTTGCGATAATCTCTGAAACACGAACACCTGTAGCATAGAGGAATTCAAACATAGCCTTGTCTCTTAAGCCTAATGGTTTATCAATGTCAGGAGTATTAATAAGCCGTTCTACCTCAGATATTGTCAGGAACCTGGGGAGTCTATCCTCTTGTTTTGGCAAATCTACATCTACGGTAGGGTCTATTTTTAATATCCCTTCCTGGATCAAAAAACGGAAAAAGGTTTTTAGTGCAGCTATCTTTCGGCTGATAGAGGTTGCTTTTAATCCCAGATCCCTCATATAAACGATATATGATATTATCTGCCCCCGCACAACCTCATCCCATGAATTTATCTGCATGGTCTTGAGAAACTCAACATATTGGAGGAGATCTTCCATATAGGCAGCTAAGGTATTTTCACTTAATCCCCTTTCTACTCCCAAATAATTAATAAAATCATCTATTTTGTCCTTCATTTTCAGCTTGCCTCTAAATAGAATTATCAATTATCAATTATTAATTGATAATTGATAATTGTTAATTCTATTTCTTTCCCTGCCAATGGTTGAGCTTTCACCATGCCCTGGATAGATAATTGTTTCATCATCCAATGTCATTAATTTTTTATTTATAGAGTTAATAAGGGTTTTATGCGAGCCATTTGGAAAATCTGTTCGGCCTATCCCTCCGTTAAACAAGGTATCACCGGTAAAAACACAATTGCCAATCTTTAGACAGATTCCACCTTGAGTATGTCCCGGGGTATGCAATATCTCAATAATTATCCCTGAAACCTCAAGTATCTCACCATCTTCTAAGATATAATCAGCTTTCTTTGAGGATACTGCCATAGGTGCTGCACATGAGCTACCCAGAAAAGAGGAAAGATTTGATATGGGGTCATGAAGCATTTGGGCATCGTTTTGATGGATAAGTATCTTTGCTTCGGTTTGCCCGGCAATAAATATATTTGCTCCAATATGATCAATGTGTCCATGGGTATTGATGATATAAACAGGGTTCAATCCCTTTTGCTTTAAGAAGCGCAATATTCTTTCTCCATCTTCTCCGGGATCAATGATGATACATTCACTTGAGTTTTCCGGAGCAATGATATAGCAATTTGCTCTTAGTGCTCCAACTGTAAGTGAGTAAATCTGCATTTTATCTCCAGTATAACAGCTGCATAGCTATCTTACTTTTAGTGATTTTGTAAACCAACCTAACAAACTGCAAGTTGTAAGTTGTAAGTTGTAAGTTATAGAAAATAGTGCGAGGCGTTAGCCTCACCTTATGTTTCTACCTACAGCCTAACTACCTGAATAGTTACTAAATTATGATTAATTATACATGAATGCATGCAAAAAGTCAACTGGAAATTTTAGCGACCTGTGCAAGCAGAAATTCACCACAGAGATATAGAGAAATAATTTTAGAAGAATGGAATACGGATTTAACGGATTTGCACAGATTTTATCTATATTAATCCGTAGTATCGCATGTCTCCGTGTCTCTGTGTTAGGTGAGCAAAATCGTTATTTGTGTCCTTGCTATATTCTGTGCTCTGTCTCCCCACTACTACTTCACCAGCCTGATCACAACCCTTGTCCCGGCACCAACCTTACTTTCCACCTCTATTCTCCCCTTATGTGCCTCAAGTAACCGTTTAACAACAGTCATACCAAGCCCCTTACCGGTTATCTTATTTGTATAAAACGGTGTCCATATCTTTGATAGCTCATCCTCAGACATCCCCTTGCCTGTATCAGACTGTATCAGAAATGGTCATCTTGACGAATTTCTCTTCTAATTCACTTTCCCCCTTGAGCTATCAATAAGCTCATCGATAACTTTAGCGGCTCTCCACACGGCATTATCCATATGATCAATGGTCTTAGAAGCATTCTCACCCTTCTCACCTGTAGTCATCTTGAGTGAATAAAGCCCTAATTGAATGACCTGAAGAGGGTTTCGTATCCCATCAGCTGTTTTGGCAATAAGCTCAGCAACTGCCTCTGCCTTTTCTGCCTTGATCAGCTTTTCTTCTAATTTCTTGCGTTCCGTGATGTTTACAACGATACACTCATAGTAAACCTGCAAACCTTTTTCATGGACAGCATTGCTACCTAACAATACCCATATAATGTCTTTATCCTTAGTATAGATCCTTGCCTCGAAACCATGAACCATGCCGGCAATATCTACCCTCTGACACAACAACTCTCCCTGATCAGGGTCAACAAAGAGTTGCTGAAAGATATTGGAGACAGCAGCCATGAGCTGTTCACAAGAATCATAATTCAACATATTGACCATGGCCGGGTTTGCCATAAGAATAGAGCCATCTTGTGCTATCTGAAAGATACCCTCTGAAACATTCTCAAAAATGCTGCGATACATTTCCTCAACATCCCTGATCTGCTCCTTTAACTGTGAGACAGATGTATGCAAATCCCTACAAATCCCTATCATTTGTTGATGTGCTTCAGATAATCTTTGATTAACCTCTGATAGATCAATAGATTGATGATGAACTGTTTTGGTTATCTTGAATAAATTAATAAACACAACAACCTTGCTCTTGAGCACAATCGGAGCAACTGGGCTAAAAAGATAATCAACTGCACCAAGCTCATAACCCCTTCTGCTGTCAAGTTCAGTCTGGGCATAAGCAGTAACAAAGATGATGGGAACATGTCTTGTTTGCTGTCTTTGACGGATCAGCTTTGCGGTTTCAAACCCATCCATGCCAGGCATTTTCACATCAAGAATTATTACCGCAAACTCCATGTTCAAAAGATGCTTTAATGCCTCCTCACCGGATGCTACCTT
>JACQYP010000114.1 GCA_016208205.1 Candidatus Desantisiibacteriota bacterium | reverse complement strand
CTTCCATTCATATATGTGTCTGCGTTCTTCCTCAGTTACATGTCGATATGCCATATTTACCTCCTCGTGCTGTGCTGTTTGTCCACGAAGAGTATAGCATATTATTCACCCTTTGTTATCTCTGTTCTGATAACAATAAGACGTTGCACTTGCTACTGGGCTGTGCGTTTACAAAAGTTTTTCGTGTTTTTCGTGCCTTTCGTGCCTTTCGTGGTTATGTCTTAAAAACCGCAAGCTTACTTAACACCTGTTCCAACAAAGCCATCCCCTTTTCCTCATCCTCCCACTTAAGAACAAGGCGATCATGGGATGCGGTAAGGCGTACCCTGTCAGGGAAAAGGCTGATTATCTCAACAATCTTTGGGGCAAACGCAGAACGTCCAGTCAGGTCAAGATATACATTTCCTTTACTTACCCTGGGTGATTCGCAAATCACCCCGGATGCCTTACGAAATGCAGGAGATTCTGTATTCTTCATAATGCACTCTGTATTCTGTTGATGTGCCTTTACATCCTCAAAGGAGATTGATGAAATTTGGGCATTGGATGCCAGCATACGGATATTCATCATGGACAACAGCCTTTTAACCGGGTTGGGATACTTGCCGAACCTGTCGAGCATCTCTTCTCTGATCTCATGAATTTCCTCTATTCCATGAGCTGAGGCAAGCCGTTTATATATGCGAAACCTTTCTTGTGAGGACTGGATGTATTCTTCAGGGATATAGGATTCATACGGAAGGGTTATCTTTGTATACACCTCTTTTTTCATTGGGGTTCCCTTTAATTTACGCATACCCTCTTCCAACATATGGCAATACATCTCAAACCCTATGGCAACCACATTCCCATGTTGCTCTGCACCAAGGAGATTCCCTGCCCCACGATTTTCCAGGTCTCGCATGGCAAGGTTAAACCCACTGCCAA
Organism: Candidatus Desantisiibacteriota bacterium; assembly: GCA_016208205.1. The sequence continues at coordinate 6,134 of JACQYP010000114.1, read as the reverse complement.
GTGCAGAAAATTCTATCATAGTATTCAATCGATCCTGAGCATCCGAAGACAGTAGGGTGCGTTCCCCTGAACGCACTCCTGCCTGATGAAGGAGATAGGCATATGCCCTGTGTTGTGCCCGGCCAACCCTGCCGCGAAGCTGATAGAGTTGTGCCAGCCCAAATCGATTGGCATTGTTGATAATAATGGTATTGACATTAGGCATATCCAGCCCGGATTCAATAATGGCTGAAGCAAGCAGAATGTCAAACCTTTTTTCCATAAAGTCAAGGATAACCCTTTCAAGCTCGCACTCATCCATCTGTCCATGGGCAACAATAACCCGTGCCTCTGGCACGATTTTATTTAATTCATCAAGTATCCAGGGAATACTTTTAACCTGATTATGAACAAAAAACACCTGCCCACCTCGATCCATTTCCCTGAGTACTGCCTCCCTGATTATTTCCGGGCTAAATGGGGTAACAATCGTCTTGATAGGCAATCTGCCCTGGGGCGGCGTATGAATAATGCTTATATCACGGATGCCGCATAATGAAAAATGCAGTGTACGCGGGATAGGGGTTGCGGTCAGGGTAAGGACATCAACCAATTTCCGATATGACTTCATCCGTTCCTTATGTTTTACCCCAAATTTGTGCTCTTCATCAATAATTACCAGTCCCATGTTTACAAAGGAAACATCCTTTTGAAGAAGGCGATGAGTCCCAATAACAATATCTACCTTGCCGTTTACTATTTCAGAAACAATCTCTTTTTGCTCTTTTGGCTGCTTGAATCGGCTTAACATCCGGATATTAACCGGAAATCCGATAAACCGCTCGGTAAAGGTAGAGTAATGCTGAAAGGCAAGGATGGTTGTTGGAACCAGCACAGCTACCTGTTTACCATCCATAACCGCCTTAAAGGCAGCACGGATTGCCACTTCTGTTTTCCCATAGCCAACATCTCCGCAAACAAGCCTATCCATGGGAACAGGGCTTTCCATATCCTTTTTTATCTCTTCAATAGCTCGAATTTGATCCGGTGTCTCCTCATACACAAACCCTGACTCAAACTCATATTGCCAGGTAGTATCCCCGGAGAAAACATGTCCATGTAAGGCTTTCCTGGCAGCATAAATCTCTACCAACTCCTTTGACATGGACTCAAGTGCTTTTTTCACCTTTTCCTTGGTGCGTTCCCAGCCCTTATCATGAAGCCTGCATATCTGCGGATGGGAATCCTTGGAACCAATATACTTGTGAATCAGTCCAAGCTGATCAACAGGGACATAAAGCCTATCCCCCTGAGCATATTCAATAAGCAGAAAGTCCCGAATCTTTCCCTCTACAGTGGTTGTTGCCAGTCCCAGATATTGTCCAATACCATAGTGAATGTGAACAACAAAATCGCCCTGATTTAATTCTGTAAAATTTTCAATAGGGGCATTTCTGGTAGTTTGACTGAATTTTCTTCGATGTAATATGCCGGGTTTACCGAATATTTCCTTGTCACTCATGATCAGTAGCCGAAGCTCAGGAAAATCAAACCCGCAGATAATGGAAGAGACAACGATAAAGATGCCGGATATTATTTTTGGCTTGAGGGCATTGTCGAACAGTTCTTCAGACTGAAGCGAGAACGCTTCAGGTACTTTCCGAAGCGGGGACGCTTCGTCTACTTTCCGAAGCGAGGACGCTTCGTCTACTACCGAGGACGCTTCGGCTGCTATTCCGTGCTCTTTTAATAGCTCGCAAAGCCTTTGAGCCTGACCCTGATAATTGACTGAGAGAATAATTGTATACCCATTCCCGATGTATTCCCTGAGCTTTTGCATCAGAGGCTCAAGTTTACCGCCAAAATTGGGTGATGGAAATGTAGCACAGACATTCTTGTCTGTGTCTGCTGCACCAAGATACAGTATCCGTTGCTGCTGCAGAATATCCTCGAGCTTAAGCATTATCTGGTCAGGGTAGGGGCAGACCTGCGTGTCTGCCCGAATGAACTGCTGTCCCTTACACGCCTCTTGATACAGAGATTCTGTCTCCTCCCTCAGCCTCATGAATTCCTGCTCTATGGTAGTTCTATCATCGATAATTACAAGACAATCATCCGGCAGATAATCAAATATACTTGAGGTTTTCTCTGCTACTTCCTGTCTTGGGAATATCTCAATCTCATTTAAGAAGCCAATAGACCGTTGGGTATCCGGATCAAACTGACGAATAGACTCAATGGTATCGCCAAACAGTTCTATTCTTACCGGATATTCGGCTGATATAGGAAAAACATCCACTATCCCTCCGCGGCAGGAAAAATCACCCCTTTCGCAAGTCATGTTAACCCGATTGTAACCAATCATAACAAGATCTTCAAGCAGGGTATCCCTGAAAAGCGTCTCATCTATTGAAACCTTGATGGTAAGAATATCCTTTGGGCTGGATATACGATAGAGAATCGCTGACAACGAGGTAACAAGGGTAAGCCTTTCGCCCTTAGAAAGCCTCTCTAAAATAGCAAATCTCTGTCCAATAAGCTCATCTGATGGCGGGTTCTCTTCATATGGCAGGATCTCAAGGGAAGGGAAGTATTCCACTGCGAGCAATGCTGTATTTTTCCCTCCACTCTCTGTCCCTTCTTTCTTACTTTGTGCCTTTAGGGCGGGTTTGGAACCCGCCCCTACATGCCTTTGTGCCTCTATGGTAGGGTAAAAGGTTTTAATATCTTCATACAGCTGCTCAGCCTCATGGATTCTTGGGTTAATGATTAATACAGATTTATCCAACCTCTCCAGAAATCCTGCCAGCAAATATGCCTTGGATGACCCGGACAGACCGGAAATACTGACCCCTGCCCCGGAGGATAAAGCCTTTTCAATGCGATGATAATTATTCAGGTTTTTGAGTAAGGGTAATAAAGATGATAATGTCATTGTAATACAGACCTCGTGATTCCACATATGAAATGCAGCTAATTTTTGGACACATTCAGCTCAAAAACAAGCTACCTCAAGTAACTAAGTACTTGCTACCTCAAGTAACTAAGTACTTAAGATACAGCATATCATGGTATATATTGGTAGTCCCAAATGTCCAATTATCTTGCAACCCCTTGTGTTTCATTGATTCACCCTTTGACATTCGAAGCTAATTCACGAGGTCTGTAATAAGAAATGATACTATATTGATGAGCATTTGTCAAGCGATTAATAAACAAATCATTGTATCTGGCAGATCTGGCAGGCAATAATGCCTGCCCTACCCTTTATACAATTGCTCTGCAATTGCCACAGCCTTAAGCATCCCCTTTGCCTTATTTCTTGTCTCCTCATATTCCTTTTCAGGCTCAGAATCAGCAACAATCCCTGCACCTGCCTGGATATAAACATTTCTCTCATACATTAGCATTGTTCGAATGGTAATACAGGTATCCATGTTTCCGGAAAAGCCGAAATATCCGATGCAACCGGCATATGGTCCTCTTTTGGATGTTTCAAGCTCATCAATGATCTCCATGGCTCGCACCTTTGGTGCACCTGTAACCGTTCCTGCCGGGAAACAGGCTCGCAAGGCATCAAGATAATTTTTATCTGGCGCAAGTTTTCCCTTTACTGATGTAACTATATGCATTACATGAGAGTATCTCTCAATAATTTCAAACTCTGGCAGGGTAATGCTGCTATATTCACAGACCCGTCCGATATCGTTTCTTCCAAGGTCAACCAGCATCACATGCTCTGCCAATTCCTTTGGGTCAGCCAAAAGGTCTTTTTCATAAAACTCATCCTCTTGCTTGTTTTTCCCCCTTGGTCTTGTCCCTGCAATGGGTCTCGTTTCCACCATTCCATCATCTACCCTTACTAAAAGCTCAGGGGATGACCCAATTAGAGATAATTCACCAAATTTAAGCAGGAACATGTACGGGGATGGATTTATCCACCGTAAGGCTCGATACAGGCTCAAGGCATCAGCCTTAACAGGTACCTGAAATCTCTGGGAAAGCACTGTCTGGAATATGTCGCCGGCAGCGATGTATTCCTTTATCCTTAACACCTGACTTTCAAACTCTGATTTAGTAACATTGGATTGAACATCTATCTCCGGGATAGTATTGGTTACAGGAAATATTTCATTTCTGTAGGGTAATGGCTCTTTTAATCTTTCAATTATCCCTGCTATCTTGTCCATTGCTCTCTTGTAGGCTGCCTCAATATCATCATCCCTTAACCAGACATTGGCAATGACCTTAATCGTATGCCTCACATGGTCAAAAACAAGGATGGTATCAGTAATTACAAACAATACATCCGGCAGGTTGATTGAATCCGGATTTGTATCTGGAATATCTTCAATGCAGCGGACATAATCATACCCTATATATCCCACAGCACCACCAAAAAACCTTGGAAACTCTGGAAGCCTTGCAGACTGGAATTCATTCATAAACCCTAATAAATGCATCAGGGGATCAACACCCTCGAACCTTTCAATCTTCCCATCCCTGCTGACCTCTACCACATTTCCCTTACCCTGAAAGGTAATAAATGGATTGCTTCCCAAAAAGGAATACCTCCCCAGACTCTCCCCGCCCTCAACGCTCTCTAACAGGTAGGCATATCCTGTATCCATAGCTATCTTTTGAAAGGCAGAGACAGGTGTTTCCATATCAGCTATGATTTCCTTATACACAGGTATAAGATTTGCACCATCTTTTGCTTTTTGTTGGAAGTCTTGATAATCCATTGTATTCTGCTCCTTTTTATGGAGTGCGAAAGCTTACTTGCTTTCGCTTTTTCGTTCGATTAGACTAAATCGCACCTGAAGGTGCTTACTACATATAACTTAAGCTTTCGCACTCGGAGATAAATTTCAAGCCGCAAGCGGCTATCTTTTCCCATAGACATGATCCATGATGGCGTTCATATTCTCCACATTTCCCATAGCCATGATATGAATCCCAGAGGCAAAATCCCGAATCCGGTCAATGAATTCACAGGCAACAGGGATACCTGAACCATATTTTTCAAAACTTGAGATGACCTCTTCTGGAACATGGATTCCAGGGACATTTTCATTAAGATAGGCAGCCATCTTAGCGGATTTCAAGGGCATCACGCCGAGAAGCACTTTTGCACCCAATGGTTCTACCTTTTCAATGAATCTTTTTGCTTCATCAGGTGAATAAACAGACTGAGTTTGTAGAAAGTTTGCACCGGCATCTATCTTGGCTTTAACAAGCTCAATCTCCTTATCCAGATTCTTGGCGGCCGGGGTAGCTGTAGCTGAGATAAAGAATTCGGTCTTGCCTTTTATCTCTTCGCCATTGTAATCTAACCCATTGTTCATATTGTTGATTAATTTGATTAGTCCATGAGTATTCAGGTTATAGACAGCAGTAGAGTTTTTGTATTGTCCGTGTTGAGGTGCGTCTCCGGTAGTAGCCAGAACATACCTTACACCTAAGCAATGAGCACCTAACAGGTCTGCTTGCAATGCCAGGATACTCCTATCTCTTCGGGTCAGATGTGGAATACAACATATATCTAATTCCTTTTGGATGATATGTGCCAGGGCAAAGGTATTTATCCTTAATCTGGCCATAGCACAGTCAATCAGGTTTATCCCATCAGCCCTGCTCAGGCTCTTTGCATCCTCTAATGACTTCTCAATATCCGTCCCCTGTGTTCCCCCTAATTCGCAGGTAACCACAAATTCCTTGCCTAATTTTTCTTTTAACTGCATGTTTATAGACTCCTTTTTTCTTTAATGGTATACTCAAATAAATTGTAAGCGTTCACAACTCTCTGGTTCTCTAACCCTGAACCGTGAACTGTGAATCTGAGTATGTTTCCCCACCAATCTACTCACCTTATTTCTCTGAATATGACAGATAGCTATGGCTAAGGCATCTGCAGCATCATCGGGTTTAGGAACATGATCTAATCGCAAAAAAAGTTTTACTGCCTTCTGAACTTGTGCCTTATCGGCATGTCCTGCTCCGCAGACAGTCTGCTTGACCTGAAGAGGGGTGTACTCAAACACATTCAGCCCTGCCTCAGCCAGGGTTAATAATATTACCCCTCGTGCATGTCCCACACTGGTAGCTGTCTTCACATTTTTGCTGAAGAATATTTCTTCTACAGAGGCTGTGTC
>JACQYP010000118.1 GCA_016208205.1 Candidatus Desantisiibacteriota bacterium | reverse complement strand
TTTTTAGTCTGAATCCTTTTAAGGATATTCGGCTGGGGATAAAGATGTTTTTGAAGGGAAAGCTGAGTCTGATACCACATTCGGCAGGTAATCTCAGTGGGTTGTTTAAGAAGATACGGGAGAAAGAGAAGAGATGATTAGTGAAGATGTGCTTCAAAATATAACAAGCAAGATTGTTGACCACTTTCATCCAGAGATGGTTATTTTATTTGGTTCTTATGCCTAAGGAAATCCCAAAAAAGGAAGTGACCTTGACTTATTAGTTGTTAGAAATTCTGACATTCCAAGACATAAATAGTCAATCCCTATCAGACGACTTTTTAGAGGATATATGATACCAATGGATATTCTCGTTTATACACCCTCTGAAGTAGAAAAATATAAAGATGTAACAGGCTCTTTTATTCATGATATATTAAATAGGGGCAGAAAATTGTATGGATAAAAGGTTAAACTTAGTCAATCATTGGTTCAAGAAGGCAGATAATGACTTAAAAAATGCAAAGATTGTTATTGAAGCAGAAGATGCTCCTGTGGATACTGTTTGTTTCCATTGCCAACAGAGTGTTGAGAAATATCTTTGCTTGATTTATGTTGTCAAGCAGATTCTTCTTTTGATTCTCTCAGGGATATGGCTGAAAACTTAACACCATATGCTGTGGAAACACGATATCCAACTGATCCGTTTTATGAATATCCTGTGGAAGAAGGGGAAGAGATGATTAAGATAGCCGAAGATATAGTAATATTTGTCAGAAAAAAATTGTCTATAGAGGAGAAGTATGTATAAAGTTGCCTATTTTCCCGGTTGTTCACTTTCTTCAACAGCAAAAGAATACGGTGTTTCAACTAAGCTTATCTGCAAGGATCTGGGGATTGAATTGATTGAAGTCCCTGATTGGGTCTGTTGTGGGGCAACCACAGCTCATATTACCTCATCATTATTAGCCACGGCATTGCCAATAAAAAGTTTGCTCTGGGCAGAAAAACAAAATCTGTCTATTTGTTCACCATGCTCTGCCTGCTTTTCCCGACTCAAATTAGCTGACATTAACCTGAAAAAGGATGCACAATTAAAGGCAGACATAACCGAGATTATTGGAGAAGAATATAAGGGCACGATAGATGTCTTACACCTCTGGCAGGCAATAAAAAAATATGGCGATTTGAAACCAGAGAAGGAATTGAAGGGGTTAAAGGTGGCTTCATATTATGGCTGTTTGCTCACCCGTCCTCCTGAGGTTTGTCATGATGAGCGGATAGAGGACCCTCAATTTTTAGATAATATGGTCAATTCATTGGGTGGAGAATCTGTCCGGTGGAATTATAAAACCCAGTGTTGCGGGGCAGCGTTTTCATTGACAAAAACAGATATTGTTCGAAGGCTTTCCAGGGAGATACTATCAGATGCCAAGGAAGCAGGTGCAGATTGTATTATGGTTGCCTGTCCCCTCTGTCACTCTAATTTAGACGCCAGACAGGGGGAGATGGGGTTGGATTTCAGTATCCCTGTTTTATATTTTACGCAATTGATTGGATTGGGATTAGGGTATGGATATAGGGATTTGATGTTGGATAAGCATTTTGTAGAATCAAAGGGGCTGTTGGCAGCAAAGGGGTTATTATAAATGTCCAGAATAGGCGTTTTCATCTGCCATTGCGGCACAAATATTGCCGGCGTGATTGATATTGAACGAGTGGTTGAGACTGCATCGATACTGCCCGGTGTAAAGGTTTCCGTGGATTATAAGTATATGTGTTCAGATCCGGGGCAGAATCTTATTATAAACACCATAAAAGAGCAGGCATTGACTGGGGTTGTTGTTGGTTCATGCTCGCCGCGAATGCATGAGAATACATTCAGGATGGCTGTCCAGCGGGCTGGGTTAAATCCCTATATGCTTGAGATTGCCAATATCCGCGAACATGTTTCCTGGGTTCATAGCGATAATAAGGATGCAGCCACAGATAAAGCCATAAAGCTTATTGAGATGGCTGTGGCTAAGGCAAGAAGGAATGAGCCCATATCACAGATGTTCGTTCCTATAGAGAAAAGGGCATTGGTTATTGGTGGTGGGATTGCCGGTATTCAGGCTGCTCTTGACATAGCTGAAGCCGGCTTTTTGGTTACTCTGGTGGAAAAAGAGCCGTCAATTGGCGGTAGAATGGCACAGTTGGATAAAACCTTCCCCACCCTTGATTGCTCTGCCTGTATCCTGACCCCCAAGATGGTGGCAGTTGCTCAGAATAAAAATATTACCTTGATGACCTATAGCGAGGTTGACCAGATACACGGAGTTATAGGGAATTTTGACATAACGATTAGAAAAAAGGCTCGGCTGATAAATACCTCGAAATGTATTGGCTGTGGAATATGTACGCAAAAATGCCCCTCAAAAAAGGCGTTATCCGAATTTAATGAGAGATTAGAGGTAAGAAAGGCTATTTACACCCCATTTCCTCAGGCTGTGCCTAATATTCCGGTGATTGATAAAACTGCTTGTACCTATTTTCAGACAGGAAAATGCAAGGTTTGCGAAAAGGTCTGTCCGGCAGGGGCCATAGATTATTCTCAGGAAGATGAAATTATTACTGAAAAATTTGGGGCAGTAGTCATAGCCACAGGGTTTGATATCTATGACCATAGCCATTATGGAGAATATGGCTATGGCGAGTTTAAGGATGTGATTACCAGCCTGCAATTTGAAAGACTGATAAATTCCTCAGGTCCTACAGGCGGACATGTTAGCCGTCCCTCTGATGGCAAAGACCCGAAAACAATAGTATTTATCCAGTGTGTCGGCTCAAGGGATGATTCAAAGTGTAGACCTTATTGCTCAAGGGTTTGCTGCATGTACACTGCCAAACAGGCAATGCTTCTCAAGGATCATTATCCGGAAACCCAGTCCTTTGTTTTTTATATGGATATCAGGGCAGGCGGCAAGGGATATGAGGAGTTTGTTCAGAGGGCACAAAATGAGTATGGCGTGATCTATTTAAGGGGCAGGGTATCAAGGATATACGAAAAAAGGGATAAACTTATTGTCAAAGGTGCTGATACCTTAAGTGGCAGGCAGGTGGAGATTGAGGCAGATCTGGTGGTATTGGCAAATGGGTTAGAACCTAAAAAAGAGGCTAAGAATCTTGCCCAGCTTTTTCATATTTCCTATGACCAGTATGGATTTTATAATGAATTGCATCCAAAATTAGCACCGGTAGAGACCGCAATAGCCGGGGTATTTTTAGCCGGAACATGCCAGGGTCCAAAGGATATACCCGATACCGTAGCCCAGGCATCTGCCTCAGCGGCAAAGGTAATAGGATTGCTTTCAAAAGAGAAAATGGAAGTAGAACCCATGATATCTATTGTTAATCAAATCCTGTGCAGCGGCTGTGAGACATGCTTTAATGTTTGCCCATATGCGGCAATAGAGATGGAAGATAAAGAGGTTACCAGAGGAAATCTACGGCATGTGGCTAAGGTATTAGAAAGTGTCTGTAAGGGGTGTGGGGCATGTGTGGGAAGCTGTTATTCAAAGGCAATAGATTTGAAAGGGTTTACAAACAGGCAGATGATGGAAGAGATAAAGGTACTGGCTCGGAAGTAGAGACAGCAATTCTCATTTTGATTTTTAGATTCACCGCAGAGACGCAGAGTTCGCAAAGAAACGCGAGAGAAAGAAGATTATACTCACGAAGGTCACAAATTGTGTCCTTGCTAAATATAATACTGTATCTGCTGCCAAGTTCTTGGTTTGGACAAACCCTGAATGTTCTCTGCGTTTTCTCTGCGTTCTTTGCGTCTCTGCGGTGAAAAAATGTCATAATGAGAATTGCTGCATCTCTATAATAAAATCAGGAGAGGTTAAATGACCCAGGATATTAATATCATAGGTTTCTTATGCAACTGGTGCAGCTATGCCGGTGCAGATTTTACAGGTTTGAGTCGGATTATCTATCCTGCAAATATCAAGATTATCCGCATGCCATGTACGGGCAGGATGGACCCGATGCTCATCATTGAGGCATTCCATAAGGGTGCTGATGGTGTTCTGGTTTCAGGGTGCCATCCAGGGGATTGTCATTATACTGAGGGTAATTACTATTGGCGAAGGCGGTATGCCAGCTTAAAGAGCTTATTAGAATTTTTTGGAATAGACAAAAGAAGGTTTCATGCCAGCTGGGTTTCTGCCTCTGAGGGGAAAAAGTTTGCTGAGGTGGTTAAAAAGGTTGTGGCTGAGGTAGGAGATTGGAAAGAAAATGAATAAAGAATTACAGGAAACAGCAGGAAAATTATTAACCGAGAAAAAGGTTGATGTAATTATTGGATATGAAAAGGGTTATGATGATCTTCAGGCAAGACCTGTGTTTATAAGCAATCCCGAGGGCGTAGATAAACTCATCATCAATAAGTATTGTACGAATAATCTTGCTGTTTATCTGCCAATACATAGGAAGATTAAGATAGGAATCGTGGCTAAGGCTTGCGATCTCAAGTCTATCCGTGAATTAATCAAGGAGCATCAGATA
>JACQYP010000117.1 GCA_016208205.1 Candidatus Desantisiibacteriota bacterium | reverse complement strand
TTCGGATAGGATAGGTCTGTCTATTTTTATCCTTTTTTTCTCCCTCTTTTTCCCCAATTATCTATTCTCATCTTAAAATTTTCAAAGAACAATCTGTTGGTTGTCAATTAAGCCTGTTTTGGCTTTTTTTACAGTTTTATCCGAGAGGCTTCTGAATAAATCAGAGCACAGAATACAAATATTTTCTGTATTCTGTGATTGAACGACTACTTTATCCCCTTCGGAGAAAAGGCTGCGGTAATAAAAAAGATAGCTGTTGCCATGATCACCATAATAGCACCGATTGAAACAGTAAGCCATCTTAGAGAATAAGATATAATGATTCCCGGAAATGAGCAGGTCGAAAATATTTTACCATAAATTTTATCTCATGTCAATAAAAAGATTTACCCTCCAGCAATTCTCATTTTGAACCGCAAAGACGCAGAGGAGATATAAAAATAAGCAGTGAACAATTCTACCACATTTAACAATTACTTCAACCCTATTAAAAAAAAAAATCATCTATAAAATTTTAGAATTTGACATATTGTAATTTTTATGTTATCATAGTAAAATTAAAAATTATGTCTTCAGACAAGGATGGATGATTATGGCATTGGAGATGAAGGAAACAAACATACTGCTTTCGCCGGAAGAGATTATGCAGCTGATGAGTATTTGCGAGGATGAGGATAAGGACGCAGCCTTGTTGTTTCTGGAACAACTTATGAATAGTGTGAAAAAGACTCAAGAGAGGTTTCGATCCCTATATCAGCGAGGCGGACATATGGGGGCGGCAAGGTTTTAATTGGATAGGCTGTAGACTGTAGGCTATCAGGCTGTAGGGAGAGACTAACAGCCTGAACAACCTATTGTCGCGTCAAGTCTCAAGTGTCGGAATAAAGTGTAAGGTGATCAGTAATCAGTGATCGGTAATCGGTAAGGATCAATTACTATCTTCTCTTCACCGATAACCTGATAACCGATTACTGATTACCAGCTCTCTGTAATGCGACATTACAAGATTGACGCGACACTATTCTATTGGGTATATATATTATAAGCAAGGAGGAAATGGTATGTCAAAATTGATTGCACCACATGGAGGTAGCACCTCTGGCGGAGGTGGGCAGCTTAAGCCGTTGTTGCTTCATGGTGATGAGCTTAAGAATGAGAGGGAAAAGGCTAAGGGGTTAACCCAGATAAAGATGGGCTCTCGAGAAACATCTGACCTGATCATGTTGGGTATTGGTGCCTTTACGCCGCTTGAAGGGTTTATGGGGTATAACGACTGGAAGGGTGTCTGTGAGAATATGATGCTTTCTACCGGTGTTTTTTGGCCGATTCCTATTACCCTGTCAACCACCAAGGGACAAGCAGACAGCTTGTCGATTGGCGAAGAGGTTGCCTTGATTGATGAGGAAACTAATGAATTGATGGGTACTATGAAGATAACGGAGAAGTATACCATTGACAAAGAATATGAATGCAAGCAGGTATTCAGGACAAATGATATTGAACATCCGGGCGTGCAAAAGGTTATGTCTCAGGAAGAGGTAAATCTGGCCGGAACAGTAAAGGTATTAAGTGAGCTTCATTATCCGGAAGAGTATGGTGCTAAATATATGCGTCCAGAGCAGACTCGAATACTTTTTCAGGAAAAGAGCTGGCATACGGTAGCTGCCCTGCAATTACGAAACCCTATGCATCGTGCCCATGAACATTTGGCAAAGATAGCTGTTGAGATTTGTGACGGCTTGCTTATCCATCAATTGGTTGGCAAGCTCAAGGAAGGGGATATCCCTGCTGAGGTCAGGGTAAAGGCAATTGACCGTTTGGTTGAAGGATATTTTGTTAAAGATACTTGTATTCAGGGTGTTTATCCTATGGAGATGCGTTACGCAGGTCCTCGGGAGGCTTTGCTTCATGGTGTTTTCAGACAAAACTATGGCTGCAGTCACCTATTGATTGGAAGGGATCATAGGGTAAACCTGAGCGGAACAATGCTGAGAAAGATGTTGTCTGAGGATCAAGTAATCCCTGATCATTTCAGCAGACCTGAGGTGCTTGAGGTATTGAAAGAGTATTATGCCTCATTAGAGGAAAAGGTTGAGATTAAGCTCCATAAGCATGCATTGGGAGAAAGTAAGAAGTAAATTAGGCTGTAGGTTGTAGGTGTTTAGACTGTAGGAGGGAACATAAGAAAATGGTTATTGGTAATCAGGTGTTGCGATTCCTATTGACTACCGATAACCGATAACTGATTACTGATAACCTGATTTCATTAAAGGAGGTGGATAACAGCTTAAACAGGATAGAAATTAGTACGATGTTGTTTATTAAATAAAGGAGGTTTCGTATGCCAAGTTTTGTAATTGCAGAAAAATGTGATGGCTGCAAGGGACAGGATAAGACTGCATGTCAGTATATTTGTCCAAATGATTTGATGAGATTGAACGAGGAAAAGACCAAGGGATTTAACCAGGAGCCGGAGCAGTGCTGGGAATGTTATTCATGTGCAAAGATATGCCCTCAGCAGGCAGTAGAGATAAGGGCTTATGCAGACATCGTTCCTTTGGGTGGAAAGGTTCTTCCAATGAGAGGAACAGATTCTATCATGTGGACAATACAGTTCAGGGATGGCAGTATAAAGAGGTTCAAGTTTCCTATCCGTACCACAGCAGAAGGCTCTATCAAGCCTTATGAAGGGAAGCCGCAGCCGACAGAGGCTGACCTTAGGACAAATAATCTCTTTACCGAATTAGGGAAAACACTCCCTACGATAGCATAAAAGGTGTTCGCACCTGAAGGTGCTCCCTACTACAATTATTTAGATTAGGAGGAAAACAGATGTCTGTTGTAACTGCAGAGAATTCACATTTTTGTAAAGATCCGCAGATTGTCCAGATAGATACGGATCTATTGATTATTGGCGGTGGTATGGCTGCCTGTGGTGCCGCATATGAGGCAAAGAAATGGGCTCCAGAAGGTATGAAGATTACATTGGTAGATAAAGCAGCTATGGAAAGAAGCGGTGCTGTTGCCCAGGGACTTTCAGCTATTAATACCTATCTTGGTCAAAATACACCTGAAGATTATGTCCGCATGGTTTCAAACGATTTAATGGGTGTGGTCCGTGATGACCTTATCTATGATGTCGGCAGACATGTTGATGATAGCGTTCATAAATTTGAGGAATGGGGCTTGCCTATATGGAAACAACATGGAGATGAAGAAAAAACATTAGAAGAGGGTGGACAGCCGGTTAGATCCGGTAAATGGCAGGTAATGATCAATGGTGAGTCATACAAAACCATTGTGGCTGAAGCAGCCAAGGCATCCATCGGCATGGATAACATCTACGAAAGGGTGTTTATTGTTAAGTTACTGCTGGATGAAAAACAAGAAAATAAAATTGCCGGTGCAGTTGGATTCAGTGTCCGGGAAAATAAGATTTATATCTTCAAGGCAAAGGCTATCATGATGGCCTGCGGTGGTGCGGTTAATATCTTTAGACCTCGACAGTCAACCGGTGAGGGTATGGGCAGGGCATGGTATCCTGTCTGGAATGCAGGTTCTACCTACACAATGGCTGCACAGGTTGGCGCTGAATTGACAATGATGGAAAACCGTTTTGTGCCGGCAAGGTTTAAGGATGGGGCAGGTCCGGTTGGTGCATGGTTCTTGCTGTTTAAGGCAAAGGCAGTCAATTCGCTTGGTGAGGATTATTGTGTAAAGAATGCAGCCATGCTTCAGGATTATCTGCCTTACGGGAACTCCAAGGTTACCCCAACATGCTTAAGAAATCACCAGATGCTTAAAGAGATGCGTGAGGGAAGGGGTCCTATTTACATGGATACACCTACTGCCATGAAGAACCTCTTTGAGTCATATGGTAATGATAAAAAGAAGTGCAAAGAGCTTGAGTCAGAGGCATGGGAAGACTTTCTTGATATGTGCGTTGGTCAGGCAGGATTCTGGGCTGGATCGAATATTGCCCCTGAGTTAAAGGGGTCAGAGCTCATGCCAACCGAGCCATACCTGCTTGGTTCTCATTCCGGTTGCTGCGGTATCTGGGTAAGTGGTCCAAATGATGTTGCTCCAGAGGAATGGAACTGGGGTTATAACAGAATGACAACCGTCAATGGCTTGTTTACTGCCGGTGACGGTGTAGGTGCTTCAGGTCATAAATTCTCATCCGGTTCACATGCTGAGGGAAGACTTGCGGCTAAAGCAGCTGTCCAATTTATCTTAGACAACAACACTAACCCAACAATCACCAAAGATCCAAGGGTATTGGCTGATGAGATATATCTGCCGTTCCAGAACTATGAAACCCATAAGGGATACTCGGTTGACCCTGAGGTTAATCCAAACTATATCAAGCCAAAGATGCTGCTTTTCAGGCTCAATAAGATAATGGATGAATACGGCGGAGGCTGTGGAACATCTTATGTTACCGGTGGAGCAATGTTGTCAAAGGCATTAGAGCTTCTTGATGTTCTTAAGGAAGACGCTGTGAAGCTGGCAGCAAGAGATCTTCATGAGCTGATGAGATGCTGGGAGAATTACCATCGTATCACTACCGCAGAGGCACACTTGCGGCATATTGTGTTCCGTGAGGAATCAAGATACCCTGGATTCTACTACAGATCCGACTATAACATAATTGATGATGCTAATTGGAAGTGCTTTGTCAATTCTAAGGTGGATCCAAAGACAGGTCAGTGGACAATGATGAAAAAGGCACACAAGGATTTGGTGTCTAAGTAATGTATCGTCAGCATCCTTGCTGACGGAATCCCCAGGGATTTGGCGTCTAAGCAAGACGATAGCTGTTGGGGCGGGGAATTTTTCCCCGCCCTAATATGCGTGTAGGTAAGTAATCAATTTGTAGGATAGTTTTGGTAATCGGTAATCGGTTATCAGTCATCGGTATTACCGATCACCTGATCACCGATTACCGATTACTATTAAAACTTTATTTGCGGAGGTAGATTGATGTCGCAAGATATTTTGATAATTGGTGGTGGAATTAGTGGAATAACCGCAGCGGTTGAGGCAGCTGAGACAGGGTATAATATTATCCTGGTGGAGAAAAATCCATACCTTGGCGGCAGGGTTGTCCAGATGAACCGTTATTTTCCAAAGCTTTGTCCGCCTTACTGCGGGATGGAGATAAACCTGAAACGTATCCGGACAAATAATAGAATCAAGCATTATACCATGGCAGAGGTACAAAATATTACAGGCAGTGAAGGAAACTATGAGGTAACAATTAAGATTAATCCTCGATTTGTAAATCAGAAATGTACTGCTTGCGGTGAATGCTCCAAGGTATGCCCGGCGATAAGGACAAATGATTTTAATTTTGGGATGAGTACTACAAAGGCTGCGTATCTGCCGCATGAGCTTGCCTTCCCATATCGATTCGTTGTTGATGAGAAAACCTGTATAAAATGCGGGGCATGTGTTGATGCATGTAAGTATGAAGCGATAGATCTCAAAATGCAGCCTGAGACAATTAAGCTGACCGTAGCATCGATTGTTACTGCTACCGGCTGGCAGCCCTATAATGCAGAAAAGATTGACAACCTTGGCTTTGGTAAGCACAAAGATATTATTACCAATATGATGATGGAACGAATAGCTGCTCCAAATGGAGTAAATTGTGGCAAAATTCTCAGGCCATCAGACCAGAAAGAGCCAAAACGAGTGGCATTTGTTCAGTGTGCCGGCTCCCGTGATATAAATCATCTGCCATACTGCTCTGCTGTGTGCTGTCTGGCATCATTGAAACAGATTACCTATGTACGGGAAAATATTCCTGGGTCTGAGGCTTACATGTTTTATATCGATGTTCGTACACCCGGCATGTATGAGGAATTCTACAACAAGGTCAAAAGTGATGAAAAGGTTCACCTTATCAAGGGTAAGGTGGCTTCTGTGGAGCAAGATGGTGACGGCTTGATTGTTGTGGCTGAGGATATATTATCCGGGGTAAAGAGCAGGGTAAGCGTTGATTTAGTGGTTCTGGCTTGCGGTATGCAGCCAACACTAAAAGATGAAACACTTACAGGCATTAAGGTAGATGAAAATGGATTTATCAGCCCTGATCAAAACAAGGGTGTTTATGGAGCTGGTGTAGCCAAAAAACCGCAGGATGTTTCTTCATCGGTTCAGGATGCTACGGGTTGCAGCTTAAAGGCTATTCAAAGCGTGGTGAGGAGGTAGGCTATGGATAAGAAATTAGGCGTTTATATCTGTACGGGCTGCGGGATTGGTGATAGCCTTGATATAGAAAAATTATCAAATGTAGCTGCAAAAGCATACAAGCTGCCTGTGTGTAAAACACATGCCTGTCTTTGTGCAGATGAGGGCACTCAATTTATTAAGGATGATTGTGAGGCAGAAGCTGTTACCACAGCAATTATTTGTGCATGCTCACAACGGATACATCAGGATATATTTAGCTTCGGAGGTAGCACCTCTGGCGGAGGCAGCACCTCTGGCAGCAACAATAGGGTTGTAGAGAGGGTGAATCTAAGGGAGCATGTTGTCTGGAGTCAGCCGGCTAATCATGAGGATACCCAAATGATGGCTGAAGACTATCTTCGGATGGGTATTGTCAGGGCACAAAAGTCGCAAGCATTAGATCCATATAAGCCTGCAGAAGAGATAAGCAGGACTGTTTTGGTTGTTGGCGGCGGAGTAACCGGTATGACCGCAGCAATTGAGGCAGCTAAAGCCGGCACACAGGTTGTATTAGTGGAAAAAGAAGCAACCCTCGGCGGTTTCTCAGCAAGGCTACATAAACATTTTCCTGTGAATTCGCCTTATGACAACCTTCAATCACCCCCACATGAGGCAATGATTAAAGAGATTGAAGCAAATACAAGTATCAAGGTTTATATGTCTGCTAAGATTGAAAAGATTGCAGGCGGACCCGGATTGTTTGATGTGAAATTGAATTACAAGGGTGAAACCGTTGATTTCAGGGTTGGGGCAATTGTCCTGTCTGCAGGGTTTCAGCCGTATGATGCCTCTAAGCTTGTCCACCTTGGTTACGGCAAATCTCAAAATGTGATTACCGGCGTTCAGATGGAGGAATTAGCCAAAAAGGGCAGGATACTCAGACCATCTGATAACAAACAGGCAAAAAATATCGCCTTTATCCAGTGTGCCGGATCCAGGGATAATGATCATCTGTCATATTGTTCAACATCTTGTTGCATGACCTCACTAAAACAGGCATTGTATATCAGACAGCAGGATCAAAATGCAATGGCTTATATCTTTTATAAGGACATGCGGACAATGGGACAGCATGAGGACTTTTATAGCAAGGCACAAGAGGATGAGGGTATCTTGTTGACCAAGGGTGAGGTGATTGGTGTTGAACCTGTAGCTGGGGATAGGCTGCTTATCACGATTTCCGATACACTTCTTGGGGAACGCATTCAGGTTGAGGCAGATATGGTTGTGCTGGCTACAGGCATGGTGCCTGCAACAGGCATAGAGATTGCTCTTGAAGAAACAGCTGTTGTAGGGGCAGGCCCCTGTGCCTGCCCTGATAATCCGGTTAAAGAGACTGTACCAAAGGATGCTATCATCCATTCCGATATCCTGAACCTTGAATACAGGCAGGGACCGGAGTTGCCGCAACTGAGGTATGGGTTCCCTGATTCACACTTTATCTGTTTCCCATACGAAAC
>JACQYP010000115.1 GCA_016208205.1 Candidatus Desantisiibacteriota bacterium | reverse complement strand
TTCTGTATACAGAATGTTTTAACCCCCGAACCCCGACCCTGCTTCATACCCCTCAAGAAATTCCTTGCCAATGGCCTGATAACCAAGGCATAGACAACCCATTCCAACCATCTTCCAATCATCGGTATCTTTAGATCAAGCTGATGTCTGACAGCAACCCGCGTATCCTCACCAACAGCATCAAATATCCATGCTGTCTTTAATCCTCGCAATGGTCCCTTGATTTGCTTGTGATTAATAGACTCATTCTGTTTGATCACTGTTTCTGATGTATAGCTGACAGGTATCCCAAAAAGCCTGATGGTTGAACGATGAGAGCTATTCTCTCCCTGCCGATCAAGTATCTCTACCTTTTTATAGTCTACAGACTTTTCGAGAGTGGTAACAATATCCTGAGCCTTCTTAAAGACTTCAGGCAATGCCCTGTGGATAATAATCGATTCTTCTCTGTGAAGCACAAGCCCTCCTTGTTTATTTTAGCCACGAATTTTAGTCACAGGCAAGGATGCCTGTGTCACCAAACATAAAAGGTGGCACAGGCTTCCAGCCTGTGTCCTGATAGCGACTTATTCGTGTAATTCGTGGCTACGAAAATTCTTCCACCCTTCTCCTTATCCCAACCAATGTCTCATCAGCCATACGGCTGACTATCTGAGCAATGATGAATTTGGCAATGAGATTACCAATTAAGGGTATTTTTTTATACTCAAAATCATGAACAAGCAGTATCCTTGTCCTGCCATCCCTCTTTTCAAACTGCCATTTGACCATCATCCCTTGAAGGGGTCCCTCAAGCTGAACAGCACTGATTGTTTTTTCTGCCTCAAGCCAGACCTCAGATTTCCACATGACCTCTTTTTTACCAACAAGGCCAACCCGTTCAATAATCATCCTTTGTCCATCCTGCTGGACAATCCTCACCTTTTTATATGTGGGGATAAACTCCGGATATTTCTCCATATCAGCCGCGATATTAAACACTATTGACACAGCGGCATCAACAATAATCTCATTTCTGATACTTATCATCCGCATACCTCCTCACAACCAGCACAGAGTTTTTTCCTCCAAACCCAAAAGAGTTAGACATGGCTATATTTATTCTTGTCTTTCTTGACTTATTGGGTACATAATCCAAATCGCATTCAGGGTCAGGGCATTCCTGGTTTATGGTTGGAGGCAGGAAGTTATTTTCCATGCCCAGCAAGGTTGCTACTAATTCTATCCCGCCGGAGGCACCGATACTATGGCCAACCATGGATTTGGTTGAGCTTATTGCCAGATTATGAGCATGTTGCCCAAAAACATTCTTTATGACCATGGTCTCTGTTTTATCGTTTAATGGGGTAGAGCTGCCATGAACATTGACATACTCTATGTCCTCAGGGTTTAATCCGGCATCCTTGATGGCTGACTCCATTGCCCTTGCTGCCTGCTCCCCGGTTGGATCAGGGGCGACCATATGATAGGCATCACCTGTAGAGGCATAACCAACCAATTCAGCGTAGATATGTGCCCCCCGGCTAAGGGCGTGTTCAAGCTCCTCTAAAATAACTATCCCTGCCCCTTCTCCCATGACAAACCCATCCCGCATGGCATCAAATGGTCTGCTTGCCTTTTCAGGGGCATCGTTTCGAGATGATAAGGCACCCATAGCATAAAAAGAGGTCAGGATAAGGGGTCTGATAGGTGCTTCTGCACCGCCGGCAATTATTACGCAAGATTCTCCATTCCGAATGCTTTCAAAGGCATAGCCAATGGCATCTGTCCCGGCTGCACACCCGGTGGAGATGGTAATGCTTGGTCCCTTTACCTTTAGTTCCAGAGAAACGGCTGATGAACATGCTCCAGCAAACATGATCACAGAAAGAAACGGGCTTACCTTTTGTGGACCCTCACTTATAAACTTAAGGTGTTGCTCCTCTCCAAATCCAAGCCCACCCATGCCTGCCCCAATGATAACCCCAATCTTTTCTATATCCTCTTTACTAAGGTCAAGGTCAGCATCCTTTATGGCCTCGTTTGCTGCAACGATAGCAAACTGGGTGGTTCTATCGGTTCGTTTTACCTGTTTTTTGTCTAAATACCTTAATGGATCAAATTCCTTTACCTCTCCAGCTATTTTTATTGGCAGTAAAGAGGTATCAAAGAGAGAAATATATGATACCCCGGAGCTTCCATTAAGCAACCCTGCTAAAAATTCCTCCTTACCAATACCAATAGATGAGATAACACCAAGCCCGGTAATTACACACCGTGGGACAGACACCCTTTGAGATGCAATCATTTTAGATTGAACAATTTGTTGCTCTGTCTGTCTGATAAATTCCTCAGAGGTAATTGGCTCTTCAGGAATGGTTAACTCGCCACAGGTTGTTTTCAGATGGATAAACTGACCCTCCTGAGGACTAAATTGATAGGCATTAAGGAACTCTTGTATTTTTTTACTCAGCTTCACAGCCTTATCCCTGCCGGCTTCATGCAGGATAATGACAAATTCATTCCCGGCAATCCTCCCCAGTATATCGATACTTCTTTTGACAGATGCAAGGATGTTTGCTACATCCTTAAGAATAGTATTGCCGGACTCATAACCATACAAGCCATTAATCTCTTTAAGGTTATCGATATGAATCATCAGCAGGGAAACCTGCTTTTCATGCTCTCTTGCCAGATGCATCTCATTCTCAAGTCGAGTCTGAATATATTGTCGGCTATGCAGCCCGGTCAATTCATCAATATCAGGATGCCTTTTATTCATTATCTCCAAAAGATTGGCTGACTCCTCTAAGAAGGAATAATACCTGATGATATCCTCTTTTAATGGTTCAACCAAAAGTTCAACCATTCTACCTGTATGTATAACCTCACTTGCGGGAAGTCGTTTTACGATTTTAATTGTTTCAAGAAAGATATTTGAGTCAATCTCCATGTCTACAGCATACTGCTTATACCATTTCTCATCAACCTCATCCAGAAGTATACCGCCAATCACCATGGCAATATGATTTTTTTGATGGAGAATAATAGGTATACTGAAATTAGTTAATCCAGCATGGCAGTTAAAAACAGAGGTTTTTTCGTCTCTTTTGTCCGCGGCATTTTCTACAAAACAGTTCTGACAATAGGAATCAAGGCATCTTTGATATCCTATCCTTGAATTCAGGACAAGGTGGCAAATTGGAGAGGTATATTGTCGTTCAAGTACACCCTGACCAGAGACATTAATAAATTGCAATCCACACCCTAATGTTTTTTCTAAAACATCCTGCACCCTTTCCCATTCATTAAAGAGCTGCAGAAGCCCCCATAAGTTTGTGAGTTTATCCTTGTTTGGCATCCTTTCTTACCTCATTGTTTACGGTTTACAGTTTACGGTTCACGGTTCAGAGGTTAAGAGAGCAAACCATCAACTGTAAACCGTAAACTTCTTATACCATCGCTACTGCCCTTGTCCATCCTGCACTTGCACCCTCTATCTTTACCGGAAAGCAGGCAATCTTAAACCCATATGGCTTTGGAATGGCATCTAAGTTGGCCATCTTTTCAATATGGACATATTCTTTAACCCTTCCGATTAGATGGGCTGGCCAGAGATGGTTTTTATCATTTGTCTTAAGATAATCACGGATCATATCCTTAAACGGTTTATCAAACCCATAAGCGTCTATGCCTATGACCCTTACCCCTTGCTCAATAAGCCAGAGTGTTGCCTCCTTGCTCATTCCAGGATGGCAATCAAGGTAATCCTTTTTGTCCCAATGTTTATCAGCACCAGTCATAATAAGAACAATATCAAAGGATTGAATATGATAGCCAATCCTTTCCAACTCATTTTTGACATCTATTAATGAAATCGCATCACCCTGTTTTTTGTGTCTCATATCAAGAACAACACCATTGCCAAAGCACCACTCCAGAGGGATGTTATCAATTGTTCTTGCCGGCTTGCCTTCTGAGATTGGGCCAAAGTGGTAAGGGGCATCCATATGTGTACCGGTATGCGTACCGGCAATAATCTTTTCCCATGCAAGCCCCATTCCCTCTGGAAAATCAGCAGGCATTACCCGAAATATACCCAGCAGATAAAGAAAGAAATTTCTTATGGTAGCCATACCTGAACCCTTGACAATTAAGGCAGCCAATCCGAGAAGGAATGCACCCCTTTTATGATTTAAGTATCTAATCCTTGGTCCCTCTGGTTCCATTGCCCCATTCTTTAAGGGAAGGCTCAGGTCTATTAGTTGCATTTTTACCCCGAACCTGAGCAAACAATAGGGGCTCAGGTTTTAGTATAGTTTATTATGTAAACATTCAGGTGTCAGGTATCAGCAATCAGGTAAAAGGAAGAAAAATTAAGGAAACAAGAGAATATTGCGATTCTGCTTGCTTGTCTACATCAGATACCCTAACCACCTTAAAACTGATACCCGAACGCTTATTCATGATAGCATTGATTTAATGCAATGTCAATGAAAAAATTAACATAGTAGTAATTTGGTTCTATGACGAATTATGTGGGTAGGACAAATTTAAGTTTATCTACAACAAGATAAGTCTGGTTCTATTATGATTTGTGTGGGTAAATAAGAGATAGGTTTATCGCTTTAACCACACCAAAGTATGTAATTAGTCATCTTGTCCCCTGAAGGAAGGATAGGGCATGGCTTCCGAGCAACCTACGCTGCTTTCAGGCCACATACTGAGTATGCCGCTGCAAAAGAGAACATGTATGCTCGTTCTCCCTACTTCAGGGAAAGGGTAGCACCTTTATTCGTTGAAGCAGATGTGTCTTTCCATGAATAACCATCATAGGTAAAAATAGTACCATTATCACCAACAATCCAGCCATTACCCGGGGAGAGCATATGGATGGAATTAAGGTGTTGCCTTGTCGAAGCAGGAACTATCTGCCAGGTAGAACCATTAAAATAAAGGATGGTTCCATGACTGCCTACTGCCCAGCCCTCGGTTGGAGATAGTAGATAAACATCATATAGATTGTTTGAGGTTGGAAGTGTTGTGTTCTGTCATTCCGAGCTACTGTGAGAAATCTAAGATCCCTCACAGTAGTTCGGGATGACACTCCTTCGGGATGACAATACTATTTACGACATCGTAAGGTTGACATGACACTCGTATCTTTGTGGTGAACTAAAACACAAATGGCGGACAAGAATGTCCGCCATTTGTTTCTCTGTGCTTTGTGGCAAATCAAAACCTCTTCCCAACAGACACCCGATGTGTATTATCCACATCCCCATAGGGAACATAGGCATAATCAAACCGGAGATTTTCTATATTAATCCCTATGCCGGCACTCAGTCCATGGTCAAGGTCATTGTTGGAACCGTAGCCGGCTCGCAGGTTCAATCGTGGTGTTAGTTGATATTCTACACCGGTATTGATCCTTAAGGAATTATCCGTAGGTATGGTTATATCCATAACACAAAGCAACTTCGGCAGCTTAAAAGACATGCCTCCATTGATCTCTAAGGGCAGGCTGTCTGCTTTATTCTCAAACTTCATCTTTGACCCAAGGTTTCGCATGGAAGCACCAATCATCAATCCCTTAACCATGCCTGAGCATAATATTCCCATATCCACAGCTATTCCTGTGGCAGCACTATTATCAATCCTCTGATGAATAAGCTTGGCATTAGCCCCAAGCAGCATCTTTTCATTCATCTTACGGCTATAGCCCATGGTTACAGCCATATCCCCGGCTGAGAAATCACTGCGGGTATTCTGGTCCTTCCAACCCTCTATGTTTCCGCTTCCAAGGTAGGTAATGCCGCCGGCAATCACCCTGCCCTCAGACAGCGGCTTAGCATAGCCTGCAAACTCATACCTGACACCACCAAGCCATTCATTATGCATAAAGGTAACCTGCTGTTGCTTGATGCTGCCAAGACCTGCCGGGTTCCAGCAAATAGAATTCACATCCCCATCAACCGCTGCAAAGGCACCACCAAGTGCTGCCGGCTTTGCCCCTACAACTATCTTGAGAAACTGTCCGCCCTTTGTGCCTGCCTTGCTGTTTGTTGCCCCTGCATTCAGAGCCACCCCGGCAGTAATTACCAGGATACATACCCCAACCAATGTTTTTTTTGCGATTATCATACAAATACCTCCTGTAATAGAATTATCAATTATTAATTGTTACTTCTACTTTATCACTGCCAATCTTCCCACCCGTTTATCCCCTAACTCATCACTGATGATATAAAAATACAGCCCGCTGGCAACCGGTTCACCACTATCATTATCAAGCATCCACTCATAACCAGACTGGATGCCTGAGACATCTTTAACCAATTCACCGGTTAGTGTCAATATCTTAATATTTGCCTTACCATTAAACCCATCAAATTGCATAGATGGCTTTGTTGCTGGATTTGGATATATCCTTAAATTACCAAAACCACCCATCCTTTCAGTCTGTACTTGTACAGGTGCTGCCTTTGTTGCCCGCACCATAAAATGCTTGACAGACAGGCCATCTGAGCAATTTCTATAGGTATATCCCTTTTCCCTGTCCATGAGCATACTTGTCTGAGTATCCTTATCAATCAACATTAGGTTATAGCCTTGCGGCAAGCATCCATTATCCCAGGTGATAGCCACATCCTCTTCCGGCAGGTTGGTCTTTACCTCAAACTCCCAGGCAATGGAGTCTGCAGGTGATCTGATATCCCAATCAAACCTGTTGAATATCTCATTCTCCGGATGCATAAAGCAAAGCGTGACAAATCCACCCTGCGGCTCCGGCGGCTCTGGCCTGTCATTTGCATCCAGCCCGGAGGAAGCATCAGGATTCACACCAAAACATGGTGCAAGGTTAGCTGCATCCCGACACCTGCCGGCTGAAACATTCAACCCCACCCGCCAGTTTTCACTCGAAGTTTGGAATGGGCGGGTTTGGAACCCGCCCCTACATGCCTTTGTGCCTTCTGTCAGAGGTGCTGCCAGGTTTGCAGATGCTCTTCCCAAGATAATCAATTCACAGTTGAATAGACCGGCAAACCAATACCCTTGCCATGCCTCCATCCTGTCAGCTATCTTGTATCCACCATCAACATACTGATAAAGCATGTTTATTACCCATCCTGCTGCAACCGCATCCTTTAGATACTTGCTTATCCCATCCTTTTTGACCATTACCCTTGACCAATCAGGGGTAAATGTAAACGGGCAACCGATCATGTTCCAACCCTGCTTTAATGGGATACTAATATCACCTGCTGCAGGATTATCTTTTACAGTAATTGTTGAAGTCCCAATCATCCCCAGCCAATAGGCATTTCCAGCAGTAATCATAGCCGGCTCCCCATATCCCTTGTTATTATAGCCATACAGATAATAGGTGCTGATACCATTAAAAATACTGTTTACCTGCTGATCAGAACCAACAGGTATGGAGATAAGGCTCCATCCAGGTCCAAAGGTATGGGATAGATTGTTTGATGGAATAATATTCTTTGCAGCATAAGCCTTGACGCTCAACTCAAACCTGTAGAGTGTTCTGCCGGAGATATTACATTTATCCGTTGTTCTCAGGTTCCATGATTGATTATCATCCATGCTTTTAAGGATAATATCATATCCGTCAGGAATCCCTGAAAAGGAAAGGGTGACAGCTGTATCGTTTGAGGATGTTTTTACCTGAAAGCTCCAGAAAGAACAGAAAGCATCCGTTGAATATCCTCGAATATCACGGCTGAAGTTTTCGAATATCTCCCCCCAATCCTGTCGTGGGAAGTATACTTGAATACATGCCTTATCTGCTGGTGCCGGTGGCAGGGGTTCATCAAATTCAGCATCAAAGCCGGCATTTGCCCCGGAATACATGCCCAAAGCAGCGGTATTGGTTATTTGTCCAGTTTGTCCAGACTGAGCAATAATCTGCATCTCCCAATCACCTGACCTGGCAACAATTGTCGGCAGCTCTTGAGGCTGAGAAACCACGGTCTCTTCCTTAATCCCTGACCCCTGACCCCCGACCACTGACCCTGTTGGTGTCCCAATCGAAAACCCAACGGTATCTGCCTGATATGTACCAATCCATCTTTTTGGCTGATTTCCCCATGAATTATAGGTTGCCTTCAAGGAATATCTGCCTGAAGAGCTGATTTTATAACCTGAAACAAGCTCAAGCTTATTGCCAAAGGCTATTTGTCCAAGCTCTAATCTTAACGATATTTGTTCACCCGGTTTAAGGGTAATTGCCGGCGGCAGACCGCTTGAGAATGGTCCAATATAACGGACAATGCGAGACAACGGCGTTTCTATCTCAAGAAGCAGGGATTCAGCCTCTAAGCTTAAGCCGCTGACCGTCATTGTCCTTGTCCCAGCTCTTAATACTGCTGTAGCCATAACAGGCTCATTTACACCAAACACCTGCTTGTCCAAAATAACCTCAAACCGAAGCTCGCTTGCAAAGGTAATTGCCACATCCTGTCTTTGCGTGCCCCTCTTTATGGTTATTTCTTTTTGATATGGCTGATACCCCCTGGCTTGGACCCCTATCGTATATACACCGGGATCAATCTCTGCAAAACAATAATCCCCATTCTTATCCGTGACAGCATTATATTTGCCCATGGTTACCGTAGCATTTCCTATTGGCTGTTTATTCACAGTATCCGTAATCCTACCGGACACTATCCCAATTCGCATCTGCTGCACCTCAAACCTTAACCCCGGGCACTGTATTTGCGGATAGATATTGCTTTTATTCAGCCAGCCCTCAAGCACATAGTTACCCGGCTTATCAGGCAGCCATGTTGCATGGAGCAATATCTTTACCCCATTATCCAAAAGGCTTACGCTCTTTGCAGTAATCAGATTCTGCCGACTCCACTGAAAGACAATATTATTGCTGCTATCCCGTATTATCATATCCCCTATTTGCTTATCAAAGGTTAGTTCTCTCAGGTTAAGCGGCAGGTTAGAGGTATTTACTGTTAGACTAATATTTACATAATCACCCTGACAATAGATGAGATTATCGGTTTTAACTGCTGCTGCTATTGAAGAAGCCCATTCCCTGGCACAGAAGACATACTTGGTGTAGAATGGTTTGCCATTGCTCGACATTATCAGCCTGATACCGGTACTATTAATGGTACTGGTGCCAATATAAAATGCTGCTATCTTAAAGCCTCCCTTCCCCTTTTTAATCATCACAGGGGTTATGTTGTATTGCTCCAATAACAACCCTGCCGCATCCAATATCTCTGCCTCAAGATTAATGCTTTCCCCATGATTGGATGTGTATTTATAATCACCATTAACCGATAGCTCAGAGGCAGATATATTTACCACATTGAGGTTTATTTCATCCTCTCTGGATGTCTTAAATGACCATTTGTAGCTTTGAGCTAAATTATTACCCACCACATCCCTGGCAGTAATATTGAGTGTACAGGTATATGTTGCATCCGGCAGACAGATATTTGGGGTAATGGTCAGAATGTTTCCGGTATCATTCCAAGCAGCAGTATAGCTGGCAAATGGGCTGAAATCAATGATATCTTGCTGACATTTATCCATCCTTTCACTAAACTGGATAACAAACGGCATTATTCCGGGTTCAATGCCTGTTTGCCCATTTGGGATATTGGTATAGACTACGCCTGGTGAGGTCGCATCTAACTTAAATATCTCACTTACTGTGGTTGCCTTTTCACCCGAGGCATCAGTAACCATTGCCTTTACCCGTACTGCCTGCGAATCAACAGAGGGCAGTGTCCATGGATAATAGTCTTGAGACAGGTTGCTATCCATGACAGAATATGTCTTCCCTCCATCGATTGAATAGGATAGATCCACTGTATACGGCGAAATACCGCCGGAAATCATCCAGCTAATATCTAATTTCCCCCCCCCCATCAAGCATTCCTTGCCAGTTATTCCTTTCAGCAGAATCAAGAGTGGTGCTTTTTCCTCTACTACAGATGCATCAGACTTGCCGGTAAAATAGGCATCACTAATATCTGCTGCTCGATTACCCTTAGAGTCAACCACTGAGACCATGACCCCAAGCCTGTCTGAAACTATCGGCGGCAATGTCCAGATATAGGCATTTGGTCCAGAGGATTTCTGTTTGAGCCCTTTGACAATATTTGGGTTTACCTGATATCCTCCATCCTTAGCGTACGAAAGATTTACAGTATATGGCGGGATACCGCCGCTAATATTCCAGATGATATTCTGCCGGCTTCCTATTGAATAGACCTCACCGCCATTTGGAGAGGTTAATGATGCCTTCAGGTCTGACTGATAATAATCTACGGTTACCTTGCCAATAGGTGACTCATAAGGATAGGGGGTATTTATGACCTCTAAACCCTGATAATCACCTGCTACAAAAACAAATCCGTCTGTTGCATGAATATCAAATGCCTTGCCGTCTGTTTTGAATGTCTCAATCAGCCTTGGATTGATTGATTCTGTAAGGTCAATGATATGAATGCCGCCGCTACCTGCAGCAATATAAGCGTATTTATCAAATCCGGCAATATCATAAAGATTGCCGGGCAGGCTGAGCCTTGCCTTGACAATAGGATTTTTAGGGTTTGAAACATCTATTACCTCTAAAAGTGATTGATAATTAACTACATAGGCATAATTATTGCCGACAAATACCCCTTTTGCCTGAGCATTATTCTTGTAGGTTGACAACAGGACAGGATGGGTAGCATCAGAAACATCCACGATATACATCCCACTCTTATCATCCGCTATATAGGCATAATTATTTGACACATATATCCCCCGGCACTGTGCCCCGCCAATCTCCAATTTACCGGCAATAAAAGGATCCAGAGGGTTAGAGACATCAATGATTTGCACCCCTGATCGATAATCAGCAACATAAGCATACTTGCCGACAACCTGAACATCATAAGCCCAGCCCGGCGTATCACAAGTGCCAAGCAGCACAGGATTTTTTGGGGAAGAGATATTAATAATCTGCAGCCCGGCATAGCCGTCAGCCACAAAGGCATACTTGCCTGAAACAAACACCTCATATGCCCAGCCGGTTGTATCATACCTGCCTGCCGAAACAGGCTTTTCAGGGCTGGAAATATTTATTATCTCCAATCCCTGCTGAAAATTAGCCACAAAGGCATACCCATTCTGCACAGAGACACCATAAGCCGTGTGCAGGGCATCATACTTGCCCATTAATTGAGATTTCTCCATATCACCGGAAGCAAACTTAAACCTGCCAAGCTCCGGGTCAACCGCAATATAGCCGGGGGTTACCTTTATATCAGGCCAGCCGGCAGCATTTGAAAGATCCATACCTATAAGTTTTTTCCTTGCCTCCATCGGCGCGAAATCATTGCAAAGATTCTGCCCATCAACAAAGATGGCAATACTTCCATCATTTACTTGAAGCATGGAAAGTGGTGCGTTTTCTTTGTTAGCAAGTTGCGTATCCGTGTTGTCAGGCATAAACCTGAAGGTAGCCGGATTATTATCACCTGCATCAGAAGGGATGACATTCCTTATCTGTTGTGCATAACCCCATGCAGGGATAAACATAAGGATACAAAGCAAGAAAGACACATATTTTCTCATCATTTAGCCTCCGGAAGGGTAATCGGTTATCAATAATCAGGTGATCAGTAAAGCATGGGTGCGTTCAGGGGAACGCACCCTACATCCCCGTAGGGCTCGTTCCCTCAAGCGAGCCCCCTCTTCTGCTTGAGCAGACACACCTATAGCAAGCTGGACTCTACCTATAATATCATACAATCTGATTTTAAGTTATGGAAGAGGAAAAAACAGAAAGGATTGGATACCCTTTTCAATCAAAGGATAAGCAAAAAAGCAGATTTCTGTCCTACCACATTCATCTTCCACGCATAAAAATGCATGCAAGTTTCATGCCAGATAGGGGATTACATTGGTAGCTTTATGTGCTGTATTAACTTAACAGATGAAGTGTGGATATTTGTTGCTGTAGAGATGTATGGTTTTTGGACATCACTTAATACACTATGTCCAAAAAATGTGTCCAAGTATTGAACATGGGTAATAACTGTTCAGGTTGTCTGGTTCACGGTTCAGAGGTTCGTAACAGTCTGTCGAGCATATTCTAATGCGCCCATCCTGTCTGTTATTCTTCCCTCTGCTACCCCTTCCTCTACTGCCTGGAGCAATCTTCCAATCAATGGGGATGGGGGCAGGCAGAGATAATCCATTAAATCATGGCCGGTTATCAGCTTTGGAGGGTTTGCAGATGGTTGATGAGAGTAAAGCTTATCCAGAAGGCAGCAGACAAGTTTATAGTGTTTTTTGATTCCCTCTGCACTTGATGCCGGGCCCATGGTTGCATATCTGTCAGCCAACGAGAGCAGCAGTACAGATATTCCCTCTTGCCCGGTAGCCTTAAAAAATCTATAAACAGCCCTGTCTGTTACCTCCTCACACTCCACCAGATACCCGGGTCTCATGTGATGCTTAACCATACTTTTCAACATCTCAGTCTGTTTTGCAGAAAGCTTAAGCCTTATTCCAATCACCTCAACCATATCACCACCCTTCAGGTCGTGTCCAAAAAACCTTAGCCGTCCATTGCCAGAGGTGCTACCTCTTTCTATGCTGGCACAAGATGGCTTTCCAATGTCATGCAGAATGGAGGCTAACTTCAGCAGGCAATACCTGCTTGTTCCTGATATTTCTTCCTGAAGATATTCCCGGATATGATGATGCCATTTGGGAAACAATTCCTGTAATCGGTTGTATATATCCTCAAGATGGAAGAGTGTTTGAAGCAGATGGTTCCAGACATCAAGGTGGTGGAACTCATTTTGAGGGACATTCTTGGCAGTCAATATCTCCGGGATTATCTCCTTCAGCAACCCAAGATTATCAAGAAGGGCAATATGTGGATAGGCGTGTTCAACATCCATGATCAAAAGCAACTCATAAACAATTCGTTCTATAGCAACCGTGGATATGAGATGAGACAGCTCCTTGATAATGGTAATGGATTCAGGGGTAAGGGTAAACTGTAACTGGGCAGAAAACCTTACAGCTCGAATCAGTCTCAGCGGGTCATCTATAATACTCTGTCTCCCAATAATTTGTATCCGTTTTTGCTTCAGGTCGTCAAGTCCGTTCAATGGGTCGATAATCTGGTCGAGACAATACTTCCCTATGTAGGGCTCGTTTCCCAAACGAGCCATGAATTCAGCATCGCTCCTATGGTCGAAACAACACCCCTGACAAAGTCTAACAGCAAGGGCATTAATGGTAATATCTCTTAGCTGGAGGTCGCAAATGATATCTACCCCTTTCAGTGGTGAAATATCAATCTCTATTGCCGGCAGGGATCCACTTTCCCCTCCATTCATTGGAGGGGTCAGGGGAAGCCGGCAGATAATCCTTGCAGTCTGTGTTTCCTGATCCAGGATAACCAGACGACCGTTAAGAGCTACAGCAACATCCTGAGAAAAGGCAATGGCATCCCTGGTAACCACCAGATCATAATCATTACCACATCTTCTCAGGGATAATGGTTCAGCAGAGACAGCATCTCCATCAGAGGCAATACCAAGAATCATATCCCTGATATATCCGCCGACAAGAAACACCTCTTGCCCATTTTTCTCAGCTATTTTGATGATAGTATCGATAATTTGTGGATTAATCATTTATGTAAGTGTTCACGGAAGAAATTGGTAACTGTTCAGGTTGTCTCCCTTCAAGGTTCACGGTTGATGGTTTGCTCTCAACCCTTAAACCGTGAACCAGTATTGATGGGTTTCACCCATCCTACTTTCTCCAGATACGAAGCGAGACGCTTCGTCTACTTTTTCTTTTGCCTCTTGTAGGATGGGTGAAGCGGAGCGAAACCCATCAATGTGGAGCTCCAACCTTTGAACCGTGAACCTGAGTAGTTACACTGCCTGAACAGGTGCAGCATCGTTCTCTATCAATCCGGTCTTTTCCCTTATCTTCCTCTCAATCTCTGCTGATTCTTTTGAATTTGATCTAAGGAATTCCTTAGCGTTTTCTCTACCCTGACCAAGCCGAACATCACCATAGGAAAACCATGTTCCGCTTTGCTGGACAATTCCATGCAATACCCCCATATCAAGGAGGCATCCCTCTTTAGAGATACCGGAATCATACAGCATATCAAATTCTACCTGCTTAAATGGGGGAGCAACCTTATTTTTTACTATCTTAACCCTTACCCGATTACCGATAGCGACATCACCCTGCATAATAGAGTTGACTCGTCTCATATCCAGCCTTAACGAGGCATAAAACTTAAGTGCTTTCCCACCCGGGGTTGTTTCCGGCGAGCCAAACATTACCCCTATCTTTTCCCGCAACTGATTAATAAATATCACCGTTGTTTTTGATTTAGATACCGAGGATGTAAGCTTTCGTAATCCTTGAGACATTAATCTGGCTTGCAAACCCATATGGCTATCACCCATATTCCCTTCCAGCTCTGCCTTAGGAACAAGGGCAGCCACAGAATCAACAACAACAATATCCACTGCTGCAGAGCGAACCAGAGTTTCTGCTATTTCTAATGCCTGTTCCCCTGTATCCGGCTGAGAGACAAGGAGGTTCTCAACATCAACCCCTAATTTGTAGGCATAAGATGGGTCAAGGGCATGTTCAGCATCAATAAAGGCAGCAATTCCGCCGCTTTTTTGTGCCTGAGCAATAATTTGCAATGTCAGCGATGTCTTTCCCGAAGATTCCTGTCCAAAAATCTCAACAACCCTTCCCCTGGGAACACCGCCAATACCAATAGCTATATCAAGGGAAATAGCACCTGTAGAGATAGCAGGTATTCTTACCCTTGCCCCTTCCTCGCCCAACCTCATGATTGAGCCTCGTCCAAACTGTTTTTCGATCTGAGACAAAGCAAGTTGTAATGCCTTTTGCTTCTCTGCTAATTCCATTTTTTCCCTCCAAATATATAAATCATCGGCTATCAAATAAGCCGAAATACTTACTTTATTATACTGCATTATTCTTACTTTTGTCAAGCTAATTCTTGTTGAGTCCAGCAATTCTCATTTTGACAAAACTTGTGTAAGAAGGGGGATAAGGAGATGTGGAAGATGTGGAGATTATCAATATAATTTTATGTATTATATGTAAAATATCCCCTTATCTCCATAATCTCCATATCTCCTTTTCTTACACTTTTCCATAATGAGAATTGCTGGCCATAGTATGCTTCTGCTTGACATTTTTGAGTACCATAAGTGTTTTCAAAGGGTCATTTATCAATATATACAAAGGCATTCTGGAAGCCTCAGGAAGAATTGCTTCAATAGGTGCTTTGTTATCT
>JACQYP010000113.1 GCA_016208205.1 Candidatus Desantisiibacteriota bacterium | reverse complement strand
AGGCAGGGGTCAGGGGTCAGGGGTCAGTAAGCAGAAGACAGGGGGCGAATACTTACTGCCTACTGCTTTTGAGGGCAAGGCTGTGAAAATATTCCCCCATGGCTTTGATGAGGCACAATTCCTTATCTGCCCAAATATTGGTGAGGTTCCAAGACCGCTGGCTGATATTGCCTCTGGTGGAGAGCTTTCTCGAATAATGCTGGCCATAAAAGGGATTCTGGCAAGGGTAGATGAGATACCCACCCTTGTCTTTGACGAGATAGATACCGGTGTTGGAGGAAAAACAGCCCAAAGGGTAGCAGAAAAACTAAAGCATATAAGCCAAAGCCATCAGGTCATTTGCATCACCCATCTGCCGATGATTGCCTCCTTTGCAGACCACCATCTTCATGTAGAAAAAACAATCTTAAGTGACAGAACAACCACACTCGTGCGACCCCTTGACCAAACCCAAAGAATAACGGAGATAGCTAATATGCTTGGCGGTGTCTCTGAAACATCCTTGAAACATGCACAGGAATTGATAAGGGGGAGGGTAGCAAAGTAATAGGGTACCCTATTACCTTCTCTCCACCTTACTACCTTCCATTCACCGTGTTCCACAAATCCCCTGATACGCCAGATGCTGCATATAGTGATCCAGCAGAATAATAGAAACAAACGCCTCAGCCACAGGCCAGACTCGTGGAACAATGGTTGGATCCCGCCGGGTAACCGCAGATAATATCTTGGTTTCATGGCTGACCTTATCAATCGTAGACTGTTGCTTGGCAATGGTTGGTGTAGGCTTTACAGCCAGCCTGACCACAAGTGATTGACCGGTAGTTAATCCACCGGCAAGACCACCAGCATGGTTTGACTTAAAACAAACCTTGCCATTCTCGCCATACATCTGATCATTACACTCTGAACCCCGCATATTCTTAACCCTATATCCATCCCCAATTTCCACTGCCTTTACTGCGGCAATACTCATCATTTTTCCCAATTCACCATCTAACTTTCTGAAAATCGGCTCACCCATGCCTGCCGGTAATCCTGTGGCAACAACCTCAACCAACCCACCACTCGAATCACCCTCCTGAGTAATCTCTATAATTCGCCTGTACATCTCATCCGCAGCCTCAAGGTCAGGGCAATTCAGCTTTGAGTGAACGCCATATTCCTTGCGAATAAATTCCTCATCCATCTTTTTACCCTGAGCATAGAGTTCAGGGATTTTTGGTTCAAACTCAGCCAGAACACACATTTTTTCCAATAATCTCATCTCCGGTCTGATCAACCCCTGTCCAAAGATAATATCATATACCGGATCATGCTTTTTCCGCATCTCACGGAAGGCAGTCACCTTTTCTCTTATTTTTTCAATATGAAGCATAAGATGCGTGCCCCGGTCTGGGAGTTCGATTTGTCTGCTGATATGCATCAATATGCTCAAAATGCCTGTCCATGTTTGGGATCAGGATAACCATGGGCGTACCATTGGTCAACCCCTTATTTGAAAACCCCGGCATAGTATCTGCCGCATTTATCCCACTATAAATAATCGGGATATCCGGCTCTCTCCTCGGAGAAGTCAACTCATCCTGCCCCGGTTTTCTAAGCAAAAGATCTGCGTATATCTCCTCCTCTGTAATTTTAATGCCCGGTGGAATCCCCTGAATATGCGTAGTATTCCCATCCTGATAAGAACCACCCGCAACCGTCACCTGAAACAATGTCCCAATATTACAACCTTGCGTAACGCTATCCCCCTATTTGATTTTTTAATATTTTTTTCACTTCACGATATTATACTCGTATCCCATTGCTACAATAATTCCACCCCTTTGGGGTTATTTCCGTTATTAAAGCCTGAAAGGCTGACATTATTGTAGCTAATAATGCAACAATATTAAACCCCAGAGGGGTGACATTATAGCAATTTCTGCTTGCACAGCTCGAAAACTTTTCCTTGACAAGCCATATCTTTTGTGCTATACTTTCTTTGTTCTTTTTCGCAGGGAGGATTTTTAATAAAGAAATGGATTTAGATGTTCCGGCTGTAGCGAATTTATTTGGTGTTTCAAAAATTATTGGTGTTCTGTCGGCAGTATCTGGTGGACAACTTACTCCATTTACCTTAGCCCTTTCCTCAATTTGTCTCATTCTATTTATTTCGTTTTTAATTGTACCGCTATTCTTCAGGTGGCAAAGGCTGCTTATCTTTGTTTCCTTTCCTCTTATATCGATCTCTTGCCTGATGGCTGTTATTGCCGGTATGTGGTCAATGTCTAATGGTATTCCGGAGTCAGCGATCTTAACTTTTGGTTTGCCGGATTTACCCTTTCATTTAAGGCTTGACCCTTTGTCTGGTTTTTTCCTTGTAGTAATTGGGTCTCTTGGTTTTTTTGTCTCTATTTATTCCATTGGCTATTGCCAGATATATTTAACACACCGCTCTATTACCCGATTGGTTATATTTTATTGCCTCTTCATTATGGGAATGCTTCTGGTTGTCCTTTCAGATGATGCTGTTATCTTTTTGATAGCCTGGGAATGTATGGCTGCATCTTCATTCTTTCTGGTAATGTATGAGGATGAACAAGCGGAAAATAGAAAGGCGGCTTTTCTTTACTTAGTGGTTGCCCATATTGGGGCTATTGCCATACTATTATCCTTTGGTTTAATGGCTGGTTTGTCTGGCGGTTTTGGTAGTTTTGGCGGCTATACCTTTGATGCTATGCGTCAGGCTGAGTTTCCTTTTGAATGGGCAAGTGTTGCTTTTTTGTTGGCATTTTCAGGGTTTGGGGCAAAGGCTGGGATAATCCCTCTTCATGTCTGGCTGCCGGAGGCTCATCCTGTTGCCCCATCAAATATTTCTGCCCTGATGAGTGGGGTGATGCTCAAGACAGCTATTTATGGGATAGTTCGGGTTGCCTTTGACCTTATCGGCGGAAACTTTCCCTGGTGGTGGGGGGTAATTGTCTTGATCTCTGGACTGATTTCTGCGATTATGGGTGTGCTTTACGCCCTTATGCAGCATGATCTGAAGAGGCTCCTTGCTTACCATTCTGTAGAAAACATAGGTATTATTCTCATTGGTATTGGACTGGCCATGATATTTACCTCATCTCATCTCCCTGTACTTGCCAGCCTTGCCCTTATTGCCGGATTGTATCATACCCTCAATCATGCCATATTTAAGGGGCTTTTATTTATGGGTGCCGGGGCAGTGCTTCATTCTACGCGTAAAAGGGATATGGAGGAGATGGGCGGGTTGATCCATAAAATGCCCTGGACTGCTGCCCTTTTCCTTGTAGGATGTGTCTCAATCTCTGCACTTCCTCCCTTTAATGGATTTGTCTCTGAATGGCTTACATTTCAGGCATTTCTTCTTTCTCCATCACTAAAGGAACACTTTCTCAATCTGCTCATTCCTTTGGGTGCAGCCATACTTGCCCTCACCGGTGCATTAGCCGCAGCCTGTTTTGTCAAGGCATTCGGGGTAACCTTTCTGGGGCATTGGCGTGGTCATCATAACCCGCATATTCATGAAGTAGGCTGGTTTATGCGGATTGCGATGATCTTGCCGGCCATTATGTGTCTTATCCTTGGCATTATGCAAACAGTATTTATTCAATGGTTGGATATAATCCCATCTACCCTGATAGGTGATACAATTACCCCGACTGCCGGTGCCTTTGGCTGGTTATGGCTTACCCCTATCAGTTATCAGAGGGCATCTTATTCCGGAGGGATTGTTTTTGTGTGCCTTGTTGCATTTATCGGGCTGGGGTATTTTTTCCTTCATGCTCGTAAAACAGTTATTCATAAAGCACCACTCTGGGACTGTGGGTTTGAAAAGATAACACCACGAATGCAGTATACTGCTACGGCATTTTCTATGCCTATCCGCCGAATATTTGGATTTTTTTTCAACATTAAGGAACAGGTGAGGACAATCCCCTTAAAGGGTGGCGGTACAGGGTTATATTATCGCCTGCGGATAAGGGATCGTTTCTGGGGCTGGATATATAAGCCCATAATTGATAGTAGCTTCTGGATATCTCGCAGGCTTGGAAAACTTCAGCATGGGAATATCCAGTTTTATCTTATTTATTCTTTTGTGACTATTATTGTGTTGTTGTTGTTTTTGAGGTGAATAAAATGTACCCATATATCATAGAAATAATCCAGATTGTTGTTGTCCTTTTACTTGCCCCTGTTTTTGTGGGATGGATATGGTGCCTTAAATGTTGGATGCAGGGTCGCTCTGCCCCTTCCTTATTGCAGCCGTTGCGGGATATTGTCAAACTTTTTGGTAAGGATATAATCTTAGCTGAAAACGCCTCATGGATATTCCGTTTTACGCCCTATCTTGTTTTTGGTGTCTGTATCTTAGCCGGAGGAATTATTCCCATACTTTTTACGGATTTACCCCTTTGTGCCACCGCAGATGTCATTGCCTTAGTAGCATTATTTGCCTTATCCAGATTTTTCCTTAGCTTAGCTGGAATGGATATTGGCACTGCCTTTGGCGGGATGGGTTCAAGCAGGGAGATGACAATTGCTTCATTGGCTGAGCCGGCAATGCTTATGGCCATTTTTACCGTCTCACTGCTTTGCCATTCTACATCCCTGTCTCAAATGACACAGGTAATTATTCATCAAAACATGCTTATTCGGCCATCAATGGGCTTTGCCTTAGTGGCATTTATCATGGTTGCTATCGCTGAGACAGGAAGGATACCGGTGGATAACCCGGCAACCCATCTTGAGCTAACCATGATCCATGAAGCCATGATTCTGGAGTATTCCGGAAGACATTTAGCCCTTATAGAATGGGCTGGCATGCTAAAGCTCTTTCTTTTTACAACTATTGGGATTGCCGCCTTTTTCCCCTGGGGAATTGCCACGACAGACAGTATAATAGATGTCCTGCCGGCAATTGTTTCCTTAATCATAAAACTGGGAATTGTCGGGATTGGTATTGTTCTTATGGAAACCGGTTTAGCCAAGATGAGGATATTCCGTGTTCCTGAATTTCTGGGAATTGCCTTTCTGTTTGCAACATTAGGAATGTTGTCGTATTTTATATTGGAGTGATACAATAATTCAGGTAGATAGGCTGTAGGTATTTAGGCTGAAGGTAAGAGCTAACAGCCTATAGCCTACAGCCTAAACAACCTGAATAGTTACGGAGTGATATCATCATGTCTATGGAACTATTAGCTCAGATAAATAAAGATTTTGCCGCCCTTATTCTCCTGACATCTTTTGGGCTTCTTGTGCAGAGAAGGATATATGCCCTTCTGCTTCTATTTGCCTGGCAGGGGTTATTTCTTTCCATCAGTACGGCAATAGTTGGCTTTGTGTCCGGGGTACATCATCTCTATATTGCTGCTATCCTGACTCTGGTCTTAAAGGCTATTCTTATTCCTTATATCCTCTATATTCTTATCCATCGATTACAGATATATAAGGAGGTAGAAAATCTGACAAATCTTCCCATGATCATGTTGATTGGTATTGTTCTGGTTATATTTTCATATCATGTAACCGCACCTATTCGGGAGTTGTCTACCCTGATGACTCGTTCTACGATTGCAATTGCTTTAGCCACGGTTATGCTTGGGCTGCTAATGATGATTACACGCAGTCATGCAGTAACACAGGTCATAGGATTTCTGGCCATGGAAAATGGGCTCTTTTTTGCGGCAACCAGTACCACATACGGTATGCCGTTTGTGGTTGAGCTTGGTGTCGCCTTAGACATACTGATAGCTGCCTTTATCTTTGGCATCTTCTTTTTTCATATTCGCAATACTTTTGACAGCTTGGATATGGAGCAGATGACGAAATTAAGGGAGGAGGATTAGAAGACAATGACATTGCTCATCTTACTTGGCGTACCGCTTTTTTCAGCAACAGTCCTTGCCTTTATTGGTGATAGGAAGTTTGCCCCGGAGATAAATATCCTTGGTTCTGCGGCAACCTTTGGGGCAGGTATAGCGTTAGCCATGCAGGTCTATCTTCATGGTCCCATGATTGCCGGTGGAAAATTCTTCTTTGTTGATGCATTCAGTGTCTATCTGGCGACCCTTACATCCTTTGTCTCTATGACTACAGCATCGTTCAGCCGGAGATATATGCGGCGGGAAAGGGAACATGACCGGGTGGGCAAGAAGGGAATGTGTTTTTATCATGCTATGTTTCAACTCTTTATCTTTGCCATGTTGCTTGTTCTCTTGACAAACAATGTGGGTGTGCTCTGGATAGCCATGGAGCTTGCTACACTGTCAACGGTTTTATTGGTATCCCTGTATCGTACCCCAACAGCTGTTGAAGCAGCATGGAAATATTTTATTCTCTGTGGTGTAGGGATTGCTCAGGCATTATTTGGAACTGTACTCCTCTACTTTGCTGCAGAAAGGGTACTGGGTGCAGGTGGTGAGGCATTACTCTGGACAAACCTGAGTATGGTAAGCGATAAGCTTGAGCCGACCATTCTTTCGTTAGCTTTTGTGTTCTTAATGGTTGGATACGGCACAAAGGTCGGGCTTGTCCCTTTGCATAACTGGCTTCCAGATGCCCACAGTGAGGGTACTACACCAATATCGGCTGTCCTTTCAGGGCTTCTCTTAAATGTTGCCCTCTATGCCTTAGTTCGGTGTAAGGTTCTTGTTGATGGGGCTACCGGGACACATCAGGCTGGATATATCATGATGGGATTTGGCTTGCTGTCTATCCTTGTTGCCGCTTTTTCCCTTTTAAGGCAGAAGGATATAAAACGGATGTTTGCTTATTCATCCATAGAGCATATGGGGATAGCCACCTTTGCCTTCGGGCTTGGCGGGCAGATAGCCACCTTTGGCGCCCTTCTCCATATGCTGGTTCACAGCCTGACAAAGTCCTCAATATTTTTTACCGTGGGTCATGCCTGCCAGATGCACAATACTCAGGAAATGAATAAGATACAGGGGCTTTTTCGGAGTAATCCCTTAGTTGGCTGGGGGCTTATGTTTGGGGTTATGGCTATAGCAGGTATGCCGCCTTTTGGTGTTTTTACCAGTGAATTTCTGATATTGACTGCAACCATGAAGGATGCCCCCCTTTTGGCACCCTTACTTTTGATTGGTCTTGGAGTAGCTTTTGCCGCCCTTTTCAGAAGGGTTATACCAATGGTTTCAGGGCCGATTCCTTCTATTGCGAAACCATTAAAGGCTACCCATGTGCCGGTGATACTGCACCTGATTCTGGTGCTTGTCCT
>JACQYP010000047.1 GCA_016208205.1 Candidatus Desantisiibacteriota bacterium | reverse complement strand
GCATAAATATAAAAAGCTTCTAAAGCGTACAAAGTTTCAGAGACGGAATAAATAGTGGCTTAGGGGGCAGGCACGGGGGCCTGCCCCTAGATCCATCATGGATGCCAGATATATTGTGAATAAACAATTGCTGGTGCCGGGAGCGGGACTCGAACCCGCACGGGTTACCCCATACGCCCCTCAAGCGCACATGTCTGCCAATTACACCATCCCGGCATGATTTGTATATATTAACAATATTTATCGAAAAAGTCAAGCATTTTTTTGCCATTGACAGTATATTTTCTGCTTTGTAATCGTTCAGGGTGTAATGAAGGGAAAAGGGGAAACTACTCAGGGATAGTCAGAATTCAGGAGTCAGAATGAAAGAGCATGGTAAATCAAACATTCAAGTATCAAACCGTAGAGCTGTCTCTCATGCCTCAAGGCTTGTCCCTGCAAATGCAGGGAGCATATTTATTTTGCAGTTCTGATCCTGACTACTGGACTGAGTAGTTGTAAGTTTTCGTGTACTTCGTGTTTTTCGTGGTAAAAAAACAAATAATAGCCGATGGAGGGGAAAAAGATGAATGTATTTAAGACAACCTTTCTGCTTACAGGATTAACCCTTTTGTTTATCTTTGTAGGCAAAACGCTTGGTGGAAATGGAGGAATGGTTATTGCTCTGGGTATGGCAATCGTTATGAATATGGTTAGTTATTGGTTTTCAGACAAGATAGTTTTGTCCATGTATAGAGCCAAAGAGGTGAGCTATGCACAGTCACCTCAACTTTATCAGACAGTTACAAAGCTTACTCAGCAAACAAACATGCCTATGCCTAAGGTATACATTATTCCTGAACAGACACCCAATGCCTTTGCCACAGGTCGTAACCCGCAACATGCAGCTGTAGCTGTAACTGAGGGAATTCTGCATTTGTTAAGCAATGATGAATTAGAAGGGGTTTTGGCTCATGAGCTGGCCCATGTAAAAAATAGGGATATTCTTATTAGTTCTGTTGTTGCTGTAATCGCTGGTGCCATCTCTATGCTGGCAAGTATGGCTCGATGGGGAGCCATACTTGGCGGGGGACGCAGTGATGACAGAGAAGGCGGTAGTCCATTAGTCTTTATTGTTATGAGCATCGTTGCTCCTATTGCTGCTATGTTGATTCAAATGGCTATCTCCAGGGCAAGAGAGTATGAGGCAGACGCTGCCGGTGCTCAAATATGCGGACATCCTCAATCCTTAGCCAATGCCTTGAAAAAACTTCAGATAGGTGCACAAAGGGTGCCTATGGACGCTACCCCAGCTACAGCACATATGTTTATTGTTAGCCCCCTGACAGGCGGAGGAATGCTTTCATTGTTTTCTACACACCCACCCATGGAAAAAAGAGTAGCAAAATTAGAGGCTATGGCTCAAACGATGTTGGCAAGATGATATACTGCATGCCACCACAAACATAACCGTTTATCGCAGAGACGCAGAGTTCGCCGAGAATCGCAGAGAAAAAAGGGAGACTAATGATGAATATGTTAATGGACAACAAGTGATCTGTCGCCAAGTTTTTGATCCATGAAGAATCCTGCAGCATACTCTGCGTTTTCTTTGCGTCCTTTGCGTCTCTGCGGTGAACAGATACCCACAAACTTTGTATTCTGAATTCTGAATTCCAACACAAG
This sequence comes from Candidatus Desantisiibacteriota bacterium, assembly GCA_016208205.1. Next base: position 10,792 of record JACQYP010000047.1, on the reverse strand, counting down.
GAGGAACCATGAAACACATAACAACCATTTGCCTTTCAATGCTATTGATTATAGGGATTAATAATAGCTATGCCGAGGAACAGGATCTCCTGCCTGCAACAGGGACAGAATCCTCCTCTTGTTCAGACCGAATCGGGGACGCTTCAGCTACTACTTGTGCAGAAATATTTGTGAGTGATGTTACCTTTAAGCTGTTAGCCACTACCTTAAGTGATATTGGTGTATCGCAGCCGGAGGATACAGTGCTTATCCAGGGTATTATTGCAAATATCGGCACAAAAGATTATACAAATGATTTTGATATTCAAGTCATGTGGGGAACAACCACCATTGCCGCTAAGAGCGTCTCTGGACTTCCTGCGGGGGGAACAGTTACGATTGAGGTTGAAAAAACATTCTTGTGTCAGCAGGCTCAGGTCGTAACCATATTTTCTCTTCCCAGTAGTGACGAGGAAATATATGGAGAAGGTATTGAGCAGGAAGGAGAAAAAAATGTTGCCACAAGTGCTACCTTTTTTGTGGATGAATTCAGCCTTCACGGCAATCTGATGCCTGATCTATCCATATCAGACATCTCTCTTGCCGGACATTATGTCCATTTAACTGTTGAAAATAAGGGGCAGGGGATAGCAGCCTCTGGTAAGGTTGCGGTGCATATATTTATAGATGGCAAGATGCAGGGTGGGCTTGGCAGTTCATACTTTGACAGCCTGACATTCAGAAGACCAGGTGGGAGAAAAGTGATTAATACCGGATTTTCTATCTCCGGCACACATACTATCATGGCAGCCATTGACCCTGAGCCATTTAATATGATAAGTGAGTCAAACGAAGAAAACAATATAGCCACTGCAACCATAATCGCTCCCTTAAGCACTCATGATCTGATAATTGCAGATATAGATTATGACCAGGAGCACGGAATCGTGCCTGTAGTATCCAATCAAGGCTCTACCCAGTATGCACCAGGCACAAAGATCAAGGTTAATATCAGGGTCAATAAACAGCAGGTATCAGGATATACCTATCCCTTAGCTACCGGACTTGAATCAAAGACAAGTGTTCGATTGATCCCGCCTGCTCCGATAAAGATAGAGAAAACCAGCCGTGTTCTTGTTCATGTTGAACCCATCCCGGAAAACCTTGATGATGAAAATATCAATAATATTATGGAAAAGAAGATTCAGCCGTAAGGTATGCCTGTAAGCGTTCACGCCACTAAGGCACAAAGAGTATAAATAACACACAGATTACACGGATGAGACGGATTGACACGGATAGAAATTTTCGTGAGAATCCTGTCTATGTGTGTTATTCTGTTATCTTCTTCGTGCCTTAGAGGCTTTGTGGCTGAGTAGTTACTTATTCATAGCTAAGGAGCAAAAATTAATGGAAATAACCCCACAAATCGTTTCTGAACATGGACTTACTGAAAAAGAATATGAAAAAATTCTAAGCATTCTCAAAAGGACACCAACCATTACAGAGCTGGGTATCTTTTCTGTAATGTGGAGTGAGCATTGCAGCTATAAAAGCTCCCGATCTACCCTGAAGATGCTGCCTACTAAATCAGAAAGGGTGCTGGTTGGGCCGGGTGAGAATGCCGGTGTGGTGGATATTGTGAATGGGATATTGATAGCCTTTAAGATAGAATCGCACAATCACCCCTCAGCGGTTGAACCATATCAGGGGGCAGCTACAGGCGTAGGCGGGATATTAAGGGATATATTTACTATGGGTGCAAGACCAATTGCTATCCTTGACTCCCTGCGGTTTGGGGAGATGGACTCATCGCAAAGCAAACGGTTATTAAGCGGTGTTGTCTCTGGCATAGCCGGTTATGGGAATTGCATGGGTATCCCTACTATTGGGGGGGAGGCTTGTTTTGATGCTGTGTATGAAAGAAATCCCCTTGTAAATGTCATGAGTCTGGGGATAATCGAGAATAATAAGATAGTAAAGGCTCTTGCAACAGGTGAGGGTAATCCTATTATCTATGTTGGCTCTGCTACAGGCAGGGATGGGATTAAGGGGGCATCCTTTGCCTCACGGGAATTGACGGAATCCTCTTATGAGGACAGGCCTGCGGTTCAGGTTGGCGACCCTTTTGTAGAAAAGCTTTTGCTTGAGGCATGTTTGGAACTTGCTGAAAAAGATTACCTTATAGGTATGCAGGATATGGGTGCTGCCGGGCTGACATGCTCTACCTGCGAGATGGCTGCCAAAAGTAATGTGGGCATAGAAATAGATTTAAGCCTTGTCCCAAAACGGGCACTGGGTATGACCCCTTATGAATTGATGCTCTCTGAATCTCAGGAAAGAATGCTGGTTTGTGTGAAAAAAGGATATGAAAAAGAGGTTGAAGAAATCTTTGGGAAATGGGATCTGCATTCTGTGGTTATCGGCAGGGTAACAAGTGACGGATTCTTCCGGGTAATAGATGGAGAGGAGATTGTATCTGAGATACCGGCTAAGGCATTGACCGATGATGCCCCCATGTATCAGCACCCGGAAAAAGAGCCGGAATATCTGAGGGAGGTACTTGGAAACTGGGAAGGAAAGAAGGCACAAAGGGGTCAGGGGTCAGGGGTCAGGGGTCAGAAGATACAGAAAAGCACAGAGACAGAGGCAGAAAGGCATACCATAAACCTACAACCTACAACCTACAACCTACAACAATACAAAGACACAGAGGAAGAAGTTACCTATAATGAGATATTGCTCCGGCTTCTTGCCTCCCCTGTGATTGCCAATAAGGCATGGATTTATGAACAATATGACCATATGGTTAGAACTAATACTATTCTTTGCCCTGGTAAGGGGGATGCTGGTGTGGTTTGCATTAAGGGAACAAAAACACCCATGCCCGAGGGAGCCCCTCTGCCAGCAATTGCCATGTCTACAGATTGTAATGGAAGATACTGTTACCTTGACCCATATATGGGCGGGATGATTGCTGTGGCAGAGGCAGCAAGGAATGTAGTCTGTGTTGGGGCAAAGCCGCTGGCTCTGACCAATTGCCTTAACTTCGGCTCACCCATGGATCCGGAGGTAATGTGGCAGTTCAGAAGGGTAGTTGAGGGCATAACTAAGGCATGTCAGGCATTAGATGTGCCGGTAACCGGCGGGAATGTCAGTTTTTATAATGAAAGTGAGGACGGTCCCATCTATCCCACACCAGTGATTGGCATGGTTGGTATAATAGAGGATGCTTCCCATGTTACTGATATGGGGTTTAAGGATGAGGGGGATGTGATAGTCCTGCTGGGTGAATCAAGGGATGAGATTGGCGGAAGTGAGTATTTGAAAATAATCCATGGGATGATTAACGGGAAGCCGCCTGTGCTCGACCTTTCGATGGAGATTCGTGTTCAGCAGGCTGTCCTGGAGGCATTTGAAGCTGGACTAATCAAGTCTGCCCATGATTGTGCCGAGGGTGGAATTTCTGTAACCTTAGCTGAGTGCTGCCTTCAGGGGAAGATAGGGGCCAAGTGCATTTACCAACCGTCCATACCCATGATATCCCTTCTCTTTGGGGAGTCTCAATCCAGGATAGTTGTCTCTGTATCTACTGCCAGGCTTGAGCAATTTATGCAAATCATCATGCAATCGGGTATCCCTCATGAGGTGCTGGGTGTTGTTGGAGGAGAGGAATTAATTATCAATGACCTTGTTCAGCTATCACTTAAAGAAATGGAGACAGCGTATCAATGGAAAGGCTAAAAGGCATTCTTGTTTACAGGCAAGAATGCCTGTGCTACATTAAAATGGAGGTGGCGTATCAATGGCAAAGGTAAAAGGAGGATTTATCCCGGGCTTTATTGTTGGGATGTTATTGATAGGGATGATTATGGGATTATACATATCGGTTCATCCTCCAAAAAAAAGGACGATAAAGTCTGTAACACATCTAAAGATAAACAAGGTTTCCCTGAAAGAGGATATCCATGAGGTCTTTTATCCTGAAGGGAATGCTGAACAACAAAAAATCGCCTCAGAGACGGTAAAAAAAATGTCTCTTGAATGCAAAAAGATACAAGCATTGTTTAATATCTCATCGCAAGAGATGTTGACCGGACAGATGTATGGATTTGTCTTTTGTCCAGTCTGGCGAAATGACCCATTTATCGAGACAATCAAGGATGACAAATGGCTGATTGTTGATAATGTTACCTGCTGGCCTATTGTCTGTGAATGGGGCTGGCCATTTCAAAACCCGGACAATAGATATTATCTGCATTGCCTCTTCCCCTACTACACGGCTCAAGAGGTCTTAAAAAAGAGCATTCCTCATGATGAGACTGCACAGTGGTTTATAGATGGGCTGTGCGGTTATGCATCTGCAATATGCTGGCAGCAATTTGACAGGAAAGCCTACATGAATTACGAATATGACCGGGGAGTAGTTTTTTTTGACCATAATGGATATGCTACTGCAACCATTAACCTTCTTGACCCTGGACATATCAAGGAAGGTGCTAAAGAATTTGTCTTTCTGCCGGCAGAAACATTTTTTATCATTGACCTGGTAAAAAAGCATAAAACAAAGGTTATCCCCTTGATCATCTCCAAACTATCTGCATCTAAGACAAAACCAATAACCGGCGAGGAGGTATTGCTTGTCATAAAAGAAATAACCGGTGAAGATATGAGCACAAGAGCAAAATCTATCTCAAGGGATGAGGTTCTGGGTAGGTTTGGGGAGTTAGGGAAGAAGATGGGGCGGTAATCGTAGAGACAAGGCAATGCCTTGTCCCTACAAAAGACATCTGTGCCACCAAAGATGAAGTGTAAAGATTATTTATTTCTGCTTACTAAATATCCCAATTATCACATATTCATTGCTGACAAAAATAGAGGGCAATACAGTGAGGATAATCTTCTTTCTCTGCGTTTCTTTGCGAACTCTGCGTCTCTGCGGTGAATCTAAAAGTCAAAATGAGAATTGCTGTGTCGCTCAGAATTTCCCTTGACATCCCCTTAAAAATGTGTTAAACTTTGATATTATAAAGGCATAAAGGTACAAAGGTGTTTTTATGATAGACTTGCATACCCATTCCCTGCTTTCTGATGGGATACTTTTGCCATCAGAAATGCTTCAGCAGGCAAAAGACAAAGGGATATCAACTCTCGCCATTACCGACCATGTTGATTTGTCAAACATTGACTGGGTAATACCACGATTGGTAAATGTTTGCCAGCATCTGAAAGGTCAAGGGGTTCGTCTTATCCCAGGGGCAGAGGTAACCCATGTTCCACCGGAGTTAATTGCCGTCTTGGTTAAAAAGGCAAGAGAATTAGGGGCAATGATTGTGGTTGTTCATGGTGAAACCATTGTTGAGCCGGTTCCTTTGGGAACAAATCTTGCAGCTCTTAATAGTGATATTGATATCCTTGCTCATCCGGGTCTATTGACACAAGAAGAGGCAGAACTGGCAAAAAGAAGGGGTATTGCCTTAGAGATTACTGCACGGAAAGGGCATTGCCTGACCAATGGACTTGTGGCAAAGATGGCACAAAGAGTCGGGGCAAGGCTCATTCTTAATACCGATGCCCATACAGATACTGATTTGATTACCATTGAAAAGGCAGAAAAGATTGCTCATGGGGCAGGGGTAGAGGATTTTAAGATGCTGATGGAAAATTCAGAGCAGATTGTTGGTAAGATAGGCTGAATGTGAATAGGCTGTAGACTGTTAGGAAAATAAAAGCGAGAGAGGTTTTCAAGCCTACAGCCTAACAGCCTAAAGCGTGGCAGCGTCAGTAAATACGCTTAATGGAATAAAGGAGGATACAGGTGGCTACATATTTAATTACAGGGGGAGCTGGATTTATCGGTTCCAATATTGCGGCAAGGTTGGTGAAAAACAAGGAACAGGTCAGGATTATAGATAATTTTTCTACAGGTAAAAGGGAAAATATTGCTGAATTTGTACTGGTTGCTGCACGGGATGCAGGGGTAAAAAGAGTGATTTATGCCTCATCTTCCTCAGCCTACGGAGATACCCCAACCCTTCCCAAGAGAGAAGACATGAAGACATCCCCGCTTTCTCCTTACGCTATTACCAAATTAACCGGTGAAGAATATTGTAAGGTCTTTTATACCCTATATGGATTGGAAACTATAGCCTTAAGATATTTTAATGTCTTTGGACCAAATCAGGATCCCACTTCCCATTATTCTGCAGTAATACCAAAGTTTATTACCTTAATGCTTACAGGGAATCAGCCGACAATATATGGGGATGGTGGACAATCAAGAGATTTTTCCTACATAGATAATGTTGTTAACGCTAACCTCAATGCTACTGTAGCCTCTAAGGGAATAGGAGAGGCATTTAATATTGCCTGCGGGGAACGAATAACCCTGAATGAACTCTGTAAAAAGATAAATAAAATATTGGGCACAAATCTTTCACCTGTGTATGCAGATACCAGACCAGGGGATGTGAGACATTCCTTAGCTGATATATCCAGGGCACAGAGTTGCTTGAATTATTCTCCTGAGATTAATGTGGATCAAGGGTTAGAGATGACTGTGGAGTGGTATAGGGAGAGGTTGTCGTTATAACGAAATGTATGGGCAGGGCTTGCCCCTGCCCTTGCCTCCTGTAATTTCCGCATTTTTGGATAATTAAATGAATGAACAAAAAATAGAAAAATATTGTCATGCTATTATCGAATATGGTTTCTTAGGGCTTCTTCTGGTAGTTCCCTTATACTTTGATCCGCATGCAAGCGGTGTTTTTGATACTACCAAGATGACGGTTATGCGGTTTTTTTCTATAATCATCCTGATCGCATGGTTGGTAAAGGCTGCTCTTATAGGTCATCCATTTGTGCGGAGCAAGCTGGATATTCCAATCCTTGCTTTCTTTTGGACAAGCATTCTTTCCACAATATTTTCTGCGTATTCCTCTACAAGTCTGGTTGGGGCATACAAGCGGCATGAGGGGCTTACCACAACCATAACCTATATCCTTCTCTTCTTTGTGGCAACCAACTTTCTTCATCAGAAAAGATTATTCAAGAAGACAGTCTATTGTTTATGGACAGTAGCAATTTTTTCCTCTATCTATAGTATTGCCCAAAGATTTGGTATGGATCCCACAAATTGGGCATCAAATGTCTCGGAAAGAACGGTTTCTTTCTTTGGCAATCCTATCTTTCTTGGTGCCTATCTCTGCATGATCATCCCTTTAGCCTTTGGCTTTTTTCTTAACAGAGAAGAGCAAACAAATATTTTGCCCATCAAGAAAAAGACAAAAGGAAAGACCATAACCTCTCATACGACAAAATCTGTTACTACCACACCCAAAAAAACTGAGACTATTCCTGCTGCAAAAACAGATTGGGCAGTATGGTTGTATGGAATTATTATATGTTTGTCGTCTGCTGGTGAGATATATGCTATGAGTCGTGGCCCATGGGTGGGTTTATTTGCAGCTATGGTTTTATTTGTTATCATGTCCGGGAAAAAGATACTATTTGAAAACAGGGTGCGATTATGTATACTGGGTGCAGTTGTTGGTTTAATTATATTATCTGCCTCTATTGGTCCACATTCTATTTTTAACAGAATCTCCGAAACAGTAGCAGTAAAAGAGACCGCTACCGGTGAAAAAAAAGCTGAGATTACGGGTGGGGCAGGGAATCGGCTCAAGATATGGGAAAGGTCGGCTCACATCATGCTTGATTATCCTGTATTTGGGATTGGACCGGATTCCCTGACGTTTATTTATACACGCTATAAAACCCTGCTTATGGAACGCTTAGAAGGACATAATGTTGACTATGACCGTTCACACAATGAATTCTTCGATATAGGTGTTATGCGTGGGTTTGTAGGATTAGGTATCTATCTCTGGTTAGCCTTTGCCTTTTTCTTTTTCTGCTGGAAATCATATCATGGGATGAAGGATTCAAACGAGCGGTTGGTATTGTTGGGCATCTGCTGTGCTGTTCTGGCGTATCATGCTCAAAGCTTTTTCGCCTTTGCTGTTTGTTCGTTTACCATCCTTTTTTGGACGCTGATGGGGATGGGCATGGTTCAGGCAGGGGACATTATCATACCGCAGATAAAAAAGAGAGGAGGGAAAATTTCCTTTATTAGATATTGGATTAGCGGTTTAATTATTAGTATTGGAATATTTCTTTTCTATTTAGCCCATTTTCCGTATAAGGCAGATATATGCTTTCGAGAGGGAGAAAGGGCTATTAATGAGAACAATTTAGACAGGGCATTGGAGATGTATGAACAGGCAGTAAAATTTAATCCATGGGAACGGCATTATTACGGAGAGCTTACCTTTACCTACTATAAAAAGGCAGCCTCTATCCCTATGGAAGATCGGGATAAAAAAAAGGAATGGATACAAAAGGCATTTAACCGAACCAATGATGCCTTTGTCTTAAATCCAAATGATGGTTATTTTTATAATATTATGGGTGCCATCTATGCCCTGTCTTATGATATGGATGAAAGAGAGCAGGATAAACAAAAGGCGTTTGAATCCTATAAGACAGCATTAAGGTATAATATTGTTTTTGCTGAGCCGCACAATAATATGGCCGCACTATATTCCAAGCTTAATCAATACCAGGATGCTATCAAGGAATATGAAAATGTTTTAAGGATAATTCCGGATGATTTTCAGTGTATGGCTACTATTGGTGATATATATTTTAAGATGGGGCAGATGGATAAATCTATTATCTGGCAGCAGAAGGCATTAGCTGTAAATCCAAAACTTTCCAGGGCACAGCATCGGCTTGGGGAGATATATTTCTCACAAGGGGCATATGCCTCCTCTGCGATATGTTTTAATCACATAATCGAGGCAGAACCGGATAATGTTAGTGTTCATGTTGACCTTGGGGCAGCCTTGCTCCGTGGTGGGAGGATAAAAGAGGCTCGGGAAGAGTTTGAATATGTGCTAATGCGTGAGCCGGGGAATACATATGTTCGAGGGATATTGGAGTCAATGGCGATGTGAGAAAGGAATCTCGAATTGCGAATCTTGAATTGCGGATCTGAAGGAATAGAACAGATTCGCGATTCAAGATTCAAGTAAGCCTTTTGGTAAACTTACTGCCGATATTCTCCTTTATTTTCAATACCCGTACATGGGAGATATTCAGCCTCTTGCCAATATCCCTTACTGTATATCCTTGAGCAAGTAATTCGGTCACCTCTTGTTCCCTTCGAGTCAATTCTTTATTTTTCATCTGTTGGATAAAAAGGGCATCATCCACCCGGACATCAAAGGATGTTGTTTTATCAGGGATAATATTTTCCAGGGTAGTACCCTTCTCATCCAATGGTTCATCAAGGCTCAGGACATTTACCTGTTCAGTATTCTTGCGCAAATAGTTTTTTAGATGGAAATAGCAGCCACCCCTGATATAAGCATCATTTTTCCCCTCAAACTCACCCCGTTTCCACCCTTCCCAGAGATGATAAAGCATCTCCTGATAAAGATCATCCTGCCCGATAACCCGGGATGAGATAGCCACCTTGCTGGATAATCGCTTCAAATATGGTGAAAATTTTTTGACTAATTCTGTAAACTCCACTTTTTTGTATCCTTAATAGTTACAATATGCTTAGAATAACTATAGCTGAGTAGTTACGACAATTTTATTTATGTTTTCGATGATTGATTTTGGCAATATTGATTTTAATTCTGGGAATGATTCAATAATGCGCATAATATCAGCGAGATCTTTTTGTCGTTTACTGCCTCGTCTTTCTATATCCGAATACGCCCAGACTTTGCCAGTTAATACATCCTCTAATGACGCAACCTTCATTTGATAACCCAGAATATCTTTGAACAATGCTTTTTTAATGAAAGCTTGATACCTTTTATCTGTTTGTATTTGTATTCTAACATCAGAGTCTTTGCTCCCTAAATTAATACTGTGTGGAAAATTCTCGATTTTGAATTTATCTTTTGTAGATTCGATGATTTTATCTATACCTTCAATTACTACCACGATATCCAAATCAAGACTTACAACCGGCTCTACATAAGCATTTACTGCAAGCCCTCCGATAACACAATATTCAATGTTGTTTTGATTTAGTAAATCAATAATTTCTTGCAATATATCTTTGTTCCCATTGGTTACGCTATTGAAAAATGTTTTCTGAGTCATTTTATAATTCTCCATTTTAATGGAATTGATTTGTACCGGGTAGGGCAGGGGTCTTGCGACCCCACCAGAGCAAGACATAATGAGGTCAATCTTTAACCTCAAGCCAAAAACAGAATTACCGATCTCCTCCATGAATTAATGCCTGATTTTCAAGAACTATTTGGTAATTTCTGGGAACATAACGCACTACCAGCCCCAAAAGTGAAATCTTGTCAGCCAGAACGAGATAGAACACTGTGTATGGAAATTGAACGGTTTAAAGATATTGAGGCTTGGCAACTGACATACGAATTGACAACGCAAGTATTCTAACCGTGAACCTTGAACCAAACAACCTGAGTAGTTACGATTTAAGATAAGAATTAATCCGTGAAATCAGTGGCTAAAAAACAATAGACTGCTAATTCCCCACAATTTTGAATAATTACATATTTCCCATAATTTGAGTGTAACATACAGGATATTGAATGTCAAGAGAAAAGTGATTGTGACTGAATATTCGATAAAGCGAATCCTGAATTCACACTACCCCATAAATCTGCCTCTAAGAGGGCATAGAAAGGGCAAGAGAGCATCCATGTTTATTCCATGATGATAGGGATGCCCTATTTTTGAGGGCAATAAGAGAAGG
>JACQYP010000106.1 GCA_016208205.1 Candidatus Desantisiibacteriota bacterium | reverse complement strand
TGGCACACATCAGAGTATTACCACAGTCCAATCAGCTCCATCAGGAACATTCTCCGTAACCTTCCTTGTTGACACTCAATCCTCAGGCTCAAAGCAGATAACCGCCTCCACTACAAATGAACAGAATATCTACAAGAACTATGAGGGTATAACAACAATCTTCAGGATAGAAGGAGCATATATCTATCTTCGTGAGCCTCCACAAGGCTCTGTTTCTACATTGATTACTGTTCAGGGTGGAGGCTTCCATGACAGCAAGACCGTTTATATTCATTTTGGCACATCAGCTACTATCACCACAACTACAGCAAATGAATCAGGAGTCTTCTCAGTAACCTTCCGTGTTGACACCCAACCCTCAGGAGTAACTAATATTACAGCCATAAGCTATAATAATGATTATAGTCAATCAGAGAGGGCTTACACAGATTTTAGAATTACAGGCGCCTATTTTATACTAATCCAACCGCTTTCTGGCACAGTCGGCACAAATATCATTGTTGAGGGTGTTGGCTTTGATGCAAATGGCACTGTAACCATACATTTTGGCACACACTACACCATCACCACAACTATAGCCAGCCCTGCCGGCACATTCTCTACGAGCTTTAGAGTTTCCACCCAAGCCTATGGTGCTACCCAGATTACAGCCTCAAGTCTAACAGAATTAAACAGATATACAGGGACATCTAGCGAAAGAACCCTCTTCCAGATTCGCTCTGAGATTATTACCTTTAACCCTACCTTTGGCTCTGTCTCCACCATTATAACCCTTCAAGGTACAGGGTTTAATAAAGAACAGACTGTTCGTATAGACTTTGGCACAAACAAGACCATCACCACTGCCGCAGGAAACGTAAACGGAACATTCAGTCTAACCTTTAGAGTAAACACCCAATGCTGGGGAACAACAACTATTACTGTCAGTACCACTTCTGGTGCCTCAAACACGACCAACTTTATCATCACCGGTGCCTATATTATCTTAGTCAGCCCAACCTCTGGTGCAGTCGGTACACGGATTACCGTAGAGGGTGTTGGATTTAATAGTTTAGGTACTGTCAGCATAGACTTTGGTACACATTTCACTATTACTACTGTAATTGCCTCAGCTTCTGGAACATTCTCAACGAGCTTCTTAGTCAACACCCAGCCCTTTGGAATAAGATATATTACCGCCCATACCAACAATCAGAGGAACATAAATAAAGATTATGCTGGAATAATCACAACCTTTAGTATTCGACCAGATATTATTCTCTTTACCCCGACCTTTGGCTCTGTTTCAACACTGGTTACTATTATCGGCAGAGGCTTTGATAACTTTGGCAGCGTGACCATTTCTTTTGGCACAAACAAGACCATAGCTGCGGTAACTCCAACCTTAAACGGAACATTTTCAACTTTTTTCAGGATAGATACCCAAAGCTGGGGAACAAAGTATGTTACTGTCAGCACCCTTGGAAGTACCCAAGTTACCACCTCCTTCATCATTACCGGTGCCTATATTATCAATCTCACACCAAGGTATGGCTCTGTCTCAACCTGGGTCACCTTAGAGGGTATTGGCTTTGATGACAACATCACAGGTGGTACAATCAGAATAGAGTTTGGTACAAACCAGACCATAACCACAGTTGCTACCAACGCAGACGGCACCTTCTCTGTAACCTTCAGAATAGACACCCAATGCTGGGGAACAAAGGGTATCACTGTTCATTCAGCTAATCAGGGAACTATTACCAAAGATTACAATGGAAATATCGTCTCCTTCATCATCAGCGGTGCTTATATCATTTTGGTCAGTCCAACTACAGGCCCTGTAAGTCAAGAAATAACTGTTCATGGTGTAGGCTTTAATGGCTCAGAGACTGTCCGCATAGACTTTGGCACACATCAGAGTATTACCACAGTCCAATCAGCCCCATCAGGAACATTTTCGGTTACCTTCAATGTTAGCATCCAATCTGCAGGCTCAAAGCAGATAACCGCCTCCACTACAAATGAACAGAATATCTACAAGAACTATGAGGGTATAACAACAATCT
>JACQYP010000110.1 GCA_016208205.1 Candidatus Desantisiibacteriota bacterium | reverse complement strand
TTTGTTGATATTATCTATCAGGTGGACAGCCTTACTATCATTTTCATCCTCTTGTTTGTAATCAATGCTGGCATTGAACATATCTGACGGCTTAAACCTTATTCCAGCAGAGGATATATCTTGTTTAATCTGTTTCTCAAGTGAAGACCTGGATTTGAGATTATTTTCGTATTTTAGCAAGAACATGGTTGATTGTATCAAAGAAAGTTGTACATCAGCCTGATACGACCTTGTATCATTGATTGACTCAAAATCAGAAAGTCCAATAGGGTTAAACCCCTGATCAACATCCTTAACCCATGCTTTAAGCTTGAGCTGCTCACTTTCGAAGGCAGCTTCAACCTTTTTTGCCAATCCATCCATTAAAGATCCTTCCTTAGACATCAGGTCATCAAGATACATGGTAACTGTCTCAGAGCCGGTATTATTAAAGATAAACTGGATACGGTTAATCGTCTTCAGGTCAGGCTCTCCAACGATAACCGCATCTTGAGATAGATTCTTTTTGATAGAGGAGTATTCTCTTTTATTCAGACTGGTATCATACTTAAGATAATGATTACTTGCTGAATAAAGGCAAAGTGTTACTGCAATTGATCCTTGTGGTTTTATCCAGTAATCAATGATTGAATAAAGGGAAAGGTCGAGGGGGGTAGCAAATATTTGTTCAATAGTATTTGTTCCTGTCCCGGACATAATGCGTAATACCTGATGATTGTCTGCACCTTCAGGGTGCAGAACATATTCAGGGTTTTTCTCTGCCGAAAGATTTACCCCGGAACTCAATGCCTTCCAACGAGTAAGAAGGTCATCCCTTTCCATATCATCCAGACATACCTTGCCATGATTTCCAGGCTCTTTTCTACTTAGTGTCAGCTCACCTGTAATTTTCAACCTCTCTCCAAGATGAATATTGGTATCAACCCCAAATATCTGTTGTCTCATCTGAGCCATGGCTTGAGTAGTATTTGCCTTAGGGGCAGCATCAGACTTGAAGAGATAGGTGCAACCTATGTCCATCCCTTTATTAAGGCTATACTCGTTCCTCATTCCGGTAAGGCTGTAACGATTGCCTTCTGCTACTGTTTCATATTCAATCTTTACCTCTGAGTCTGCATATATTCCACTCATATGTTGATCAAAAAAACGAACCTCGCCGGTCTCATAATTGATGGTATAATCCAACTCCCTTATGTTTTGGCTGCCATTCACCATAACCCTTTCACTCCCGGGCAGAACCGGCGGATCAAGCCGATATGTCTTGGCTGCATAATCATAATTGATATTGAAATTAGTCTTTGTAGCAAAATACACACTGCCGTCAGAATAATTTACCAGATAGTCTATATTTCTGGTAAGGGTTAAGCTGCCGGAGGTAATAACCTCTGTCCAATCAATAAGATCAGAATAGTTCAGTTTATAATAGCTGCGAATCTCTTCATCTGCCGTATCAGGACCCTTAATCGTCAGGGTGCCGCTTTGATCATAGGCTACCTGAATAATAGCATCTGTTTCTGTCGGAATGGCAAGAACAAGGACACGAATTGTTATAGAGCCAAGGGATTGTGTGCGAATAGTGTAATCTGTATTCAGGGTTAAGCTTATAAATCCACCACCATTTTCCGGGATACCGTCATCAAGGAGAACATCATTCATCTTTTCTTCCGGCTCTGGCAAAAGCAGGTAATATTTTCTTGGCACATATCCATCCTCAAAAATAGATTGCGAGCTATGCCCAATATTGCCTTTATATGTAGCGGTTTTAGGGATACCCCTATTTGTTGCCGCAAAAACCTGAGTATTGAGCTTATCAGTCTTTATTCCGGACTTTACCCCAAACATTCTGCAATTATATCCTGAGAATTCTGTTTCATTTAAGACAATATTCATATGACCAAGTGAGACAGAGAATATATCTTTTTGATAATTGACCAACATTTCCAATGGATTTATCTTTCTGGTATCATCATAACTCATATAAGCGTTTAATCCTTCTTTTGTTTTTCCCTCAAGAAGAAGCTTAGTGGACTGGTTTAGATTAAACCCATTGCTTTTATCCGGAGCATTTCCTTTGAAATCAGTATAGGTAGAAGAAAACATTTTTATGCCTGAGATGTTAAATGAATTTGAATGATCATCAGCATAAAGATACGCAGGAAAAAACAAAAGAATAGATAAAAACAGTATTTTTTTCATCATATTTTACCTCATAAGTGTTTGGTGGACCGGTAGCCTGACTCTATCAGAGACTCAGATACCGGAATTTATATTATACCATTTGCGAGATTAAATATCAAGTGAATTTTTGGCAATTGCACAGGTTCAAAACAATTCTCTTGACGAAACAGGTCAGCATATATTATAATAAAAGTAGATGAGTTGTCTCGACTCATTTCAGCTTGTAGACGAGCCGTCTCGGCTCGTTTTAGAAGGATTGGCAATGTGCCCCCTGTGTCTGTTTCTGATCAGGGCAACCACAGGGGATTGCCAAGAATACGAAGCGAGACGCTTCGTCTACTGTCTGCCCCTACAACGGAGAGAAAAGATGAGTGAATTTACACCGATGATGAGCCAATATCTGCAAATAAAAAAGGAGAGGCCCGGGACTATCCTTTTCTTTCGTCTTGGTGATTTTTATGAGATGTTCTTTGATGATGCTAAGACTGCCTCTCAAATCCTTAATATTACCCTTACATCTCGTGAAGCAGGCAAGAATAATCGGGTGCCTATGTGCGGTCTGCCATATCATGCTGCAGAGACATACATTGCCAAATTGATTAAGGCAGGCAAAAAGGTGGCTATATGTGAACAGGTAGAGGACGCAAAAATGGCTAAGGGATTGGTGAAAAGAGAGATAATTCGTACTATTACCCCTGGGAATGTTCTTAGCCCCACATTATTAGAGGACAAGGTTCCTAACTATCTTGCCTGTATTAATAAGGATAAATCCGGCATTGGGCTGGCGTTTATTGAACCATCAACCGGTGAGTTCAGGGTAGCTGAATTTAGAGGTAGCAATAATATCTCTGACAATGGTGAGGCTAAATTATTTACAGAGTTGACTCGAATTTGCCCAAAGGAATGCCTTATCCCTGAGAGGTTGAGAGATGATGCCGGCCTTTCTGCATTTGCCGCAGATATATCCATGTCCATTACCGTCCAGGATGATTGGGTATTCAATCTGGATACAGCCAGAAGCACCTTGTGCGGATTTTTTGATACAACTACCTTAGATGGGTTTGGATGCAGCCTTCTTACACATAGTATCGGTGCTGCCGGAGGAATCATTCGCTATCTCAAGGAGACTCAAGTCTCATCCTTAAGCCATATCACCAGAATAACGCCTTATCGTCCGGAAGAATTTATGGCTATTGATCCGGCAAGCTGGAGAAATCTTGAATTGACACAGACAATTAGAAGTGGGGAAAAAACAGGCAGCCTTATCTGGGTTTTGGACCAGACAGGGACAGCCATGGGCGGACGGCTGCTTCGCTCATGGATACATCAACCATTATTAAGGGTAGAAGAAATAAGGTATCGTCAGGATGGAATAGAGGTATTTTTCAAATCATCTTCCCTGCGAGAAACAATCATCGCCTGCTTAAAGTCTATCCATGACCTGTCAAGGCTTGTCGGAAGGATAGATGCCGGTATGGCAAATGCCCGTGACCTCATTGCCTTAAAGGAATCCCTGCTTGTTGTTCCGAGCATAAAAACCGCTCTGTGTTCATGCCAGGGTAAGACAATAGAAGATATATTGATAGACATGGATGAATTAAGGGACATTGTTGAGTTAATAGATGTAGCCATCCATAATACCCCTCCACTCTCTCTGCGGGAAGGGGGAATAATAAAGCCTGGATATAATCAGGAATTGGATGAACTACATTCCATGACAAGGGATGCAAAGGGATGGATAATTAATTTGCAGAAAGAGGAGATTAAACGGACAGGGATTGGCTCGCTTAAGATTGGTTACAATAAGGTCTTTGGTTATTACATTGAGATAACAAAGGCAAACCTGCACCTTGTTCCACAGGATTATATTCGCAAACAGACCATTGCTAATGGAGAGAGGTTTATCGCTCCGCAGCTAAAGGAAAAAGAGGTGCAAATCCTTAGTGCCGGACAGCGGATCTCAGAGATTGAATACGAGATATTTATGCAGGTCAGGTCTGAGATCATAAACAAGATGGATAGAATCCAGCAGGTCAGCCGGGCAATAGCCTTGATAGATGTGCTGTCCTCTCTGGCTAAGGTGGCTGTAGAAAATGATTATGCCAGGCCATTAATCAATGATAGTGATATTATTCTGCTTAAAGACGCACGGCATCCTGTGGTAGAAAAGATACTGTCAGGGGAAAGGTTTGTGCCCAATGATACCTTGCTGGATAGGAGTGATAACCAATTATTGATTATTACCGGACCTAATATGGCCGGAAAATCTACCTACATCCGTCAGGTTGCCCTGATTGTCCTCATGGCACAGATAGGCAGTTTTGTGCCTGCAAAAAAAGCAGAGATAGGGGTAGTTGACCAGATATTTACCAGGGTTGGGGCATCAGACGAATTGATCAAGGGGCAGAGTACCTTTATGGTGGAAATGATTGAAACAGCTAATATTCTGAATAATTCAACACCCAGAAGCCTTATTATCCTTGATGAGATAGGCCGGGGGACAAGCACCTTTGATGGTGTAAGCATTGCCTGGGCAGTAGCTGAATATATCCATAACCATGACAATCTCAAGGCAAGAACATTATTTTCAACACATTACCATGAGCTGACAGAGATGGAGTTATTGCTTAAGGGGGTTAGAAACTATAACATTGCGGTTAAGGAATGGGGGGATAAGATTATTTTCTTACGAAAGATTGTTCAAGGCGGGGCAGATAAGAGCTATGGTATCCATGTGGCAAGGCTTGCCGGGCTGCCGAAAGAGGTAATCTTGCGGGCAACAGAGATACTTGATAACCTTGAGATGGACAGTATCTCCGGTAATGGGCAACCTAAATTAGCTATGGAACATATGAAAAATATGGAAAAGAAAAGAAAAGAAAAATATGTTCAATTGAGTATCTTTGACCTTCCGCAAACAATAAATAATAAGGCTGTAGATGCGTTGAAGCAGCTGGATGTTGATAACCTTACACCGATTGAAGCAATTAACAGGCTACATGAGTTGAAGAAGATGGTGTGAAAAATAGTAACCGTTCACCGCAGAGACGCAGAGTTCGCCGAGAATCGCAGAGGAAAAGCAGTTACAGCTTTTCACCAAATCGTTCTTTCCATTTTCGAATAATATCTTCTACAAGCTCCAATTCACTGTGAATGGATTCAATTCTTTCCTGAACAGGATCAGGAAGGTTGCTATGATCAAGTGGAGCACGGATAACCTTTTCTCCATCCTGGCGGACAATCCTTCCGGGTACACCAACAACGGTACAGTTGTCAGGCACAGGCTTTAATACTACACTCCCTGCCCCGATACGCACATTATTTCCAACAGTAATTGGACCAAGCACCACTGCCCCGGCTCCAATAACCACATTATTTCCAATAGTAGGATGCCGTTTGCCTGTTTCCTTGCCTGTGCCGGCTAAAGAAACACCCTGATACAAAAGCACATAATCTCCAATCTCTGTTGTCTCTCCAATAACTACACCCATCCCATGGTCAATAAAGAGCCCTTTTCCAATCCTTGCCCCGGGATGAATCTCTATGCCGGTGAAGAATCTGCTTATCTGGGAGATAATCCTTGGCAGGAGTGGAATCCTTAATCCGGCATGTAAAAAATGAGCAATCCTGTGAAGAATAAGTGCATGAAGCCCTGAGTAGCACAATAAAACCTCAAGCATGTTCCTTGCTGCCGGATCCCTTTCAAACACGGATTTTATATCATCAATAATAGTCATTTTATCACCTCCGAGGATAAAATATCAGGGGTCAGGGATTATTTGGAATGCGGTAGCTTACTTGCTGCCGCTTTAGCTAAGGCGGCGAAAAAGCGAAAACAAGTAAGCTTTCGCACTCCATATTGCGAGCTGCAAGCCGCTACTATGAATTTCACCTGACCACTGCCCCCTTAACATAATACCAGAAGTATTATCAAAAATCAAGGAAAATTATTGACATATGGCTACATATATGCTATATTTGAGTTGAAACGAGCAACGAGCCCTACATGGGTAGGGTACATTCGAGTGGGAGGATACGAAGCGAGACGCTTCGTCTACGAAGGAGTACAAGAATGACCAATATAGAAATAGCCAGAATATTGTTTAGAACAGGTGAGCTGTTGGAGGTTTTTGGACAGGCGTATGATGCTTTTCCTTACTATCGGATAGCAGAGATAATAGAGGGATTGGAAGAGGATGCGGTTTGCATATATCGAAATGGAAAGTTATTTGATCTGCCGGGGATGAGTATGAAGGTTGCCGGTAAGGTTGAGGAATTGATAAAAACAGGTAAGATGGGTCAATATGAAGAATTACTCTTTGATACGCCTGAATGGTTGTTAGATGTCCTGGATATCCCGTGTATGGATGCCAAAAAGGTAGCTACTATCTGGCAATCCTTAAGTATTGCCGGTATCGATGAACTTGAACGAGCAGCTAAACGATATGAGCTGCAAAAACTGCCTGGGTTTGATGCTAAGGTAGAGATTAACCTTTTGCGCAGCATAGACTTGACTTTAGCCTCCAGGGCAGAAAAGGTATTGCTTGGGATTGCCCTGCCCATGGCTCGCAGGATAGCTTACGGCTTGTTAGAGATGCCTGAGGTTGAAAGGGTAGAATGGAGCGGAAGCATTAGACGCGGCAAGGAAATTGTTGGTGATATAGACCTGTTGATGGAGACAGATACCCCGACATTAGCGATAAAAGAGTTTTTGAAACGGTTCCCACCCTTGAAAATTATTGAACAGGCAAAAAACAGGATTACTGTCTTGAATAAGGAAGGGATAAAGGTTGAACTCAGCGGATTATCTGCTCATGAGTTTGTTCCGTTGCTTCATTTTACTACAGGGTCAAAAACTTACATCTCTAACCTGAATAAATATGCTGACAGTCATGGGCTTGAGATAAAAGAGAATGGACTTTATCGAAAGGAGACAGATAAAAGATTTCTTTGTGAGACTGAGGAGGAGATATATGATATCCTTGGGCTTCAATATATCCCTCCGGAGCTAAGGGAAGGGAATGATGAGATTGCTATGGCAAAGGAGAATGCTATCCCCAGCCTGATTAATATGAATGACTTAAAGGGTGATTTGCATGTTCACTCAAGCTGGAGTGACGGGGCATCATCAATCGAAGAAATAGCCCAGTGGGCAAAGGGAAAGGGATATAAGTATATAGGTATTTGTGACCACTTTAGAACTCAAATGTCTAAGAGAAAGGGGCTTAAGCTTGAGGATGTCGGGCATTATATCGAGCATATAAGGCACCTTAATGAAAGGGATTATGATTTTAAGATTTTAGTCGGTCTTGAGGTGGAGATACAAAGGGATGGTGAATTGGGGATAACAGACGATATGCTTGCCTCGTTTGATTTCGTGGTTGGAGCGGTTCATTCAGGGTTTGAGGATGGGGTTGAGGCTGTGACAAACAGGCTTATTCGGGGATGTAATCACCCTTTGATAGATATTATTGCTCATCCTTGTTCAAGGATAATTGGACGAAGGGATATATTTGTTAATATAGAAAGATTGCTTAAGGCTGCGACAGTAACACATACTGTCCTGGAGATAAACTCTTATATTGCCAGGGTTGATCTGCCTGATACATACATTCGGCAGGCAAAAAGCTATGGAATACGGTTTGCCATAAATACAGATGCCCATACCATAGATGAGCTTTCTATGCTTGAATATGGGGTGGTTACAGCAAGAAGAGGCTGGCTCGAGACAAGGAATGTGATAAATACCTCTGAATACGAAGAGCTCTGTCATACATGGAAAAGAAATCGACGGAAAGAAGACTGAGCAATAAGATTTAATCCGCAGCTCCCACTATTTGCGAACCTACTTGCTATTTTTCGTCAAGTACATCCAATTCTTCGGCATGCTTGAGATTGTCAATATCAATTTTGTCTTGCGGTCTTCCGCTTGCCGTTTTCGCCCGGATCAAATCAGATCTTGAAATAAACAAGCTACAAATTGTATTTCTTGTCAACAAATTTTTTTTTGTTGACATAAACCTGAATTAGGAGTAAAATAAGTAAAGCAAAAGAAACTGTAAGCGTTCAGCCGTCAACAATCAGTAATTTTCAACTGATACCTGATTACTGAAACCGTAACCGTTCACGGTTGTCGGTTCTGAACTGACACCGTATATTGTTGTCATTCCTGTGCATCACTGTCATTCCTGCCCCGTATCAAGTACGGGGTAAACTCCTGCAGGAATCTCCCCCTCAGGTGTCCTGACCCTTCCTTTTGGTCTCCACGGGCATAAGAGAGATTCCTGCATACGCAGGAATGACAGGATTGATGATCCCACCCGGTCTGGGGCTGATTAGAGATTCCTGCATACGCAGGAATGACAGCCTCTGTGGTTGGACCACATCCGTATCTAATGCATAATGCTGCATAAGAGAGATTTCTGCATATGCAAGGATAACAATGTCTTCTGTTCTTTTGTATCTATCCACTGTGAACGGTTACCTGAAACCTTACTTCCAAAAAAGGTGTTTCCATGAAAAGATTACTCTTAATCAGTATAATCAGTCTAAGCCTGGGTTTTTGGGCACACATTCTTCTTGCTCAAGAATCAAATGGGAAAGACATGCGTCTGAATATCTCCGGGATGAAGGCAGTAGAAGGTACATATATTAAGTTTAAGGGCAAGACACCTCCGGAGCCGGAGGGGATAAATATTAAGCAATCTCTACGATTTTTGATAGAAGGTGGTTTAGAGAATAGACTGAATACACGGCTGAACTACGACGATACGCAGGAACAACCATTACAGATGCTGATTAATTATCAAGGGGATGCGGTTAATGCCTCTTTCGGTGATATCGATGTAGTTTTGGATGAGACAGAATTTGCCCTGTATAATAAAAGACTATTTGGTATTTCAGCAGGTGCTGCATTAAATAACTTCAATGTCCAGACCTTTGGGGCTAAAACTAAAGGGGTATCTAAAAGTAAGGTGTATCGCGGTAAGATTGGCTCAGGTGAAATCAATCTCAAATCCTCTAACTATATTCCACGAACATATTACCAGCTTCTCAATGAAAATGTCACTGGTATTTATGTAGATGATGGGATACAGGAAAATGGGACAGGATTTGACCTGCAACAGATCAGCACTGATTATACCATGAATAATGGAATATTAATCTTTCGTGAGCAGGTGGAAGAAAATAGTATTGTTCAGGTAGTCTATGAAAATAGCGGGACGCGAACAATTAAATCTCCTACAATCAGTACCGAGATACGAAACTACTATTATCTGGGATACCCAAATATTGTTGATAATAGTGAAATAGTTAAGGTTGCCGATATACCTGAAACAAGAAATATAGATTATATCATTGATTATGCTCAGGGAATACTCCATTTTGTTATTGACAATGATTGGACAGTGAGCCTTGATTATCGGGTAAAAGACTATCAATTGGACCCACCGGTATTAACCGGGAGTGAGAAGGTAAAGGTAGATGACAAAGAAAAGACAAGGGGTGTGGATTATTATATTAACTATGAATCCGGGACATTGTACTTTTATGATGAGCATTTAGCCGGTATTTATGATGATTCTTTAATTGTCATTGATTATGAATCTTCAGGAGCACCTAATTTACAAAATATGTTAGGATTAAGACCTCGGTATCAGGTAAATAAAAATTGGGCTTTATCTGCTACTTACTTATTAAATACTGACGAAGAACCAAAAACAAGACCCAAAATCAGCACTATGCCTCTGCAACATCAAATTATAGGGGTAGATACGCAGATCCAATCAGGTGAAAATGTCAAATTTTCTGCTGAATTAGCCATGAGTAAAAGAAAACCGGAAGGAGATAAGGGGATATTCATAGATGATATGGAAGGAGAAAACTTAGTTGGTCAACAAGGCAGATGGAAGAATCTGGATAAGAATGTTACCTTGAAACCGGTTAAGGATACACCTGATGTTCATCACCCGGATGAATTGGAAAACTATCAGGTACTGAGAATGGAATACGGGGCAGGTACCGGTATTGTAGAACAACAATTCCAAACACCTGTTAATCTTGCAAGACATAATCTTATATCTGCCTGGATTAAAAGTAATGGGCAAACAAATATCTTATTGCAATTATATTCTGCTACTGAGCATTATTTTACCTTTAATCTTACCCCGGATACCTCGAATCAATATTGCCTTGTTTCAAAAGACTTGCTTCAACCTTTATCTACAGTAGGAAATCCAAGGTTAGATGAGATAAATAGAATAAGAATTGTCTTACAGGGCAGCAGCAGCACACAAACAATTATTTATTTAGATGATATCAGGGTAAAAAACGGTAATTCAGAAGAGGGATTGGCAAGTAAGTGTGAACTGGAGATTAAACACGATATATTTAATCTTAAAACCTGTTTTAAGGATATTGAAAAAGGATTCAGCCCTATCGGCAGAAGTGATCTTGAATCAATCAGTGATACAAGATACCTTCAATCACAAGCATCTCTTAATATTTGGGGACATGTTGCCCTTTCCATAGGATATGATGAAAAATTACGGGATAAATCAAGCTTAGACAGAAAACTTCAAAATAAAATATATTCTTATGGCTTGAGTATTAAACCGTCGGAACAAAATATTTGGACATTGGAGAATAAACAAGAGAACGAGATTGATTGTAAAGAAACCCATCAGGTAAATAATCTAAATAATAAGTTTATTGCCTCAATTACATATAACAAGGAAAAAAGTCCTGGTTTGAACAGCTATCAGCTCTTTACCCGATTAATGCGTGTTGATACTAAGGATAAGGCACATGACCTGCATACCAACTCTGACCAGGGCTACATGAAGCTTAATCTTATCCCTTTAGAAGGGATAACAGTAGCACCGGAATATAAATATAAAAACTCCTATGATATTAAAAAATCACTTGATTTGACTAAAGAACTCGGGTTTGTTACCTCGTTGGATATTACTGCCGTTAAGGGCTTAACCACTATACTCAGATATACCAATGAAAACCTGAAGAATTTTTTAGTTAAAAGTGAACAAAAAAATCAAGGTAAGTCTATTGCCCTTAATGTTAAGTTAGGAACTTACCGGCCATATTTAACCCCTTATGCGTCTAATATCTTTTATGAATCTGTCAAGCGAGAGCGAATTGATGCAAGCAGGACCTCTGCAAGGAATGAAGCTGTATCTTCGAATATTAAATTAAAGATAACACCTCTTGGACCCTGGGATGCTTTACTGCAATATCAATTGACACGACAGGAGGAAAAGGTCTATTTATCAAAGAATAAAACAGATAATTATTTGTCTGAATGTAATCTTCAATTACATAAATTATACCCTCAATTTGGTAAGATAGTCAATTTATCGAAATTGACGACCAGGTATGAGCAGCGAAAATCAAGGAATAATAATCAGCCAAAGAATAGTATTAATATTTACTTGCTTGCCTGGCAGACCGAGTGGAAGACTAAATGTTTCAGTTGTCTGCAATATGAGCAAAAAGATGAGCAAAACCGCACTATGCACATACCTTATATTAAGCTTAAATATACCCCTTTTCCAAAATTACAGCTGAATACTGAATTTAGAGAAACCGTTATTAAACAAAATGTTAAATCTACTACCGATTACTTTACATCTTTGGGAACAGAATATCAAGTTAAGAAGAGTTTGCTGATTTCAGAGATATTTAGATACAGCCGTAACGAATCCGATAATAAAAAGAGCTATTCTTCTGCACTTTCGTTAAAGTGGGGTGTTACTTCAAAGGTAGATGCTATGTTGAGGTATGATTGGACAGATGTCCATGATAGGATAATATCTGCTAATGATTTCAGCTTACAACGGGTTAGTTTGAATCTGAATGCGATGTTTTAGGGGAAAAGGTTCACGGTTCACGGTTCTCTGGTTTTCCAACCCTGAACCGTGAACCAGACAAAAGGATAAAATTATGCTAAACAGAAAATGGATTCTCATACCTTTATTTTGTTTTATAGGGACACTTATGAGCTGTGTGCCGAAAGCAATTATTATCCCTACTGAGGAACAAAGAGGAGAAGGGCCACAACTTACAATTTCTGCAGACCTTGATCCGGCACCATCAGGCGAGATAGTTAATATTAATATCTCATCCGACAAACTTCTTGTATCTGCCCCAACAGTTATAATTCAACAATATAAACAAAAGGAAACTACTGATATTACTCATACCTTGCAAACTCAAGATAATATCAACTGGAAAGGAACATATACCGTAATTTCCGGATATGACGGTATGGCAAAAATAAAGATATTTAATGCCGTAGACAGGGATTGGAATAGAGGAGATGGAGAAGGTAGTTTTAATGTAGAAGAGGCGGCAGGAGAGGCAGGAGAGGTGGAAGAGGTAGAAGAAATAGATGAAGCAGAAGAAAAGATTCTGTTTGGTACTCCATTAGAATATGAAACCATACCATGGTATGATATAAGAGGAGAGTATGCCCAAAAAAGAAAAGCCCCTTCACTATCCGGTGGGGGGCAATTTACGGATATCAGCAAGGATATTAATTACTTAGCCGGAGATTTTGATTCTATCTGGATAGGTACCAATTATGGAATCGGTAGAAACAATAAGTGGGAAAACAGAGGTAGCACCTCTGGCGACTGGATAGGGTATCTCAATGAGATAAGTGGAATTGCAAATAATATTAGTTGTATTGCCCCGGATGGTGATCTGGTCTGGTATGGCAGTCCGGGTGGCGGACTGATCATGTATGATAAAACAAATGGTACCTGGCTTGGAGTTACTACCAAACAGGGACTTTATGATAATAATATCAATGATATTCTTGTTGATAATGATTACCTGTGGATAGCTACTAACCGCGGCATTTCCAAACTTAATAAACAAACCAAAGAATGGACAAACTATACAGAAGCAAGTACCCATCAAGGGATGATCAGTGAAAAGGTAACTCAAATTAAGTGGTATTATCCCAAGCTCTGGATTGGTACGGATAGAGGTTTAATAAGCTATGACCCATTAGTAGATAGATGGAACGCTCATACGGATATATGCCAGGATGAGATTACTGAATTATTAATTGATGGTACAAACCTGTGGATTGGGACTAAAGATAAAGGAGTAATCAGATATAATCTTATTGATGGGAATTATGATACTATTTCTGAGCTTTTTAGTAATTCAATATTAAGTCTGGGCAATGATTCTAATTATATCTGGGTAGGGCATCCTGGAGGCATTTCCCGGTTGGATAAATTAACGCAACGCTGGACTGCCTTTACACATACAATGGAGAAATTTGCTATCCGTGAATTAGATGATGTCCAGGCTATTTATAGTGAGCAGGAACAAACCCTCTGGGTTGGTATGAATACAGGATTAATTGAGTTAAAAGAAATGAAATTAATAGAATTAACCAAACCAGTAATTACTAAATTAGAGCCTGAGTTAAATGTTGTTGTTAATTCCGGCTTTCCAAAAATTATAGCTGAATATGAGGATAATATCGGCGGCAGTGGAATAGACACATTTGCAATTCGGTTATTAATAGATGGAGAGGATGTAACCGGTGATGTGCAGGAGATTACACCTAAAAGATTAACCTGGCAGCCTGTTTATCCATTATTGGATGGTGAGCATTGGGTTGAAGTCCAAATAAGTGATAATTCAGGCAATAATAGCTTTAGAAGGAATAAATTTATGGTCAGCACTACATTACCGTCTATTTCCGTAACTGTAATTCCAGATTGGGTAATAGGAACAATGACGGTAAGAGTGAACTCGGACTTAGAGTTAAAAGGGACACCTACTGTAATAGCTTATTATGGGGATACTTACACTACTATCAGCTTCCCGGCAATAAATACTTCTACATTATCATGGCAAGGAACGATTACTATTAATGCTCCTGCTGATTTTGAAGGGAAAGGCACTATTACTATTACAGGGCTTGAAGATATTTACGGCCGACCGGTAGAAACAAAAACCTGTCCTGAAATATTTACAGTTGATACTAACCGCCCTGAACCTGGAACGATAACATTACCTGTTTCAGGATACGACATATCTACAAAAACAATATCAACCATTGGTCAGGCTGAGCCAAACTCGTTTGTTGAGTTATTTATTAATGGCAGCTCTACCGGAGTAGTATTAGCTGATGAGCAAACCGGTAATTTCTCTTTCCTGAATATAGAACTACGCAATGGGACAAATACGCTCATGATATGGACTATTGACCGTGTGGGTAATAAAAGCCCATCTTCAGAAATAACTATATTTTGTGATACCCAACCACCAACAATAAAGATTACTTCACCGCCAAATGGTTCTGTCACGAACTCAGCAACAATTCAGGTAACAGGGACTATGACGGATGAATACGGCATATCCGGGGTAATGGTTCATGGTGCTGCGGCAAGCATATCTGGTGAGAATTTCCAGGCAACTGTTACCTTAACACAAGGCACGAACACCATCCTTGCTACGGCAACAGATAGGACAGGCAATGTTGGCACTGACTCCATGCAAATATTGTGTGATACACAGGCACCTACGATAAAGATCACTCCGCCGCCAAATGGTTCTGTCACGAACTCAGCAACAATACAGGTAACAGGGACTATGACGGATGAATACGGCATATCCAGGGTAATGGTTCATGGTGCTGCAGCAAACATATTGGGTGGGAATTTCCAGGCAACTGTTACCTTAACCCCAGGCACTAACACCATCCTTGCT
>JACQYP010000100.1 GCA_016208205.1 Candidatus Desantisiibacteriota bacterium | reverse complement strand
TACATTCGTGCAAGGGGAGAAAAAAGGTAGAGAAGAAGGCAGGGAGGAGGGTATGAAAGAAGGAGAAAAAAAAGGCAGGGAAAAAGGCAGAGAAGAAGGCAGGGAAGAAGGAATTCAGGAAGCATTAAAGAAAATGATAGCCAGTGGGATTCCGGAAGATGAGGCTGTGAGGATATTGGGAGGTTTGTAAATAAGGGCAATCAGGGAAGATTTTTGAATGGTAGAAGTCTTGTCAGATTGCTTGATTATATTGGGTTGTTAGCTTGAGAGTGAGTAGGAAATAAAAAGGAAATAAAAAGAGGATGATTAAGGATAATGGACAAAAAAAAAGAGAAGGGAAAAGTGAATACTGTATTCAAGGGATGACAACAAATTTAGCAAAAGTAGCTGATTTATGTCTAATTTTAAAAAAAACATACTTTCTGTATATGGTGTAAATATAATAAACGGTGTTTTAGGAATCTTAATCGTCCCGCTGAGTCTTAAGCTTCTTGGGACAGAGGGATATGGACTTTTCTCAATATACATTGTGTTGGCTTCTTTCGTAGCTTTAGCTGACTTAGGTATTGGGAAAAACCTTCAGCGTTTATTGGCCTCGGAACATGATCCATGTATCCAGCGGACTCATTTACAGAATACCTTCGGAATGTATCTCATGGTGTCTTTATTTTTGATTATAGTGCTGCCAGCTTTGGTGGTAATTATTCCTGTATATCTATTCCCTATTGCGTCAAAAAATCTTGGCAATTTGCGTTGGATAATTTTCTTTGCTGTATTTGAATATTTCATAGCGATTCCTGTTATAATGAGGCAGAATTTATGTATTGCCAAGGAAAGATTTGATTGTTATTCTGCATTTAATTTCGTATCTGGGATGACAAGGTATATCTTAATGTTTGTTGGGATATTGGTATTTGCCTCACCTGTAGTAGTTGTCGGGTTAGTGGTCAGCAGGAGATTTTTGGATTTCTTTATCGCTAAATGGTTGATGGGAAAAATGCCTAAGGGGGTTTGGCACCCAAAGTTTGTTTACTATGAATTTAAATCAATACTCCGTCACTCAACTGGACTTTCAACAGGACAGGTATTGCAGTCAACAGTAATTGCCATAGGTTCACTATTAGTCAACAGGTTTTTTGGATTGGAAGGATTGGGGAAATATCGAGCCGCTTTTGACCTCAGCAGTAAGATTTGGTTTTTTTCCAATGGTATGGGTCTTGTCGTTTTCCCGAAATTTGTTAAAAATATTTCTATACGCGCAAAGAAAGAACAGTTTTTTTACAAGATTTATCAGCTTATGAACATTTCGTGGGCAGGATTTAATCTAATAAGCATTGTAGGTATCTTATCAGCTCCATTTCTATTCAAGGCTATGTATATTCAAGACAAAAAAATTGTTGAGTTGTTTGTAATTTTATTGCTGGGGATCTGTTTGAATGCTCATGCAAATTTAAGTTATGAGTTGCTACAAGCTGCCAGAAAATATAAATTGGTTGCATACATTAGTACCTTATCTCTGATGGTAATGGTAGTATGTTTTTACGGAATGCAACAGGATTTTGGGATTTATGCTATTGGATGGGCATGGATAATTAGTCAAGGAGTCTATTCGATGGTATCTGATATCGTGGCATTATCGGTTTTAAACTTTCCAAGAAGGCTAATCATAGGAATGTTAATACTCAAAATAGCTATTTTCCTGGTTTCCATTATAATGATGGCTGTATATTTTGATATTCTACCCCAGGAAATTAAATTGTTGCCAGTTATTTGCACAGTAATAATTTTTATTTATTCACTTAAGGCACTTAGTTTAAAACTAAACATTGAGGAGATCAATGCACATGTATGACTTGTCTGTTATAACACCTACTTTTAACGGCTCTCCTCAGATTAGTGGGAAAAATACATTTTTACAATTGTCATTTCGAACTACTGTGAGAAATCTTACCGCCTACACTCAAGATTTCTCTTCACTTTGTTTGTCGAAATGCCAGTTACTTCGTTTCTCAAAGGGAGACTGGATCGAATGGCACTGACTTAAGAGTTTTTGCAATGTTTGATGGCTTTAACCACCACAAGATATTGTAGCCATTGGGTGGTGAATCTACTGGTTATAGAAAGGATTTCGTCCTCATATTCCTTAAGTCAGTGCCATTCGAGACTGGATCTAATTTTCCCGCTAATCTGAGGAGAGCCATTATTACAAAAGGAGATGAAAATGATGAAGAAGGGTTTGTTGGTTTTGTTAATGGTCGAGATATTGGTCTTGGGGAGTTGTCTTGAGTCACAAGCTCAGAAAGAGGTAACTGGAGAGGAACTGCTCTTCATGGAGATTCCAATGGTAATTTCTCCCAGTAAGAGGCTACAGCCCTTTACTGAGGCAGCATCAAGTGTGGAGATTATTACTGCACAAGACATCAAGCACTCAGGAGCTACAAACATTGGTGATATCTTAAGATCAATTTCTGGAATCGATGTGCGAGAATCAGATGCAGGACAGCATGTTATCGGTGTGCGGGGCTTTGCTGACACATGCCATGTTCTGGTTACGCTGGATGGCAACAATGTGTTTATGTACCATGCTAACCATATATTCCTTGATTGGACTCCATTTGATTTGGAGGAAATTGACCGTATTGAAGTTATTAAAGGACCAGGGGCAATATTCTATGGGGGCTCTGCCTTTAGTGGTGTAATTAATATTATCACCAAGACACCCAAACAGTTCAAGGGAACCCAGGTAAATATGGTTGGTGGCGATTGGAATACAGTACGGAGCAATATTATTCACGCTGGAAGTTATGAAAATTTAGACTATAGTATTGCTGGAGGTCATCATGAAGCCAAGGAGTGGGAGGCACCAAAGATAGAACAGGAGAGGGAACACTTTTTTGTTGACTATTTTGCTGGGAATGCTACTTATCACCTTGGTGAAGAATCATCCATCTCTCTGATGTCTCGCTTTTCGGACGCTAAAAATGTGATATCCTCAGTATGTCAGCCCAAGACCACCTTTATCTCCCTTCGTTATGATCGATCGAATTCATGGGTGCGTCTCTTCTATAATCATCATAAAAAAAACTTTTGGAATGATATATATGCGGTAGAGGATTCTAACTATGAGCTTGAATTCTATCGTACCTTGAGATGGAAGAAGAATATTACCTCTTTTGGAGGGTATACAAAGAAGACTGCCTGGGGTGTAGAAGCGATTAAAAATGTAGATAAAGATGACAATGGATCGATAGATATAACAGCTGGGGCTAAAGAAGACCACGATGTGACAAACTATGCTATAAATGTGGAGAATGAACATCGCCTTAATGACCGGTTTATTCTTATACTGGGTGCTCGAGGTGAATACTATTCCCTCCTGGACTATATTGCCCTTAGTCGAGCCAGTATTATCTATAACCCCAAGGAAAATCAGAGTCTTCGTTTTACTATTGCCAGTGGCTATTACATACCTTCTCTCTTTCAACATACCAATGAAGGCAAGGTATATCCCTTTGCCTTAGGCAATTCTTCTCTGAATGAGGAGAAGATCACCTCTTACGAATTATCTCATTATAGTTGTCCAACAGACAGGCTTAAAATAGTTACATCCCTGTTTTATAATGATTACCGGGATTTAATTGATAATACGCAAACAGGTCCTGTTAAAAATGTAGCCGATGCTCAGCAATACGGAGGAGAGGTAGGATTGGATTTCATATTCACCAATTGGTTGGATGGGTTTGCCAACTATTCTTATCAGCATATCCGCCGGGATGATTTTGGCGATTTGGCAGTAAACCCGAAGAATAAACTCAATTGTGGCTTAATGGCTAAGCTTGACAGGTGGTCAGCAAATGCCACCGCTCATTATGTAGATGAATATTATGAGATGTATCTGACATCCAATCCGGTATTTGGACTGGTAACCCCTGGACCATCGAAGGTAGATCCTTATGCTACTGTTGACACACTCATTGCTTATCATCCTCACAATAATTTAGAGCTGACAATAGCTGCCTACAATTTGTTTAATCACAGACACTATGAATCAAATTCGACAGGATGGCATACAGGAGATAAGATCGGTCGTCGAATAACTGCAGGTGTAAGTTACGAATTTTAAGTAATTTCGTAACTCTCAGGTAGATGGGCTGAACCTGAACCTTGGAACTTAGAATCTGAATTGTAAAAATCGCAGCTTATGCTGCTATTGAGAATAAATCTTAAAGGAGGATCGATAAGATGATTCAATTAACTGACAATACCTTTGATGAGGAGGTACTTAATTCTGACCAGCCTGTCCTGGTTGACTTCTGGGCACCATGGTGTGGTCCCTGCCGAATGCTTGCCCCGATATTAGATGAGCTGTCTACGGAATACGAGGATAAGGTTAAAATCTGTAAGATCAATGTAGATGAAAACCCAGCCATGGCAAGCTATTATCGAGTTTCAGGAATCCCTTGTATGAAGTTTTTTAAGCAGGGTATCGTTGTAGACGAGATGGTCGGTATGGCACCAAAAGGGAATATTGCCAAAAAACTGGATGCAATACTGAGAGATTAAAACAGACTGTAACCGTTCACGGTTGTCGGTTCTGAACTGACACCGTATATTGCTGTCATTTCTGTGCATCACTGTCATTCCTGCGTATGCAGGAATCTCCCCTCAGGTGTCCTAACCCTTCCTTTTGGTCTCCACGGGCATAAGAGAGATTCCTGCATACGCAGGAATGACAATGTGTTCTGTTCTTTTGTATCTATCCACTGTGAACCAACAACCGTGAACAGTTACCCATTTTTTTTGTTCTTTCCTACAGTCTATATGCCTACAGTCTACCTACCTGATTTGACATATCCCTCTTTTTGTTGCTTCAACAAACCTTACTAAGTGTTCTAATTCCGGAGTCATCTCCAATTCATTTTTTATTGTTGATAGGGCTTGGTTGGTATTTAGTCCAGAGTGATATAGCAATTTGTATGCCTTTTTCAATAATCCTCGCACATGCGAGCTAATTCCTGCTCGTCGCATGCCGACCATGTTCAAGCCGGAAACACATGCCGGATGACCATCTATTAGA
Source organism: Candidatus Desantisiibacteriota bacterium (assembly GCA_016208205.1). Next base: position 13,027 of record JACQYP010000100.1, on the reverse strand, counting down.
CTATACGGCGGCACATCCTGAACTACCTTGGAACAGCCGCCAATCATAGACATCCTGCCTATCCTGACAAACTGATGGATGCCAACCAACCCGGAGATAAAGGCATTATCCTCAACTATCACATGACCCCCGAGGGTAGCCGCATTGGCCATAATCACATTGTCTCCAATCCGGCAATCATGGGCAATGTGAGTATTTGCCATAAGAAAATTATTATTACCTATTCTTGTAGCATCCCCTTTGTGCCAGCCTCGATGGATGGTTACATACTCACGGATAACGTTATTATCCCCAATAAGACAATAGGATTCCTCATGTTTATAATCTTTGATCTGCGGATTATCGCCAATAATCGCACCGGCATGGATCTCACAGTTAGTGCCGATGGTTGTCCAGTTGGTAAGGATAGCATGAGCACCAATTTGTGACCCCTTGCCAATCCTGACTTCTTTCTCAATCACAGCAAAGGGGCCAACAATAACCCCTTCAGCAATCATAGCCTCTGGATGAATAATTGCGGTTGGATGAATATTCATAATTACCTCGAATAAAATAGGCTGTTAGGAGAGAAGGCTGTAGACTGTTAGGAAAAATAACCGTTGATTTGGTATCTGGCAAAGGTCTGTTTGGAAAACGCACTCTACATTTCGAATTCCTATAGGTAGGGCTCGTTTCCCAAACGAGCCCTAAGTTATCAGCATTCAAGAATACCTACTGAAATCCGTATAACAGCCTTCAGTTTACTGATCAGCCAACATAAACATCATCTCTGCCTCAGCAACCAGGGTATCGCCAACAAAAGCCTTGCCCTCCATTATCCCTGTCTTTGCCCGCACACGGATAGGGACAACCTCAAACCTCAATTGATCTCCGGGCACAACCGGTTTCCTGAATTTTACCTTATCAATCCCCATAAAGTAGAAAATCTTGCCCTCGTGTCCACCATCAGAAAGGAGCAGTACCCCGCCGGTCTGTGCCATTGCCTCAACAATTAAGACGCCTGGCATCACCGGCTTGTCTGGAAAATGACCCTGAAAAAAGTTTTCATTCATAGTCACATTCTTGATACCAACAATCCTTTTGCCCTTTTCTATCTCTATGATTCTATCCACCAGGAGAAATGGATAGCGATGGGGCAATATCTTCATGATATCCGTTACTTCTAACATTCTACTTGCCTCCTTTAGCCTCTACTAACAGCCTTCAGTCTACAGTCTAAACAACCTGATTTAACTATGTCCCCCTGCCTTATGTCCGAAATACAATGCAAGGGCTATACACAAGATACCCCCTCCCAGACAGAGGATATTGAGTGGTTCAATAAATGATGCATGAAGCACATGCTTAAAGAACGAGACAATCAGTATCATGAGGATAACCTTTGCCAATCTTTCTTTTAAGTCATCCAGACTTCTGATTAATAATATGTTAGAGCCATATTTTGTATTCTCTGCTGCATCTATCTTGCTGATAAACAGCTCGTAAAGACCCAGGGAAAAGATTAAGAGTACTGTGCCCAGCAGAAAATCATCTACTGCACCAATGATATGTCCAACCAGATTATCATGAAAGACATTGTATGGTTCGGCAGATTGCCCTGTCATATACTGCCAGACATGAGTTGTCATGATACCTACATCCCATGCAGCAATCAAGAAGAGGATAATAGCTGACACCATACTGGCAACTACAGCCAGCAGGACAATAAATCGGCTATTCCACAAGGTTGCTTCAAATAGTTTTTCAATCCATTTCATTCTTATTTCTCCCTTTATTTAAAGTAGTTACAGTGAACATAGCATACCATATAATTGAAGATAAGTCAAGGCAAAAAACACTTGACAATCTCTGTCCAATCTGCTATATTTCATAGTTGTAGTGAGTAGTGAGAAGTAAGAAGTGAGGAGCAAAAATAAATGTGTCCACACCTTGACAAGATAGGGCAAATAAACATATCCGGAATCCTTGATATTTTACACCTAAACCTTTTCCGTGTGCCTTTCTGTGCCTTTGTGTCTCTGTGCCTCTGTGCCTTTCCATGCCTTGGTGCCTTCCCGCCAATATCTTCGCATGTGTGGACACAAGCCCCATCCCCTGATACGATTGGTACATACTATGGACTGGCTTTATCTGATATGAATGGGGCTGGTCTGATGGATATTGTTGCTACTAAATACAATCAAGGGCTGGAGGTCTGGCTCAATACCGGCTGTAATGACAGGCAGGAACACCTGTCCTGCTGGGAAAAATTAAAAACCAATCTTCCTGAAAAAGGATTTTATACACAGGTGATTGTGTGTGATTTGAATGGGGACAAGAAGCCTGATATTTTGGGTACCAGGGATGACGGGGGGATTGAACTCTGGTTGAATAAAAAAGAAACGGACAACCACAAGGAGGTAGCACCTCTGGCAGGATTGTCCCTACGAGAAGATAAGGGTGCAGGGATATGGGAGCTCTCTAAAGACGGGCTGCCGGATACCGGTAGATACTTTGATGTTAAGGTTGCTGACTTGAACTCTGATGGCAAGGAAGAGATTATTGCAGCATCAAGCCATGGGGTAAATATCTGGTCGCTCAATGCTCAGGGGAAATGGATTTCTGTGGAGCAGGGGCTGCCTGTTTATGAATATTATCATAGCGTTGAGGTTGTTGATCTTAATCTTGATGGGCATGTTGACCTGATTGCTGCAAATAGCAATAATGGTGGGATTAAGGCTTGGTTTGGTGACGGAGGAGGACATTGGCAATCTGCCTCTGCCGGGTTGCCTACAGTTGGAACTTATTATGGTGTAACAGCTTCGGACATTAATCTTGACGGCAAACCGGATATTGTTGCAGCGAGTAATAGCAATCAAGGTATTATTGCCCTTACCCATGATATTTCCGGCAAATGGAAACCGGCAGGCTCAGGATTGCCCATTACTGGGAATTATTACAGTGTAATCTGTAGGGATATTAACCTTGATGGCAATCAGGATATTATTGCCGGAAATAACGATAACGAAGGGCTTAGTGTCTGGCTTGGTGATGGTCAAGGGAATTTCCTTCTTGCCTCTATAGGCTTGCCCACAGGAGGATATTGTCATTCAATAGCTACCGGAGATATTAATCTTGATAAATACCCTGATATTGTTACTGCTTCATCAGATGGGATTAGTGTTTACTGCGGTAAACCGGGTAATGTTGCTTTTCTTGGCTGGTCAGGCAGAATGGGATATTCCACAGACGGCGTTCAGCCGGAATACGGCACTTGCGGCACACAGTTTACCTATCAGGTAGACTATATTAATACAAAAAATCTACCGCCGCAAAAGGGTTATCCTTTGCTGAAAATATATGCTGATGACGACAGACAACAGACGGCTACCTATTCCATGACCCCGATAAATGAGGAGTTAATGATTTCACCTTCACTTGACCCCTCGACTCCTCGACCCTTCGACCCCTTTTTCAAAAAACTGTATTCCTATACCACAACCCTTCCCTTGAGTGAACACGGCTATAGCTATCAGTTTGAGGCAATCGATACACAAGGCAATATTGCCATCGGCACACCGGTTCACCCACAAATGGGACCAAGGGTAACCATGGATGATATAAGCAGACAGGAGTGGATGCAGATGAGTACGCCTGAAACATCCAGGGAGCACTATTCCATGCAACTGGGGGATATTAATATGGATGGCAGGCTGGATGTAGCAGCAGCTTCTTCCAAAGGGATTAAGGCATGGATAGCTGGTGATAATAATGTTTGGCTGCCGGCAGCACATGGGCTACAGGTGGCAGATTTTTATTATGGCATTGCCCTTGTTGATTTCAACCTCGATGGCTTAATGGATATCGTTGCTACAAAGCTGAAAGGGATAGAGGCGTGGCTTGGTGATGGTCAGGGAAGATGGACAAAGGCATCCTGTGGATTGCCGGAGGATGGATTCTTTTATGGGGTTGTAGCCTGTGATATAAATATGGATGGATTTCCGGATATTGTTGCCGGAACAAATGATCAAAAAGGGCTCAGGGTTTGGATGGGCAATGGCAAGGGTGATTGGAGGCTTGCATCAGAGGGTTTGCCGACAGATGAACGGCTTTGTAGCGTTGCGGTTACAGACCTGAATAATGATGGGATTCCAGATATTGTTGCCGGTGATTACAATGGCATCAGGGGCTTTCTTCATGAAAGCCCAAGAAAAATGGAGTATGTCGGAAACTTGCCAATATCTACAAGATTTGATCTTACAGGTCAGCCGGATATTCTGTTTGGCAGATACGACGGCATTATCATGGGCTGGACAGACGATGGATATGGGAAATGGACTCATTTGTTTACTGATTTAGGAGGGGTAGATTTTTAGCAGATAATCGGTAATGTAACCGTTCACAGTGGATAGATACAAAAGAACAGAAGACATTGTCATTCCTGCATATGCAGGAATCTCTCTTATGCCTGTGGAGACCAAAAGGAAGGGTTAGGACGCCTGAGGGGGAGATTCCTGCAGGAATTTACCCCGTACTTGATACGGGGCAGGAATGACAGTAATAGTATGGTGTCAGTTCAGAACCGACAACCGTGAACGGTTACCAAAATTGATTGACATCTTGCCGATCCTCTGCTATAATTCTTCTTAAATGGAGGGATTAAATTCAACTTAATTTTTCCGTTTGTACATGTTAGCAAAAAATCCAAAATCCAAAATCCAAAATCAAATAAGAGGAGGGTATTATGCCAAAAAAAGTCTTAGTAGCAGATGATGATATTCCAATTGTTAGAATGATTGAGTATAAATTGAAAGATAGCGGTATGGAGGTTATTTGTGCCTTTGACGGTCAGGAGGCAATGGAAAAAACTTTAGAGGTTCTGCCAAACTTAGTTATATCTGATATTAGTATGCCTGAAATAGATGGCCTTGAGCTGACCCGTCGACTAAAAACCTATCCTGAGACAAAGGATATTCCAGTGATCATCCTTACCTCCAGGGGAGAGGATGAACAAAAAGAGGAAGCTAAAGGAGCCGGTGTCCATGAGTTTATTACTAAACCATTTGTTCCAAGTAAGCTCCTGGAGATAGTAAAAAGAATGGTAGGTGAATAAGATGAATAGAACTGAACAGTTAGAAAAGGAACTTTCTTTAATGACCCAAAAACTCCTCAGTACATACGAGGAGCTGGGTCTTGTCTATGATCTTGTTTCAAGGCTTGGAAATATCCTTGATACGGATAGAGTCTCCAGTGAGGTACTAAACGAGGCTGTTAATATCTCTGGTGCCAGATGGGGATTTGTAATGCTGATTGATGAGAAAACAGGTAGACTGCATCTTAAAGCCTCACAAGGACTTGATGAAATAGCCCAGAGGCTTATTGAGGATGAGTATGAACGAGGAAGAGGATTAATCAGCAGGGTAATGGAAGAGGGAAGACCAATGATCGGAGATGAAATACTGAGTGAAGAAGAGGCATTATTTGATTTGAAGTCCTCGGTATTGGTGGTTCCTTTAGGGATCAAAGAAAAGAGGGTTGGGGCTATCTGTTTAAGTGATAAACTTAATGGCCAGCCGTTTTATTCTACTGATATGAAACTCCTTGAAACACTGGGTGTTATAGTATCCATTATCATTGAAAACGCAAGGTTATATACCAATATTCAAAACCTGTTCTTTTCAGCGGTGGAGTCCCTTTCATTTGCTATTGATGAAAAGGATACTTACACCCATGGGCATTCAAAACGGGTGACAGAGTACTCCTTAGGGTTAGCAGATGAGCTTGGCCTGAGTGATAAGGAAAGGGTAACCCTTAAATTGGCAGCAATTATGCATGATGTGGGTAAGATTGGTGTGCCGGAGGAGGTACTCCATAAGGAAGGCAAGCTGGATGATAATGACTGGGAAAAGATAAAAAAACATCCAATTAAGGGTGCCCACATCCTTGAACCTATTGGAGACCTTAAATCGATACCATTATCTCTGCTTCAAATGACATTTGAAGAGATAAGAGCCATTACTCCAGGGGTAAAGCATCATCATGAACGATATGATGGAAAAGGCTATCCTGACAAACTGATAGATAAAAATATTCCCCTTATTGCCAGAATCATTGCTGTAGCTGATGCCTATGATGCTATGACCTCTGATAGGGCATATCGAAAAGGGATGAGCCAGCAGGAGGCATGTAAAGAGCTTAAGCGGAATGCCGGCTCTCAACATGACCCTGAAATCATAGAGGCATTCTTGAGGCTCAGAGGATATGAGGAAGTAATTACTTAGGCTGAAGGCTGAAGGCTGAAGGCTGTTAGACTGAAGGTTAAAGGATAAAACCCCTCGCCTTTAGCCTATACCTCTGGTGGAATAGTTGACCTTCTTGCCCATGTTAGTTGCTTACTGAGATGATTCCTTACCTTACTTCCCCCTCTATTCATTGGAGGGGTTAGGGAAGGTGCTGGGAGAAAAGAATGGAAAAGGTTAGAAAGCAAAGAAAAATAAGATTATTGGTTGGCCTTGTTGTGGGCATTTTTGTATCAATATTGTATGTGTCCGGCGTTTTAGAGGGCATGGAATGGCTATGGTATGATATGAAATTCCGACTACGAGGCGAACAGTCTCCTGATAAAAGAATAATTATAGTAGCCATAGATGAACAAAGCCTGAAGAAGATTGGCAGGTGGCCATGGAATAGAAAATATCATGCAGAATTGATTGACAGGCTGCATCAGGCAGGGGTTAAGACAATCGGCATGGATATACTTTTTGCTGAGCCGGATAGACAGTATCCCCTGGGAGACAGAAGATTGATTGAAGCCACAACAGCAGCCAGGTGCGTTAGTTATCTGTTAACCTGTGGTGACATTGAAGGAGACCTGAAATGGATTCAACCATTTCCAGAATTGGCTAAAGCAGCAGCAGGACTTGGCTATGGGAATATAGAGGTTTCATCTGACGGCATTGTACGACAGGTGTCCTTGGTTCAGGAGATCCGGGACAATAGGTTCTTTGCCTTTGGACTGGAAATAGTGCGTAACTATCTGAAGGTGGATAAGATACACGAGTTAGAAGATACCTTTGCTGTTGGAGATTTAAGGGTACCTAAAAGAATTATGTATATAAATTTTGGAGGCACAAGGTTTGAACAAATATCTTACTATAAGGTATTAAAAGAAAAATTTCCGGTTAACTATTTCAAAGATAGAATAGTTTTGGTTGGGTCTGTTGCCAAAGGGCTAACTGATGAGAAGTCAACCCCATTTTCAAAAGACTTAAATATTATAAGCGGCGTAGAGGTTCAAGCAAATATAATCAAAAATATTCTAAACCAGAGTTATATTGTTCCATTAAGCAGGATAGCTATTATCCTGCTAATCTTTATCCTTGGACTTATAACAGCTCTTCTCATTAAAGGGGCAAAGATTGAGCATGATGTAATAATAACCCTATCGATACTGGCAGGGATTATACTTATTTCTTTTCTATCTTTCTCATATCTATATCTTCAACTGCCTGTTGTCCCTCTTTTACTAACAGTAGCTCTGGTGGCTACAGGAGTTATGCTGGCAAAGGTTTTGATAGTAGAACACAAGCTGCATGAGAAGATACTTGAGTTTTTTAAGGGTAGTCGAAATGAAGAGGATATGGGAGAGCAGGTAGAGGCTATTGCCATGCTGACCAGAGAGTTGAAAGAGCTTGATGAGCTGAAATCAGATCTAATGTCAATGGTTGCCCATGAATTCCGGACACCGCTTACCTCTGTTAAGGGTTATACCAGCATGCTCTTAGATGGAGACGCAGGCACAATCAATGAAAAACAACGAAAATTTTTGGATATGGTTAATGAAAATACTGATCGGTTGATAAATCTGATTGAGAATTTTTTGGATGTAGCCAAGATAGAGTCAGGTAAGATTGGAATGAAGATGGAAGAATTTAATCTTAATGAGATTCTTATTGCTGTCAGTCAGACATTTATCCCAATAGCCAAAAAAAAGGATATCCATTTGCACATAAACATACCAGAGGAATCGCTTCTTCTTAAGGGAGATAAGACGAGGCTGAGACAGGTATTGGATAATCTGGTAAATAATGCTGTTAAGTATACCCCTGAACAAGGGGAGGTAATATTAGATGCTGAGATTGAAGCAGGAAATATCAGGGTGAGTGTCAAGGATACAGGAATGGGCATCTCTAAGGAAGATCAGAAAAAGGTATTTGACAAGTTTTTCCGAACAAAGACCGCTCGGCGGACTGAAATATCCGGTACAGGGCTGGGATTGTCAATTGTAAAGAGTATTGTTGAAAAACATGGCGGATCTATCCGGTTGGAAAGCGAGGTAGGAAACGGTAGTGTATTTACGGTTATTTTGCCGCAGTCTTTTCGACCTATATAATTCACCACAGAGACACGGATTGAACCCTTGAACCCTTTTTGAATTATACTTAGAAACATGGGGACACATCCCATATTTCCCCAAATAATATGGGATGTGTCCCCATATTCTCCATATTCTCCCCATATTCTCCATAAACTGACTGAACATATTCTGGTAAGGTAACACAGACATTCTTGTCTGTGATTTAGACCACTTGTCCACATCATCGAATCACAGACAAGAATGTCTGTGTTACCCTCTGCTGACGAGGGATAGGAGGGGGTTAGAAGGCGGTTTGCCCTGATCTCCTCTGCGTTTCCTCTGCGACCTTTGCGTTAACCTATTAAGACAGATAGCATTTCCCTCTATGCCTCTGTGGTAAATTTCTGCTTGCACAGGAAATCAGGTTATAGCCAAGATAGAATCTTGGATTACATTCAACCGTGAACCCTTAAAACAACCCATACCCCCCTACAGCTAACAACAAAAGAATAATCTTCAACCGATAGTCTTTTTTTGATGTAAATTCCTTCTCCTGCCAGTTTCCCAGTTTATCTTCTACTCGGCACCTGAATCTATGGGATTTTGTACTGTCAATCACCAAAGGCTCTTTGTATTCCTTTAAGCCTCCTCCATCTACCTCAAGCAGAATCTTTGAAACACCAACCGGGTCATCAGCAGAAAGGGTAAGCAGGATACTGAAAAAAGATATTGGTTGTCCACTAAGACCCTTCTTTTTCTGAGGTGTTGAGAGGTTAATGTCAAGGCAAGGCGGGACACTATCTATCGCTACCAAAAACTCCTTTTCCTCAGACCAATTTCCAACGAAATCCCTTGCCTTAAATCTAATCTTATGCCTGCCGTCAGGAAGCCCGGCAATTGAAAATGGGCATTTGTACTCTTGATACTCCTCTTGATTGAGGGCATAGACAATCTTTTCTACACCAATTCCTGTATCCTCAGCAAAAAGGCTGAATTGATTTTCCTTTAAGGCATACACATCATTATCTAATTTTATCACCTTATCTGCAATTATCTCCACCTCTGGGGAACCGGTTTCAATGATAACCTTGAATTCCTCAGTCTCACCCCTGCAACCTAAAAGATCAACCGGGTAATACAAAATGGTATGGCTGCCTTGTTCCTTAAATGAGATTGGCCGGCAATAAACCTGAAAGCCCTGTCCATCTATATCAATCATGATCCTGCCAACATGTTCCTCAATATTAATCGGCTTAAGATGGAAAATACATCTGTCTGAGGCAAAATTGATACCTTTCTGTATATATATTGGTGGGTCTGGTACCAGAGAAAGGTTTAACCTTTTGGTAATAATCTTCAACAGCCGGCAATGACTGAAGCCACCCTCTATCCCTTGTTGATCAATGCTGCTGACATGCCAATAATACTGTCTCTCCGGCAGATTGAAGGAAGGGATCAGGTTGAGAGACGAGGTGCCCTCTACCTCCCAGATGACCTGATTAAAATCAGTATCCTTGGCTAATTCAAAATGATAACCTGCTGCATTAGATACAGGTTGCCAGCTAAAGGCCGGCCTCTTATTTGAGGCAGCCATCATATCTTCAGGCAAGGCTAAAGGCGGCGGCAAAGGAAGTTTTGTAGGTAAGGATGGGGCTTGCCCCTGAACAGCCTTACTGCCATAGCCGGCTGCAACCTCAACTAACTTGCCTTGAGCCTCAGCAGCAACCTTGCCGTCAAAGACTGCTACTATTGAAGAACTACCTTCTTTATGTGAGGTTTGAAGCTGAGTACCTCTTACCCCGCAAAGAAGCCCTGGTGTTTCTACCTCAGATTCAGAACCTTTAGGGCATTGCAGAAATATTCGACCAAAAAAAAGCTTTAACCGTGCACTAACACCCTCTTTTTGTGAACAGGTCAGGAGTTTATCAATCTTTACCATGGTATTTGGCTTTATCTGAATAAAGCTCTTCTCATCAATCTCTATCTGTGCCCTTGAATCAGCCTCGGTTTTTATTTCATCTGAAGTCTCTAAAAACATCCCCTCTTTAGCCTCAACAAAGCTTGCTTCCCCTTTCTTTTTGATCCTGACCTGTCCAAAGGTTTCTGTTAGCTTTACCTTTGATAAACAAGGGATTTCTATTTTATTTCTTTGATACACCAGGTGAGGATTTTTGAGTTGATTGTACCTGGCAAGAACAGGCCATAGCTCTCCTGAACCTAAGTATTTTTGAGCAATTGACCACAGGGTATCACCCGGCTTTACATCTACCACTATCTGACCAAAAACAGGTGTACTAATAACCAGAATTATCAGGATTAAGCTACTGATCTTTTTTATAAACATAGGGAAATCCTCTTTTGCCACAGAGGTTACAGAGAGCACAGATGAAAATTAGATGTAACTACTCAGGTATTTAGGCTGAAGACCGAAGGCTTTTAGGAATAGCCTTCAGCCTTCAGTCTATCTACCTGAGTAGTTACAATCAGATGTATTTTTGTAACATCTCTGTATTCCCTGTGGCTGATTATACTATATATCGTCACAAACGGTGAATATCATAAGCGGTTAAGGGTGCATCCCCTGCTGTGACAGGCAAGAATGACGTAAGCTAGCACAGACATTCCTGTCTGTGATTCAAAAACCATTGCCCCCTTTTCGCCTTATCAGCAGGAAATATGCCGTAAACACAGACAAGAATGTCTGTGCCACAATTAGTACTTACCCTGCAATCTCATAAACCAACCCTTTGAAGAATAGTTATTGCTTGAGAATTCCTCATCCTTAAAATCAGTAAAATTATAACCTGCCCCCAGTCTGAGATATTTAATTAACTGACGATTTACCTCTAATAACCAACCCTTTCTACTATCATTAGCCTCATATTGTTTTAAGCAACGATATTCAACCGCTGCATCCCATTTGTCGGTTATGTGATAATTCAACCTGCGCAGCCAAAACCGGGTTTTGCTGCTTTGTTTGGGCTTATCTACCGGATAACTCTTCTCTACTTTCTGAACAAATTTCTCGACCAACTGCAACCGCTTAGTAACATCCACTACCTCTTCAAGAGAAGCAATATTTGCCTCCTTTTCATAGGTTTGAGGCTTCTGGTCAGAAAGGAAGGTGTATTTTGCTAATAGGTTTACCCAGTTATACTTGATTGGCCGATAAGCTATTCCCAGACCCATCTCCCTGAATTTAGCCTCGATTAATTGCTTTGTTTGATTCTCAGTTTTACTCCAATGTGACTTGGTCAGCAAAGAGAAATCCTGATTCAGCTTAACATCAGCTGCAGCAGCCAATAAGGTCTGCATCCTTTCTACTTCAGTTTTTTCAGAGATGGTCTCTAATTTGGCTGAGGTCTTAAGTCTATCTGAATCTAAATACTCAATCCCCATTGATCTGGACTGGCGATACTTATCCTCCTTGCCCTTGACCGTTCGACTCCATTCCTGGTTTAGATTCACCTTCAGCCCTTTGGCAATCTCAAATAGATTATTTAACCCTAACAAGGACTGGTTAGACTGACCATCTATGCTGCTGCACAATTCATACTGGCCATAAGCTTCACTATTAGAGGTAAGCTTAGCATTTGCTCCCAGGGTGGTCATTTTACTATTAGATGAGTTCTCTGAGTGATTAACATAGAGCTTGCTGCCGTTATTGGTCAGTGCCTCTAAGCCCATCAAGTCGCTTTGCCCATGTTTACCAAGGGTCTTTTGTATCCGTCCGCTTAAGTATTCAGTAAATTTTGCCTCCAAGCCTAAGGTAGTCTGATAATCAGCCTCTTGTTTTATTGTCTGCTGATGCTTTATAAAGGTGGTAATGTTTTGATTGGGCTTAAATTCTGCCTGAGCTGCTACCTTTTCGGTTATCTTTGAGTTATTTTGAGAATTCAGCCTGATTTGTTTATATTCTTCCGTTAAATGCAGCTTGCCATAATAATGGCTAAGTTGCATGGTATCCTGGCTCTGCTTTTGACCGCCAATATTGGTTGAGGAAACAGGATTGGCTATTCCCAGCAACTCCTGAACATCATGCTTAAGTAACAGGGTATTATGTTTGGTCAGGTTCCACTTAATATTGCCGCCGTACTTTTCAGTCCCTTGTTCCTGGATATTACCACTACTGGAAAAGCCTGACTCTAACCTCTTATAATAGCCGTCTAACCAGAGAAAATCCCTCTTTTTAAGCCACTGTCCTATTTCTGTGCTTAGCTCTGCCTTCCATGCAGCTCCTTGCTTATCCTCATCTGTGGTCACTGGCGTAAAGTTTAGCCCTCCGTCCCAGCTTATCTGATTATTGTAGTCTTGAGCTTGTGTCTTAGCATATTCAGCTGTTAATCTTGTCTGTTTACTCAGGTTAAGGGCAATATCCGTGCCTTGCAGCTGATAATTACAGGTGTTTCGTTTCTCCTCTACATAGGTAGCCCCAACACTCAAATTTTTGCCTATCTGCTGCTGCAGCCTTATGCCGCCGGCATCCTTTTCCATGCTTTCCGGCTGGTATTCATAATTTGCTACCACATAAATCCGATGCCCATCCAGAATATCTTTATCAATCAGTAGATTGCTTCTGACAATAGTTGGCACCGGCTGCTTAAAAAGTAATCTTCCCTCCTCATACTTAACCGTATAATCAACATTTCTCCTCTGCTCTAACCGTGAGATAACCATGCCGGTATCCTTATC
>JACQYP010000099.1 GCA_016208205.1 Candidatus Desantisiibacteriota bacterium | reverse complement strand
GCTAACTCCATAATGGACAGAATTGCTCATAATGGGCATCAAATCATAATGACCGGAGAATCCTATAGAACCAAAGGGAAAGCAAACTTAAAGGGAGGAACAGATGGGGAAGAAGGAGGTGTTTCATCTATAGATAAGTAAGAATGGGATTGTGACGCGAGCAGATAGTGGCTAAAGATGTGATTCCGCTACGCTTCATCACATCTTTAGCCACTATCAAAAATAATAATAGACAAATTGCCGGATGAGTTGTATAATTTAATCAAGAAAAAGTGGCGGAATAAACCTGACACTGGGTGGGAGAATAAAACTGAAAATCGACAAAAAAACTGAGTTTGCAGAGATTAAAATAATTCAAGCTGAGCAATTAGGGTAATTTGCCACAAAGAATTGCTCAGCTCGGTTTCTTTTAAGCCATAGCCTCAACCCTTGCCGCACACACCTTAAACTCCGGTATCTTTGCCTTTGGGTCAATGGCTGGATTGGTAAGGACATTGGCTGAGGCTTCGGCCAAGTGGAAGGGGATAAACAAAACACCCTGCTGTATGGTTTCAACAACCCTCACGCAAAGCTCTATCTCGCCGCGAGGGGTTGAAACCTTGACCATGCTCCCATCATTTACCCTGAGATTTTCGGCATCTACCAGATTCATCTCAACAAAGCCTTGTTTGCACATCCAGTCTAATCCAGCACACCTTCTGGTCATGGAACCGGTATGGTAGTGTTCTAAGATACGGCCTGTAGTCAAAATATATGGATATTCACTGCTTGGCAGTTCAGCAGCCGGAAGATATTCAACAGCAGAAAATTTACCCTTACCGTGGGTGAATTTATCCTTGTGCAGGAATGGTGTTCCCGGATGATTCATATCCGGGCATGGCCACTGCAGCCCACCCTTTTCTAATCGATTATACCTGATCCCTCCATAGGATGGAGTCAGGGCAGAGATCTCATCCATTATCTGTGACTCTGACTCATAATATTTCATGTCATAACCCATTCTTGAGGCAAGCTCGCATATTATCTTCCAATCAGCCATAGCCTCACCAACAGGCTCAATCGCCTTTCGTATCAATTGTACCCGCCGTTCAGTATTGGTAAATGTGCCGTCTTTCTCAGCAAAACTAACCGCAGGCAAAACCACATCAGCCACTTGAGCTGTTTCGGTCAGGAATATGTCCTGAACCACAAGAAATTCCTTGTTCTCAAGTGCTTGTTTGACATGATTTGCATCAGGGTCAGACACAACCGGATTTTCACCCATGATATATAATGCCTTAATATTATCACGCAGCATCTCGGTCAGGGTAATACCCGATGATATTGGTAGACTAATACCCCATGCCTGTTCAAATTTAAGCCGCATATTCTCATCAGTTACTTGCTGATACCCTGAATACACATTTGGCAGGGCACCCATATCACACGAACCCTGAACATTATTCTGCCCGCGTAATGGCAAAACCCCGCTTGACTTTTTGCCGATATTGCCGCAAAGCATGGCCAGATTGGCAGTACAGAGCACATTATCCACACCGGTTGTATGCTGGGTAATGCCCATGGAATACACAATACAAGCGGTTTCAGCCCGGGCATATATCCTGGCTGCATCCCTTATTTTTTCAGCCGGGATACCGCTTATTTCCTCGCTATACTCTGGTGTATATTTTTCTACCATTGCCTTAAATCCCTCAAACCCTTCGCACCGCGAATCAATAAACCCTTGGTCATGCAATCCCTCAGACAGGATGACATTCATCATGGCATTCATCCATGCAACATCTGTACCAGGCTTTTGCTGAAGATGAAGATGGGCAATGTCTGCCAGCTCTATCTCCCTTGGGTCAAGGACAATAAGCTTTGCCCCATTGGCAACAGCCTTTCTTATCTCAATTCCGATAATTGGATGGCACTCTGTTGTATTTGAACCGGTCAAAATGATACATTTTGTATCCTGTATCTCGTCAATAGCATTGGTCATAGCACCTGAGCCAAAGGCTGTTGCCAGTCCAACCACGGTTGATGCATGACAAAGTCTGGCACAATGGTCAACATTGTTTGTCCCTATAACCGCCCGCATAAACTTTTGAAATAAAAAGTTTTCTTCATTAGTACATCTGGCTGAAGAGATTCCAGCTATTGAATCTGCCCCTGATTTATCCCGTATCTGACTGAATCGTTCAGCAACCAGTCCCAACGCTTCATCCCATGAGGATTGGGTAAGCTCACCATTCTTTCTGATTAAGGGATGTTTAAGCCTGTCAGCACAATGAATAAAATCATATCCAAACCTGCCCTTAACACACAGCCTGCCATGGTTAATGCCGGCTGTATTATTTGATGTAATCTTAACTATCTTGTCATCCTTGACATTCATATCAAGGCTGCAGCCACAACCACAGTATGGGCAAGTAGTTGTTACCTTTTCCATTTCCCACACCCGTCCCTTACCCTTTGACTGTTTTTCTGTCAGGGCACCAACAGGACAAACACTCACACACTGACCACAAAAGGCACAATTCATATCCTGAAGTGGCTTATCAAAGTATGTTCCTATCCTTGTTTCAAAACCACGATAAAGGTAATCGATCACACCCCTGCCCATTTCCTCCTCACAGATAGTCACGCACCTGCCGCAAAGGATGCATTTGTTATAATCCCTTTCAATAAACGGATTGCTTGAATCTACCGGGCAATGATGCTGCCTGCCTGAAAAACGACTGTTTTCTATTCCCATTTCATAGGCATATCGTTGCAGTTTACATACACCATTCTTTTCACATACAAGGCAATCCTTTGGATGGTCCGAAAGAAGCAGCTCAAGCACAAGCCTTCTTGCTGAAAGCACCCTTTCTGTATCGGTAAATACCTTCATCCCCTCTTCTACCGGATATGAGCATGAAGCTACCAGTCCATTTATCCCTTCAACCTCAACTACACACAATCTACAGGCACTGGTTGGAGATAATCCCTTTTGATAGCACAGATGCGGGATAGGGATACCTGCAGACTTTGCTGCCTGAAGGATAGTAGAGATGGGTTTTGAATCCACCCCTACAGTTACATTTTTTCCGTCAATAGTTAAATTTACCATAGAATATTCCACCTTTTTAGTTATCAGTTATCAGTTATCGGTAATCGGTATCACCCTGATTACCGATTACCGATTACTTTCTCTTACCCCTTCTCATGGCATTTCAAGCATCGTTGTGCCTCTTTGACAGCCATATCCCGGGTAAAGCCAAGCTCAACCTCTTCGAGTCCACACAATCTTTTTTCCGTATCAAGGGTCGGCATAATGTGCCTTGCTGCCTTGCTTGGGACTGCATCCTCGATCAGGGACGGTCTTCTCCCGCCGGTGACTACCTCCTCGCTTTCTTTACCATTATTCAGATATTTATCAATAGATGTTGCTGCCTTATTCCCGGCATTTATAGCATCTATCACTGTAGCTGCCCCGGTAGCAACATCTCCGCCGGCAAAAACCCCCGGGATATTGGTTGCCTGTGTTTCAGGGTCAACAATAATCGTGCCGTTTCTTTTAATCGAAATTTTATCACGAATAAAATCAGTATCCACTGTTTGTCCAATTGCCGGGATAATCACATCTGCCTCAATAACAAACCCTGAGTTTTCTATTTCCACAGGCTTTCTTCGTCCGCTTTTGTCAAAGAAATCACTCAGTTTCATTCTGGTGCACTCAAGCCCTTTCACCCTGTTATGCGGCTGATCATGCGTAATTATTCCCATTGGAGCGGTAAGCAACTCAAAATGTATCCCCTCATGATCTGCATCCTCAATCTCTTCTAAGTTTGCCGGCATCTCATCCTTAGTGCGACGGTAAACAATGGTCACATCCCTTGCCCCAAGACGGAGGGATGCCCTTGCCGCATCCATGGCAACATTCCCGGCACCTATAACCACAACCTTTTTATCCTTTACATCTACAGGATTACCCAGATTCAACATCATCAAATACTCTAAAGCCGGAAGAACCCCGTCTGCATTCTCGCCAGGGATATTAAGCATTGATGTCAACCTTGCCCCAACACCAATAAACACAGCGTTATAGTCTCTTTGCAGCTCCTCGAAACTAATATCCCTGCCAATTTCAGTATTTAATTCAATCTTTACCCCAAGGCTACAAATATCATCAATCTCAAGTCTAAGAATCTCTTTGGGCAGTCGATAGTTAGGAATTGCTACAGCAAGCATGCCGCCGGCAACACTCAATGACTCAAAGATGGTTACCTGATACCCTTTTCGGGCTAAATGATAGGCACAGGCAAGGCTGGCAGGACCGGCACCAATCAAGGCAATTTTTTCCTCTCTAATCTTTTCCACCACCAGCTTGGGCATAGCCTTTTCCAGCTCTGCTTCATGGTCGGCTACAAACCTTTTCAACCCCTTTAGTGCCAGCGGCGAATCTATATCTGTTCTTCGACACCTTGATTCGCATGGATGATGGCATACCCGTCCACAAATGGATGGGAAAGGATTTTTCTCCTTGATCAATTCAAAGGCTTCAATAAATCTTTCCTCAGCAATCAAGGCTACATATCCATGAACCTCAATGTTTACCGGACAGGTATCAGCACATGGGGCAACATAAAGTTTATCACAAACATAAGCTGGACACTTTTTCTTTTCAATATGTATCTCAAACTCTTTTCTGAATTTGGTTATGGCTGAAATGACCGGATTTGGAGCTGTTTTGCCAAGATTACACAGGGCAGTATCCTGTATCATTTTCCCAAGCTCCAGCAGCATATCAAGGTCAGAGGCTTCCCCATGCCCTTCAGTAATCCGTGTCAGTATCTCAAACATCCGCGTAAGCCCGATACGGCATGGGGTACATTGACCGCATGACTCATCCTTCAGGAACTCAAGGAGAGATCTTACAGATTCAACTATGCAGCTGTTCTCATCTAAGACAATAACTATCCCGGAGCCAATCATTGCCCCTGCCTTTTCTAATGACTCATAATCTAAGACAATCTCCAGCTCCTCCGGCAGGACAAATCCGCCCGATGGGCCGCCAATCATAGCTGCCTTAAACCTTTTCCCCTTTAACATCCCCCCGCCGATATTAAAGATCATGTCCCGGAGCGGTGTCCCCAATGGAAGCTCTATTAATCCGGTATTATTCAATCTTCCAGACAAAGCAAATATCTTTGTCCCCTTAGATTTTTCTGTGCCGATACTGCTATACCATTTGCCGCCATTGAGGATAATAGCAGGTATTGTCGATAAGGTTTCAACATTATTAACCAATGTCGGCTTGCCCCATAAACCCTTCTCGGTTGGAAACGGCGGCTTTGGCGTCGGCATACCGCGTCTGCTCTCAATAGAGGCAATGAGTGCTGTCTCTTCACCACAGACAAAGGCACCATGCCCCTCCTTTATCTCTATCTGCAGGCTAAAATGGCTGCCAAGGATATTATCACCCAACAATCCTAACCCTTCAGCCTGAGAAATGGCAAGTTCAAGGTGTTTAATAGCAAGGGGATACTCACTTCTAACATAGATGTATCCCTTCTCTGCCTGGACAGCATAGGCTGCTACAATCAGACCCTCGATAACCAGATGCGGATCGCCCTCCATAATCGTTCGGTTTATAAATGCACCAGGGTCACCCTCATCACCATTACAAATAACATATTTTACGCTATCCAATAGGGCAGGTGCAAGACCTGCTCCTACATTTCGGCACAATTCCCATTTCTTCCCGGTAGGAAATCCTGCCCCGCCCCTGCCCCGCAGCCCAGAGATTTTTATCTCATCTATTACCTGCTCGCAAGACATAGATTCCAGCACCTTTATCAGTCCGGAATAACCGCCTTGACCAATATAATCATCAATCTGTGCAGGATCAATCTCACCCCTGTTTTTCAGCACAATCTGTTTTTGCTTATTATAAAACAACATATCATAATCATGGATGAGCTTTTCATTTGTAAAGGGATTCATACAGAGAAGCCTTTCAACAACCTTGCCTGCCTCTATGGTTTGCGAAACTATCTCCTCTACATCCTCCATGCCTACCTGCTGATAAAATATCCTCTCCGGATAGATGATAACAATAGGACCCTTTTCACAAAATCCATGACAGCCGGTCTCTTTTATCCCAACATCCTCAATGCCCCGTCTTTTCAGCTCCTCCTCAAAAAGCGGGATAAGCCCAACACCGCCAAACGCCCGACACCCTGTGCCGCCGCAGATTGCAATACATCTTGCTTCCTTCTGAATAGAAGATTGAATCGCTGCTTGATAATCCTTAAATGCCTGAATTGATTTTAGTTTTTCCATCTTTAATATCCATCCTTTATTTATTGGTAATCGCTTGCGGTTTACAGTTATCGGTTCACGGTTAAAAAACTGCGACCTGTGTACATTCGGGCATGGTTCAAAACTGTTCACCACAGGATTGCAAAGACACAGAGAATTACAACCCCCTAACCCCCTTTTCTAAGGGGGAATTAGAGAAATGCAGACATCCTTGCCCACTTTAGTTTGTTACCCTGATTTGAACCATGCCCAAATTCGTTATGGCAAATGCTCTAAGTCTGCTAAATCTTTATATCTTCCACTCGCTTTTTTGTTTTTTTTGAGATCATCAATCGAGATAAAATTAATAGAAATCCCATCAATATCAATAACTTCCCGTCGGGAATAACATTCTGAAAAATCTACCCCAGAAGCTCCGGTGATAATTTCAATGCGCACAGGTGGATTTCCCATTCGGATAATTTTGTCTTTTTCCATGAATAAATCTTCTGAGATCTCATTGGAAGGCATACCAAAGTCACAAAATACCTTTTTAATTTTTAATGCATTGTCTGGATTGACAGCTATCCAAATATCCATATCACCGGTTGCCCGTGGGTAACCATAATAACCAACAGCATATTCACCAACCATCAAATATTTAACGCCTTGTGAGCTCAGAAGTTTCAAAAAATCTTTGAAGTCTGGATGTAGTATTATTTTCTCCATATATCATCCTTCTATTTAGCTCTATAGCAGCTATACGCTCCTGAGCATTTTTCGAAAGCCAAAAAGCTTTCTCATCATCTGCATTATCAAGAGAATCAACCGATAGTATCTTCTTGTTGAGCCGTGGCAATTTGTACATCATCTTATCTCCTTAAATTTCATGTTGCCACCATATATGGTATGGCAATAATTCGTTCACGACTTAATTCTGCTGCATAAGCAATAACTGCCTGTACCGTCTCTCGTCGTAATGATGGATAACTTTGTACAATTTCATCAGATGTAAGTCCAACCGCTAAGTTATCAAGAACAACCGAAGCCATTATCCGTGTTCCCTTGATGCATGCCTTTCCGTGACACACATTTGGATCAACTGTGATATAGTTTTGCCATTTCATACCTAATCTCCTTATTTCTCTGTATTAGTCGGTGTAATCTGTGGGAAACCGGGGACAGCACATTTTTTTATTCCTTCCCTTTTGCTCATCATCCCCCATCCTTTCACTTTTAAGCCATTTTATACTGTCCAAAGATTGTTTTCACCTTCTCTGGTGTCATTTTTCCAAAATAATCCTTATTAATAACCACTACCGGTGCCAGGGCACACGCACCGAGGCAAGAAACCGTATCTAAGGAAAACATCAGATCATCTGTGGTTTCGCCCTCATTTATGCCGATAGTCTCTTTAATGGCATGCAATATCTTTTTCCCGCCATTTACCTGACATCCTGTTCCACGGCAGGCAGTAATGCTATACTTGCCATGTGGTGTCAAGTGAAAGGCAGAATAAAAGGTAACCACCCCATAGATCTTGCTTAACGGTATCTTCAATCTTTTGCCAATCATAGAAAGAGCATCCATTGGCAAATAGTTAAATATCTTTTGTGCCTCCTGAAGAAGTGGGATTAAAGCACCCTCTTGCTCCTGATACCTGTTAATAATAATTTCTAATTGATCAATTTGTTTTTGTTCAAGCATCCTTTCCCTCCAAAATAATATCTACATATATGGAATCCAATAATTAACTTTACAAACCAAAAAAGGGTTCAAGGATTCGAGGGGACAAGGGTTCAAGTGTCGGATTAATACTCTTACTTTCACTTGACCCCTGAACCCCTTGATCCCTTTTTAGAGCATATTTCATGTCAACTTGATTAATGGTTTGCATATATCTAAGGGCAGGTTTAGAACCTACCCCTACTGTTACACAAATAAAGATATCTCTTCCACCAATACCTTTTTTGTAGCATTTTGTTTGATTAATCGTTTAATATATTTTTCCCAGGTTTGTTTTTCATCTAATTGACTGTAAATATCTTTCACATCCTTCAGATATTCTGCAGCGACCTTATAATCCTCGCGGCGTTTCAGGGAAATATAATAATTAATAAGCTTTTTGAAGAGCGTAATCGAGTCTTTTGGCCTGACAGTTTTTATTGCATCTGCTACCTTGTCAATATCCTTTGTTGATTGATTTGGCATCATTGCCAGCTTGATACATGAATTAATATCCCCTTCCTTAAGCAAGGCATCTATCAAGGTATGGCATTTTCCAGCTTTACTTAAGGAAATAAGCATTTTATTTCTGACATTTTCCCATGTTTGGAGTTCATTGGATAGTTTTTTTATCTTTTCATAGATTTCGAGATCATCCCGTTCGTCAAAATAAGAGATATAGGTCTCAAGGGCTTTTTCCTTTTGATTATGATTTTCATACAATTCTGCCAGTTTCTTTTGCATAAGCAGTTTTGGATATTTTCCTGTCCCTTCTTCAACGGCTCGCTTGTAGTATCGTACAGCTTCATCTATCCTGTTTAATGACTCTAATTTATCACACAACCGCAAGCAGATGTGCCAGGAATTAATCTCTTGTTTAGCAAGGCTGAGAAACTTATCATCCTTGCCTTCCCGATGATATAATTCCAACAAAAGCTCAATTATCTTTTCACGGGTCTCGTGTTCAATCACTTGATTTGGTTCATAAAAACCTGTTAATCTTCCCTTACACATCTCTTCTACGAACTGATACTCTAAGTGCACGGTACAGTTACCTGCAATCAGTTCCATCATGGAGTGAGCAAATCCATGTATTTCCTTGATATAGAGCTCAAATATCTGCTTAAAAATATCCTTTTTTTCTTCAAGGGTTTTTAATGTTCTGGACAGACATCCGGAATAAAGACGAATACACTCTTCCAGAAAATCACTCAATATTCCTGTAGAGTCATCAACCTCACTATATTTCTCAAGTCCTTTCAGGATAATTGCTTGTAATACCTTTGCCGCATCGTGATAATTTTCCTGATTCATATAATTAGCAGCTGTACTATAAAACTTTTTTAGCCTTTCAAGGAGTTCTTGCGTTTGTTGAATACCCTGTGAGGAAACACGATAAAAGTCTTCGTATCTTTTACTCTTTTCCTGAGATGTTTCATAGAGATATTTTTCATCAATATGCAGCTCTTGAATTACGCGTGGATCCTTTTTCACCATTCCCAAAAGGATTGTTGTTAATTCATAGTTAGACTTTTTAGAAAGGATAAATTCAATGTTTTCTAATCGTTTGAATGTATTTTGTGCCCGTATCCATGCATAGAGGAGGGCAAAGGCATGTTTACAATAATTACCGTTATAAGGACAATTACAAGTGCTTGTAATCTTTTCTTCTGTTACATCTACTTGTATCTTGTATGCTTCATGGCTACTTCCACCAATCTCACCAACAATGGTTTTCCCCCAGACCATCGGATTCTTTACTCGATTTTCTCTGAAATAGTTACTACCACTTATTCGAATATGTTCCTGCCCAATCTTTTCTAATTTTTCTTCTGTCAATTCCATAAGCTCAGGAGAAACCTGATAATCTTCTGCCATTATAATCTCCTTGATTAATTACTCAGGTGTTTAGGCTGAAGGCTGTTAGTCTATTAGGTAGGAAGGAATTATGAACTAAGGGCATACAGCCTCTTTTATTTCCCTAATCTTTTCCTGCCTACAGCCTATCCCTGTATTCACAGGGACAAGCCTACCTGAGTAGTTACCTGATAGTTGAATGCTTATTAATATACCAGAAATTTTCAAAAAAGTCAAGGTTGATTTTTTCAAAAATACCACAATATTTGTAACTACTCAGGTTCATGGTTCAAAGGTTCACGGTTCAAGGTTGAAGAGCGATAAAGCTTGTCCCTGCGAATGCAGGGAATTGAACGATTTGAAGATATTGAGGCTTGGTAACTCGTGGATCTCAAGGAATATGAAGAACGTAAGGTGACTAACCGTGAACCAGACAACCTGAGTAGTTACGATATTTGAAATATTTCAAAATATTTCAACCGATATATGGGTGGAGAGGAAAAGCGAGAGTAAATCTTTATGTGTCCAGGGCTGGCTCATTCATCCTGATAACGACTGGCTAAAAAAAGGTTTATTTTATTCCCTGAAGGATATGGGACACCCCTGTGGCTATTTTTTACAGACTTTATCTATGTCAAAAGGAGCGTTTTAGTGTGAAAGTTTGCGGTTACTTTTTTTGACATGGATTTCACGGATAACACGGATTTACGCAGATTATTACAAAAGATATAAAAAAATCTGTGTTAATCTGTGCAATCCGTGTCAAAATTTCTAACTAAACGATTACAAATTAATTTTTTTCTTGACAATATCCTTTGAATTATGTTATAATATTATGGGATTATTTATAATTTCATTTTCTGTTCTATTCCGGTTTTTCCCAACCGAATTTAGGAGGCACTATGGCTGATTTCACAGCAGCATTTGCACTGACTATGAAAGCCGAGGGAGGGTATGGCAACGACCCACAAGATCCTGGTGGCGAAACCTATAAAGGCATTGCACGCAAGATGAATTCCAAATGGGATGGCTGGGTTATCATCGACATGATGAAAAATGAAAAGAACTTTCCTGCTAATCTTGACAGCACTGTCCAATTGCAGGAAAAGATCAAAGCTTTCTATGAGGTCAACTACTGGGACAAAATTCGCGGGGATGAGATCGAAAATCAACACATAGCTGAATCGATCTTTGACTTTGCTGTCAATGCCGGTCATATTATCAGTGCTAAACTTGCGCAGATTACCGTCAGTGCGGAACCTGATGGAGTTATCGGCCCTGTAACCATTCAAAAGATCAATTCCGACGACCCGCGCACCTTTCTTGCGGTCTTTGCGTTAAACAAGATTGCCCGTTATGTCGGCATCTGCGACAAACGCAAGGAAAGCAAAAAATTCTTTTTTGGTTGGGTTAGGCGCGCATTGGAGGCAGTATAATTATGGCTAATTTTTTAACCAATCTATTCAGCGCCGGGGCAACATCCATTGTTGAAGCAGTCGGCAATGCGATTGACAAAAATGTCACCTCTGATGAAGAACGGAAGGCCCTTGAAAACGAAATTACCAAGGCTAAGATGCAATATGAAGTCGAAATGGCTACCATTGGATTGCAGGAAAAACAAGCTTACCTCGCCGACACCGCCAGTGCCCGTGAGAATCAGAGCCGTGTACAGGAATCCGAACACGCAAGCTGGATGTCCAAAAATGTTCACTCGATACTCGCCATCAGCATCATAGGACTAACATTCTTTATGTACTGGTATATTGTATTTAGTGACAAAAGCCTCACGATTTTCGAGAAGAACCCTCAGATGAAAGACATAGTCATCTACATTCTCGGTGCTCTTACCACGGTTGCTACTCAGGTCGTCTCCTACTTCTTCGGTTCCAGCTCAGGCAGCGCAGACAAGACCAAAGCGCTCAGTGATATAGTAAAGAAAGAATAAGATGCCTTCCGTGCGGTATAATCGGCTGTGCGGTAAATTGCGCAGGCAGATCGATTACACATTAGACTGCATAAAAATCTTACGAGAACATAGTTATTGTATGTAGTGCGAAGCTTTAGCTTCGCTAATCTGTGTTAATCTGCGGCTGAGTAATTACGAATTGTTATCCTATCCAGTACCTGTTCAACAGTAATCTTGTCCATACAATTATACTCACTACACCTTTCTTTTTTGCATCTTCGCAAGCAGCATGTTATCCCTTCTGGCTTAAGAATCACATGCCCTTTGCCGGAAGGTCCCCATTTGTCCGGAGACTGAGAGGGTAGGGGAGGGAATAGGGCTATGACCGGTATCCCAAGCCCAGCTGCAAGATGCATTGGTCCGGTACTTGGTCCAATGAAAAGGTGATAAAAGGAGAAAAGAGCCATGAGTTGTCCCAGATTAGTCTGCCCGGCCAGATTAATTGGATTAGTGTGTGTCCTTGAGATTATTTGTTCGATTCTGTCATACTCTTGACTGCTGCCGCTTATCACCACCCTTGTCTCATACCTTTCGCTCAAGCTATCAATCAACCTGGCATAGCTCTCTTTACTCCAATTCAATGCTGAGCCGCCGCTGCCTGGATGAATGCCAATCAAAAATGATTGTCCCTGCCCTTGCCCCTGCTCGAACTTATTCAGTAATAATTGGGCATATAGCTTGTCCTCATCCTTTATCCATAAGGGGATATCTCTTTTTGAGGCAGCACTTTTGTCAGTTAACTGTGCCTGAAGTGAGGACGCTTCAGCTGCTTCTGCCAACCTTAAGCAATAATCTGTCTCATGATGCATCACTTTTGTACGATGAATATAGACCCTTTTGTTAAATAATATCCCCACAGGTTTATACCCTGTCCCTATCCGATAAGGAATCCTGCTTAAAGCACAGAGCCATCCATTTCGCCAGCTCGGATACATGATCACAGCCATATCAAAGTTTTTCCCCCTTATTTGATGTGCCAATTCAAATATATTTTGTCCCCTGTCAATAATTATTTCATCTACGGCTGGATTATTCCACAAGATGTCCCGGGTATACTCCTGGATCAAAATCCCAAGATGCGATTGAGGATAGCTGTCTTTAAGGGCAGATATGGCCGGCAGGCTTAAGATAAGATCACCCATGCGATCATTTAATTGGACATTTGGGACTACCAATATATACCATGATATGCTGTATCTTAAGTACTTAGTTACTTGAGGTAGCTTGTTTTTGAGCTGAATGTGTCCAAAAATTAGCTGCATTTCATATGTGGAATCACGAGGTCTGTATTAATTGTTAATTGTTAATTCTACTCACCCTTGTGCTACACGGAAGACCTCTTCAATAGTAGTTAATCCACTGAACACCTTTTCTATCCCATCCTCAAGCAATGTTTTTAAGCCATGTCTTTTTGCTACTTCCAGCATCTGGGTTCCACTAGATCTATTTGCAATCATGTCTTCAAGTTCCGTGGACATAGTCAAGAGTTCAAATATGCCGATTCTCCCTTTATATCCGGTTTCATGACATGCCTTGCATCCCTTACCCTTAAATAGCGAGACATTATCAGGAAGCGGTATATTCATTTTATCCATAAGTCTCAAGAGGGTATTGGATGGATTGATCGGCTCTTTACAACGAGAACAATTGGCTCTAATCAATCGTTGGGCAAGAACACAACGCAAGGTAGAGGAAATGAGAAATGGCTCTATACCCATATCCATAAGCCTGGTAACCGTACCCACAGCGTCATTGGTATGCAGTGTACTCAGAACTAAGTGTCCGGTTAAGGCAGCCTCAATAGCTGTTTGGGCAGTTTCAAAGTCACGAATTTCACCAACCATGATGATATCCGGATCCTGTCTGAAAAAAGCCCTTAAACCCGATGCAAAGGTAAATCCTATATTAGGACGAACCTGTACCTGATTAATTCCATCAAGGTAATATTCTACCGGATCTTCAACAGTAACTATCTTTTTTGTTGGAGCATTTAATGTATTAAGGGCAGCATACAGGGTGGTAGTTTTTCCACTGCCGGTAGGACCTGTTACCATAACCATTCCATTTGACTGAGAGACAGCTGCCTTGAAACCTTCTGCTATGTTTGGGGATAAACCAATTTCATCAAGACCTAAGGTGATACTCGATCTATCTAAGATACGAATAACCACCCCCTCTCCAGCAATGGTGGGCAGAATAGAGATACGCATATCAATAGCCTTTTTCTTGAGAATTATATTAAGTCGTCCATCCTGGGGGAGTCTTTTTTCAGTAATATTGAGCCCGGACATAATCTTAATTCTGGAGATAATGGATGGCTGCAAAGACTTGGAAAATTTCATAATCTCCTGCATAATCCCATCAATACGATACCTTACCTTCATGATATTTTCAAATGCTTCGATATGGATGTCACTGGCTTTTTTTTCTATAGCCTGAATAATTATCCCATCTACCAACCGAATAAGCGGGGTATCAATGATAACAGGTGCCTCTTCTTTCTTTTTTTTCTCTATCTGGATCTCTAAGCCAGACATTGCACTCGCAATATTTTGAAGATTCTTATCTTCCTCATTCGGCTCTTCAATAGCCTCCTCCGGCAGCTCAGGATAACCAAAGATCTGATTTATTGTTAAATCAATATCAGGGGCATAACCAAGCAATGGCTCTATCTCATAGCCACTGACAAGCCTTAAATTATCCAGGGAAAAGATATCTAAAGGGTTGGACATCACTAAGGAGAGTCTATTTCCTATCTTATTTATACATATGAGATGATACCTCCGACATATAACCTCTGAAAGCAGATGAGCAAACTCGTCATATCCGGAATAGGAAACGATGTCTATGTATTTGGTGTGGGTTAAATCGGCTTTTATCGTCATAATGGTATTTTTATCTACCATATTAGATTTAATAAGTATTTCCTCTAAGCTAACCGATGTATCCTTTTGCTTTTGAACAGCCTCTTCAAGCTGGGCATTAGTAATAAGCCCTTCTTCAATCAGAATATCAGTAATCTTTAGGTGGTGAAGTTTGTCCATAATAACCTTGCCTGTGAATATATAGCTGTTAAGTGAAAAGTTAAGATAAAAGTAGCTGCTCGGGTTATCGTTCACGGTTCACGGTTGATGGTTTGCTCCCTTAACCCCTGAACCTTGAACCTTTGAACCGTGAACCTGAGTAGCTATTATGCAGAATTTATTGTCTCTAATATTTTTCTTTCAATTTTTTCTTTCCATTTTTGTCCTTCACGGGTACCCATCCACACTCCGAATATCAGCCTTTCTCCATTATTTTCATGATAGAATATTCTCAATACCCTTCCAGGAAAGATAGGTTTTAATAGATGTGTTATCCCCAATTCTACTTGGGTAATACGATTCAGAGGGATAAAAAATTCTTTTGGCGGAAGCCATCTATTGAAAAAGATACCTTTATTAGTAAGCCGTAGATTCCCTTCACCACAAATAGTAAGCTCTCCAGCCAGCCTGCCAAGCCATGTATCACCCTCTTTTTCAACACCCAGATATACTGCCCCAATACATTTCAGGATAATATCTTCCATGGTTATAGGTACTCCTTTTTGTTAATATATAACTATATTATACATTAAGTTGAGGAATAAGTCAAATAAAAAATATAGCATTAAGTAATTCTCATTGTGAACCGCAGAGGTGCAGAGACACAGAGAAATATATGTAAGAAAAGGAGATAATGGAGATAGCCGGGGATAGGGAGATGAATTTATATTGAAATTTGCACTAAAATCTTCACATTTTCATTATTTATATTGCTCATTTTTATATCTTCTCTGCGTCTTTGCGCCTCTGCGGTTCATAGTTAGAATTGCTGCAGACTGTCGGACCATCTGAACGATTACTACCTCACCAGTTAATAATCCCTACCGTTCACTGACCCATTACCGCTAATTTGGCTGCCGCTCCTATTGTCTGGAGCAACACGGTCCATTAAAAAAGCCTTGACAATAAATAAAAATCTGTTACAATAAAGTGAATTCCGTTTGCACAGGTCGAAATATTTACAGAGGAGAACTATAAACAATGCATACTGGCAAGGTATTTTTAATCGGTGCTGGTCCCGGAGATGTGGGGCTTTTAACCCTGAAGGCAAAAAGATATATAAGTGAGGCAGATGTTATTCTTTATGACTATCTGGCTGGGGAGGAGGTTGTTTCTTTTGCCGGAATTGATGCAGAAATAATCTATGTAGGTAAAAAGGCTGGACAACATACCCTGAAACAATTGGAGATTAATCAATTATTGGTGGATAAGGCAAAAGAAGGTAAAATGGTGGTACGCCTTAAGGGTGGGGACCCATTCTTGTTTGGCAGGGGTGGAGAGGAGGCATTGTTTTTGATTGAGCATGGGATACCCTTTGAGGTTGTCCCAGGGGTAACCTCAGCCATAGCAGTACCGGCTTATGCGGGTATTCCTGTTACACATAGGGAGTGTGCTTCAAGCCTCTGTGTAGTTACCGGTCACGAATCCATAGACAAGATGACCGTTCCATGGGAAAGTATTTGCGGGATTGAAACCATTGTCATCCTGATGGGTGTAAGTAACCTACAGGAGATTGCCCGAAAACTGCTTGAGTTGGGTAAAAGCCCCGATACCCCTGTTGCTGTAATTTGCCATGGGACAACAAACAGGCAGAAAACAAATTGCGGGAAAAGCTGAGATGGTTTGAGAATAAACCGCTTTTTGGCAAAGGGATACTTGTTACCCGTCCAACCTCTCAGATGCATGAATATCAGGGACATAAGGTCAGCTCAAGATTGCAGGACCTTGGGGCAGTTGTCTATGAACAGCCGACCATCAAAATCCTGCCGCCGGAGTCATTTGAGGAAATAGATGCTGCTGTTAAAAAGATAAGGGAATACCAATGGCTGATATTTACCAGTGTCAATGGGGTAATATATTTTATGCAGAGGTTCAAGTCGTGTGGTATGGATATCCGGGAATTACATGGGATACAGATAGCTGCTATTGGTCCACAAACAAGGCTGGAGGTTGAAAAATATTGCCTTACCGTTGATTATTGTCCCAATGAGTTCGTGGCTGAGGCATTGGTTGAGGGCTTGAAGGAATATGACATGAATGGCAAGCACATCTTGATTCCCAGGGCAAAAGTTGCCAGAGATGTGCTGGAGAATGGCTTGATAAAACAAGGAGCCATACCTCATATAGTTACAGCCTATCAGAGCATTCACTGCCAGAGTGAACGCATAAAGCAACTGCTTGTCGAACACAGGATAGATGTTATTACCTTTACCAGCTCATCCTGCGTTTGCGGATTTTGCTCAATATTTGATGGTGAGGATATACAAACCTACCTCTCTGGTGTGAAAATAGCCTGTATTGGACCCATAACCCAAAGGGCAGCTGTAGATAACAACCTGAAGGTGGATATGGTGGCTAAAGAGTATACTATGGATGGGTTGGTTGAGGCAGTAAGGCTCGTTTAGGGAAACGAGCCCTACGAGAATGACCAGATGTAGGGTGCGTTCCCCTGAACGCACTCATCACCCAAGGGAGGATTTGCGGTTTGAGATTATTTATTGTGCTTTCGATGATATTTGCGACTGTTGCACCTGCATTTTGCGAAGAGCTTGTATATTTTGACAAGGGTAATCTGATAAAGGGGACGGTAACAAGCATAACAGATGGGGATACGGTTAAGATTTTTCCTGCTGAAGGAACCACTACCATTACGGTTCGATTTCTGGGAATAAACACGCCTGAGACAGCAAAGCCGACTAAACATACGACCGATGAACCTTATGCAGTAGAGGCAATGGATTTTACAAAAAATATGCTGCTGAATCAAACCGTGTCCTTGCTTGTCTCAAATAATGGAAGTCAAACGCAGGATATGTATCATCGTACCCTCGGGGTAATAATCTTAAACGATGAGATTTTTAATACCAAGCTTTTGGCTCAAGGGCTGGCAACCAGATGCTTTATCAAGAATGACTGTTTGAACTTTCTTGAGTGGGAAGCCATAGAGGTTGAGGCAAGGAAGCAGGGGCTTAAGCTCTGGACAAATATAGCAAGCAAGGGCATAGTTATCAATGAGCTGCATCCGAATCCACAGGGAACTGATGAAGCCCAGGAGTTTGCTGAACTGTATAACACAACAGACCAAACGGTTGATGTGAGCAACTGGAGTTTTGGGATTGATGAGGATACTGTGTTTGCAAGCGGAACTGTTATCAGTCCCTATGGGTATCTACTCTTGACCACAGCACAAGATTTTCGGGGCACACACCCTGAGATATCAGATATTGTTCCCATTATCAGGGTAGCTAAGGATCAATATGGCTACTCCTTATTATCCAACGCTGCTACCCCTCCACAAAATCTGGCCGTCCACCTCAAGGATGCCGAGCATGAGTATCAGGACTCTGTCACCTACAATCTCAAGTGGGACAAGAATGGTGCTGATGGTACCGGATACACCCTGGAAAGGATAAGCCCAATCACAATAAATATTGGAGATTCTCGTGTTGGCGGAGCAGATGATGAAAACTGGGGCACAAGTACTGCGTTCAATGGCACACCCGGAAGGTTGAATTCCATTGGTACGATAGCTGTTATCTATCTTGAGATTGCTCTATCGGACACTATGCTTGGAAAAGCAACAACCGTTCGGATTCAGGCAATGGATGGGAATAATCAACTCCTGCCAAATTATCAGGGCACAATTACCCTGACAAGTGAGACTGGAGGGGTTATACCGAGTGTGCTTATGATGAAAAATGGCGTGGCAACAGCCTCTGTTTCTTTCAGCCGGCCTGAAAAAATAAGGATTACGGCTAAGGATGCAAAATGGAATGATAGGTGTGGTATGCTGGAATTAACCACTAAACTGCTTGGTGATTTTGGACAAAATGGAAGCCAGACACCTGATAATCTGATCAACTTCAATGACCTGATGTGGTTTTCATACTACTGGAATACTAAGGATTCCAAGGCTGATCTGGGGTCTGCTGAGTGCGTTGGAGTCGTGCCAACCCTCATTTCTCCTGTAGATGGCAAGGTAGACCTTTATGACCTGATGATATTTGCATCTATGTGGAATTGGTGGAATAGATGATGATAAACAGATCTAACGCAAAGGACGCAAAGTTGTAGAGTGTTAGGATGAAACTGGTGGCTATCCTTACAGTCTAACAACCTACAGCCTACCTACCTGAATATTCTTTGCGTCCTTTGCGAGAACTTTGCAACCTTTGCGTGAAATATGGTAGGTGAAATAATGCATGAGGCAGCAATTGCTCAATCCATACTTGATATGGCTATTGATACAGCCATGCAAAACAATGCGGCTAAGATTACTCGCATCAGGTTAAAATTAGGTGAGTATGCTTGTATCAATCATGATTCACTCCGGTTTGTATTCTCATGTATGGCTCAGGAGAGTATGGCTGAAGGGGCAGGGTTAAGTATTACACAGACGGACAAAGACCCATTTGGGATAGAGATTGAATCGATAGAGGTAGATGACTGATAGAATGGGTGGTAGGGGCAGACCTATGTGTCTGCCCGTAAGGTGGATGACTGATGAAGGTAATAGAAATAGCAGCCTCGGTTTTGAAAGGAAATGAGCAAATCGCTGATGAAAACAGATGTGTTTTTAGCGATAATCATGTGTTTGTGGTCAATGTCATGGGCTCGCCTGGTGCAGGCAAAACAACACTCTTGCTGAAAACCATTGAGGCATTGGGACAAGAGCTTAATATAGGGGTAATAGAGGGCGATATTGCTACTACTCATGATGCTGAGTTGATCCATGCAACCGGTGTGCCGGTGGTTCAGATAAATACCCAAGGGGCATGCCATCTTGATGCTCAAATGATAAAAATGGCTCTTACCCATCTTGACCTGACTAAGATTGATCTGCTCTTTATCGAGAATGTAGGCAACCTTGTCTGCCCGGCAGGCTTCAGGCTGGGGGAATCAGCAAGGGTAGTGGTTTCGAGTGTGCCTGAAGGTGATGATAAGCCAAAAAAATATCCTGGAATGTTCCGGGTGGTAGATGCTGTCCTGCTTAATAAGATTGACCTGCTGGAGGTCTTTGGGTTTAATGTCAACACATTTAAGGAAGATGTATTGCAGACAGGTTTTTCCTCAAAGCAGATATTTGAGGTTTCATGCAAAACTAAGGAAGGGCTTTTAGGGTGGATTGATTGGTTGGTATGTAGGACAGACATTCCTGTCTGTC
>JACQYP010000109.1 GCA_016208205.1 Candidatus Desantisiibacteriota bacterium | reverse complement strand
TAATGTGATAATCTTGAGCTTTCTCTTATGCCTAAAAAACCTTCTGTGTCTGAAACAGAAATACAGAAAAAGTAGCTTGTTTTTTGAATGAAAAATTATGTTTCACGGTGAACCAGCACACTACCAACCCGTCATTGCGAGAAGCTACTGCGACGAAGCAATCTCATCGCAGTGAGATTGCTTCGTCGCAGTAGCTCCTCGCAATGACGCTCGCAATGACGCTGAGGTGTTGTCTACTGCTGCTGACCCATTTTTCCTTTCCATTTTTCTACTTTTCACTTTTCGTTTTTCACTTTACACTTTACACCAGAACATCAACCACAATCACCCCCTCATATCCTCCCATCTCACCCTTTATTTCACCAGAGGGTGAGGAAATAAGTGTGTGTCCAAAAAAGGAGATAGCATCTCTGGCAGAGGTAGCACCTCTGGCACTTGATTTCTCATCACTGCCGATTCGATTAACCCCAACAACATGGATATTATTATCCTTTGCCATGTCCATCAGCAGGGTTTTCCAGTCAGATAGTTTTGGGTTGGGGAATTCTGCCACTACAAAGACTATCTTTGCCCCAGCATTCGATAATTCCTTAAAAAGCTCAGGGAATCTCAAATCATAGCAGATTATTACCCCAATCTTGCATATTTCGATATCTATCACTACAGTCTTATCGCCAGGCACCAAATACAGGTCTTCTTCAAACGGGGCAAACAGGTGCATCTTGCGATATTTGGCAGCAACCTCCCCTGAGCGGTTAAATACCACTGATGTATTGTAGAGATTATCCCCTTCTTGCTCTATGATGCTTCCACCAATCAAAAAACACCCCATCTCACGGCTCTTTTGAGACAACATGCGTGTTGTCTCGCCCGGTACCTGCTCTGCAAGCCTTTTTGCCTCATGTAAGCAATAGCCGGTAGTAAAAAGCTCAGGTAAGCAGATAATATCCGGTTTATCTGCTGCTATCTGACCGATTAGCTCCATGCTGCGGTTAAGATTGGCAGAAACATTTCCTAATACTACATCCATCTGAATACATTTCCTTCCCCTGCCTACATCAATCAATATCCCGACAATACTTCGTATCATCCCATAAAGAAAGGCATCAGCAATTATGTCTATGCTGATAAAGTTATTTCTATCAGAATTGCTGCTTTCGCCAAAAAGGCTCTTTTTCTTCTCTATTGACAGCAGGCTTACTCTGCGGACAGTGTTCTCTATGTTTTTTGACTCTGTACAAAATGAGGCAAAGTCGTGTTTGCCTACAAGGAATGCAGCTCCCTCTACCATTCTGTCTATATCAAGCTTATGAGAAAAAAAACAGGCATAATTACGGTAAAAGGGTGAAGAAAACCGTGAGTTTAATATCAAATACCGGTATCTGCGAAATGATGCTGAAAATCGGGCATGAAAATCAACAGGCATCTGGCAGGCATCATAAACAACAATATCACCTGGTAAATTATGATTTATTGCCTTTGGAAAAACAGAGGTATCCCATGTTACATCTGTTTGAAAATTCACCACCTGTCCATAGGCATGTGCTCCAGCGTCTATCCGGCTGGCAGCGAAAATCCTTACCTCTTCGCCGGTAGCCTTTTGGATAGCCTGCTCCAATACCCCTGCCACGGTAACCCTGTTAGATTGTTTTTGCCAGCCATAATAGTTTGTCCCATCATATTGCAGGCAAAGCTTGATATTGCGTTTCATACATGTCACCATATCTCATTTTGTAAATTAACAGAGGTATTGTAGCAGAATTAATGCTTGGAGTCAATAAAAAAGTAAAAGGCAGGGTAATAGGTCAGTGAATGGTGAGGGCATAATCAGAAATCGTCCTCCGTGTCCGTTTAATGTGTCTGTGTGTTATTGCGAGAAGCTGTGGGCGACGACATTTGGACCAAGGCATCCGTGATGCCGTTTTATCGTCATTGCTTCGTCGCAGTAGCTCCTCGCAATGACATCTTGGTGCTGCCTACCATTCACTGACTCATTACAAGGAAGGCAGGGTTGAGGCAACCAAAACCCATTAATGCCTCAATTCCAAGGTTCACGGCTTGAGGTTGGAAAACCAGAAAACTGTAAACCGTAAACCTACAACCTGAGCGATTACAATTTAAGTTTTTCTATCCTGCTGTCGATAAATAAAAAAGGGAGTAAAGAGGGATAAAAATGTTAGAAGCAACCTGTGCGATGAGAACAATTAATATTTGTCAGAAGGGATTGGATACGGCTATGCTCAGGCAAAGGGTAATCTCGGAT
>JACQYP010000108.1 GCA_016208205.1 Candidatus Desantisiibacteriota bacterium | reverse complement strand
TCATTATGGTTAGTCCAACCTCAGGTCCTGTCGGAATCTTAGTCACTGTCCAAGGTGTAGGTTTTGATAATGATGGGAGTATAACCATTCACTTTGGAAACACTTATACCATAACCACTGCCTCTCCGTCTCCTTCAGGAACATTCTCCATAACCTTCCGGGTTGATACCCAGCCTTCAGGTTCTACTCAAATAACAGCTTCAAGCCCCAATCAACTCAATATCTACAAGGACTACTCAGGTCAAACAACCATCTTTCGGATACAGGGTTCATATATAACCCTGCTTGTTCCATCACAAGGCTCTGTCTCCACACTTGTTACCATTGCCGGCACAGGATTCCATAGTGGCACAACCGTCTGTATCTCCTTTGGCACAAATCAGACTATAACCACAACAACATCAAGTTCAAATGGGACATTCTCAGCTACATTTAGAATAGATACCCAATTCTCAGGTACAAAAGGGATTACAGCCATGACGACTAAAGTTGGGGAGGCGGCAGAAGAGAGTTACGCTACCTTTGAGATAACAGGCGCCTATATCATATTGGTCAGCCCTATTTCAGGTGCTGTGGGCAAGGAGTTTGTTACGGTGATGGGTGTTGGCTTTGATGGCAGTCAGACAGTTCGCATAGACTTTGGCACACACCAGACCATAACCTCAGTCCTATCAACCCCATCAGGCACATTCTCAACGAGCTTCAGGGTTAGCACCCAGCCCTATGGAACTACGCAGATAACCGCTTCAACCACAAGGGAGAAGAATATCACCAAGAACGAAAATGGTGTAATCACAACCTTCTTCATCACCGGTGCCTGGATTACAGTTGTTAATCCGACCTTTGGCGTAGTTGGAAGTATAGTCACCCTGCAAGGCATAGGCTTCAAGGCAACTGAGACCATAAAAATAGACTTTGGTACACACTATACCATTACCACCACCACAGCATCCCTATCAGGAACCTTCAGCACCACCTTCCGTGTCAATAGCCAATCTTTTAACACCAAGATAATAACCGCTACAGGCTTGGGTTCAGATCAATCCTGCACTACTGAATTTGCCATCAGAGGCGACATCACCCTTCTTACTCCAATCTCAGGCTATATTGGAGTTATAATCATTATTGAAGGTCGGGGTGTTGGCTCTGGCTCAACTGTTTCCATAGACTTTGGCACACATCAGACCATAACCACTACTACAGCCAGCACAAATGGAACATTCAGCACCACCTTCCAGATAGACACTCAATCTGCTACAACAAAAGTAATAACCGCAAGGGATGGGAATGAGGGCAACTCTCTTACCACAAGTTTTCAGATTTTGAGTAAGCTCATTGAGTTCTATCCAAGAAGTGGTACAGTCGGAACAACCATCACCCTGATAGGTAATGGCTATGGTTCAGGGAGTGTGATGCAGATAGACTTTGGCACAAGCCAAACTATAACTACCACCACATCAACAGAGAATGGAACCTTTAGTGTAACATTTTGTGTAAATACCCAACCTTATTCCTCAAAGACCATTACTGTAACAGACCTATCTTTATATATATCAGGACAAAGCTATTATAGAGACACAACAACCTTTGTCATTCTCTCAAAGATAATCTCCCTCAATCCTCCAGACGGCTCTGTCTCTACCCTTGTTACCATCACTGGCACAGGCTTTGGCACAGGGACAGTCCGTATAGATTTTGGTACGCATCAGACCATAACCACTACTGCAGGAAATAATAATGGAACATTCAGCTTAACCTTCAGAGTGAATACTCAAAGCTGGGGAACTAAGGTAATCACTGTCAGCACCTCTTCCGATGTTTTGAACACCACCATTTTTACCATCACTGGTGCCTATATCATTATGGTTAGTCCAACCTCAGGTCCTGTCGGAATCTTAGTCACTGTCCAAGGTGTAGGTTTTGATAATGATGGGAGTATAACCATTCACTTTGGAAACACTTATACCATAACCACTGCCTCTCCGTCT
>JACQYP010000103.1 GCA_016208205.1 Candidatus Desantisiibacteriota bacterium | reverse complement strand
TATCCTCTATATCCTCAAAAACAAACATCTTATTCTTGCTTGTGTTAACGGTTTTTGGGTAATTTAATTCTGAAATTGACAACTTACCAATTTCAGGTTAATACCTAAAATCACAAGCAAGAATTGTGCCGGACAGTATTGACATTACCCCTTCTACTGCAATACAAACCTGAATGTCACCCTTCCCCATTGGTCTTTCTGCTCTGCATCCATTGGCAATGGTGCAAACCTCCATCCCTTTAATGCCTGCAAGGCTAATTGATCCAATTGGGCATATCCGGAAGTCTGTTCAACAAAGGCATCAGAATTAACCATACCATCAGGGGTAACCGTAAAGTAGATAACAACCTGCGACTCAATCCCTTTTTTCTCAGCCCAGTCAGGATATTCAGGTCGAGGAGACCTTATCTTTGGTCGTTTAGATAGGGGACCTATAATACTTACAGTCGATGCACCCTCTTTTTTCAGGGTTTTAAGTTTATCCTCTATTGGTTGTACCTCTTTTGGTTCTTCTGCTATCTCTTCTATCTCTGGTTTGACTATAGGTTTTGGTGCTGCCGGCTTTTTTACCGGTTTTTTTTCGATGGCAATGGAAGCCTTTTTTTCTGGCTCATCTTCTGGCGGCATAAATGTTTTTTGCAATGGCACAACAACAACCCTTTTCTTTTCCACGATACCGATAGGTTTTGCTTCCTGTTTTTCCTGCAAATTCACCATACTCCTTTCTTGCTGTGTCGAAGAGAGTGGTATCACCCTTTTCCCCGGAGCTCGTTCCTTTTTTTCCAATAATTGTTCAGGGTGAATGGTTTCTTCTGGTATTTGTCTGAAATTTTCAGATACAGGCCTTCCTGGTCTGATTACCCTTTTTATCTCTACCTGTTTTTCTCCAACCTCTTCTAATTGAATAGATTTCTCTGGTGTAACGATCAGGCTCTGAACAGGTTTCCTCTCAAGGCTGATATTTTTCTTTGGCAATTCTATTATATTGGGAAGTTTTTCCCCGTTTTCCTCATACAACTTGGTTAATGCTTTTTTCTTAAACTCATCCTTTATCTCAATTGGTTTTTCAATTGGTTTTTCTTCCTCTTTTATTAATGGAGCATGAATTCTGGGTGCTTTTTCAATATCCAATGCCTTTTCCGCCTCTTTTTCCGGTTCAAGCGGGATAAGCTTTATCTTTTTCAACAGGTTAACGGTTGCCTGCACAGGTGCCTTCCAGAAGGGCATTACCCTTGCCTTTTCCTCTACAGTCGGCATCTCTTCCTCTAATGGCATTGGTTCAAGCAACTCTACATCAGTAATAATTACAGTCTGCTGGCAGGATTGAACATGAGTACTGTATGCAAACCCAAGCAGACAAATATGTACAGTAATAGAGATAATAAAGGATATACTTACCTGTCGTTCAAATAAAAACATATGGTTCCCCC
>JACQYP010000102.1 GCA_016208205.1 Candidatus Desantisiibacteriota bacterium | reverse complement strand
GCTGAACAAGGGTGCTTAATATGATAATCTTGAGCTTTCTTTTATGCCTAAAAAACCTTCTGTATCTGGAGTCGGAAATACAGAAAAAGTAGCTTATTTTTTGAATGAAAAATTATGTTTCACGGTGAACCAGCACAGTTTGCCCCCCAATCCCCACCCTGTCCCTCTCCCATGAGGAGAGGGAGAGAATGTGTAGTGAGGGTATTCAGACCAGATATGGCAAGGCTAAAACGCACCTGAAGGTGCTTGCTACATGCTTATCCGTCATTTTAAGGTTGACACGCCAGTAGTTCAATGAGTTGCATAATCTTAAAAAAAGGATGATATTATTGTAAATGGCTATTATCAATGATCTCAGGTTGTTTGAAATCACATGGCTGCTAATCATCTGCCTTGCCTCTTATGCTCTGGGTAAAACTATCATTAAGCGGCTTCTTGCAAGGCTTGAGCTGACATCAAGGTTAGAGGATGTCTTGTTTTGCCTTGCCCTGGGGTTTGGATGCCTTTCCTTGATTACTCTA
This sequence comes from Candidatus Desantisiibacteriota bacterium, assembly GCA_016208205.1. The sequence continues at coordinate 6,435 of JACQYP010000102.1, read as the reverse complement.
TTCATAGGGATAATTGGTGGATTATATCCATGGGTATTCTGGATTCTACTATCTGGGATAATCATCTTGTACTTAAGAAAATTGTTCGTAGTAACCGCATCCTTGATCAGAGTCGAGGACAAGTTTATGCGGTTGCTCAAGCTGAATTTACCCGCTAAAGCGGAATTCATCCTGTTGATTGCAGGAATCCTATTCCCTTTACTCATTCTCGTGCTTGTTCCTACCATGACCTATGATGCCATGGTCTATCATCTGGCTGTGCCGGCAAAGTACATTCAGGCTCATTGCATTCATTATATCCCCTATATCTGCTTTTCCAACTATTCCATGAACATGGAGATGTTGTTTACCATGGGGTTACTGCTTGGCAATGACACCCTGGCAAAGTTTATCCACTTAATGTTTGGTCTGCTTTCAGGTGCTGGGATATTTTGCTTAGCAAAAAGGCATTTTGGACAGGAAACAGCCTGGTTTAGCCTTGCAATCTTCTTCTCAATACCGCTTGCTTGTTTTATCATGGTTCAGCCATTCAATGACCTTGGGCTGGTATTTTATGAGATAATGGCTGTTTATGCCTTTATCAACTGGACAACCACAGGCAAAAAGCCATGGTTGGTTATGTGTGCCTTGATGTGTGGGTTTGCCATAGGGGTAAAGTATACTGGTGGAATTTGCATAATAATACTGATGGCTGGTGTTGTTTGGGAAGGAATTCGGAGTCACCATGGATTTATGTCCATGTCTATTAATCTCAGCCTGCTATTGCTGATTCCTCTTATTCTCAATCTCCCCTGGTTTATCCGCTCTTTTGTTTATACCGGCAATCCTGTGTATCCCATGCTGTATCCTTTATTTAACAGCATAAACTGGAATGAGTTCAATCAGATGCGATATATCCATGAAATGACTGTCGGCTATGGTCCACAGGTTGCATTGTATCTCAAACCCTTTGTCTGTATCTACCAATTGTGCCTTGACTGGAAAGGCAAGGGGGTAGCAATATGCCCGGTATTTTTATTACTCTTGCCCGGCATCATTTTTATCCGCAAGACACCAAGAGTATTTAAGCTGCTCTCTGCCTATTGCCTGTTATTTTTCCTTATCTGGCTATATACATCCCCTGTTGACAGATTTCTTTTGCCATGTATGGGAATATTATCCATAATAACCGGATATATTGCATCTTCTTTTTTGTTACAAAACAAATTCTTGCGATTTCTATCAATTACTGCAATTATCCTGTGCTGCCTCTGGAATTCCTATCATCTCTGCCGAACAATATGGGTAAACTCCTATTGGAAATGTATTCATAAAGCAGCCGAGCAACAGCTTCTCAAAGAGCAATCCGTCATAGCTGATTATTACTCAACTGTTACATATATCAACAATAACCTGCCCATTGACAGTAAGATATTATTCATTGGGGAGACAAGGAGTTATTATTGCCAACATAAGGTTCTATGCAATTCTCATCTTGATACAACGATTATTGTTGAAATAATCAAAAAAAGCAGGGACGAATATGATGTATGCAAGAGGCTGAAACAGCAGGGGATTACGCATATTCTTTATAATCAGACAGGTGCAGACTGGTTATCACAAAAGTTTGATTATTTCCACTGGGACAATAGATCACAAGCAGAAATATATCAAAGATTCATGACAGGGCACCTCATTCCTGTTTATCAAAAAAAGGAGATAATGCTGTTCAGGATAGAAAACAATTTCGAGTTGTGCAATTAATGAGTTTGGTATCTGTTCACCGCAGAGACGCAAAGTATGCTGCAAGATTCTTCATGGACCAAGAACTTGGCGGCAGATCACTTATTGTCCTTTAACATATTTATCAATAGTCTCCCTTTTGTCCTCTTGCGATTCTCGGCGAACTCGGCGTCTCTGCGGTGAACGGTTACGAGAATTGTTGCCAAGCAATAAATTAAAGCATTTTCCTCTATTTGTCGATATTACTGATGTATACTCAACAGAGGCACAATCTGTGATTTTTTTATTAAGAGTGATGAACATGTCTAATATCCATCGAATAATATTAATTACCTTTATATCTTTCAGCCTATTATTTGTATCAATTATCATGCCGATAAGATTAAAAGCCTCACTTGACAGAGAGTCGTCATATGTTCCTCTTGAGCCTAAGAATCTGACAAAGCAATCATTGCCGTTATATATCAGTAAGTTTTGGCAGGATATATCTATTGATGATATTCCAAATAATAAAAGACTATATAACTGTACAGCTACTGTTCAAATGCTTTATGCAAAATGGATCAGTAGATTAGCAGAGGAATTAGGATATCGCTCAGTTAATGAGATGCTGGAATATTCATCAAAGGTTATGGCTATAAAGAAGATAATTGAAGAAACGAATGACCCGATAAATTTTGCCCTTTCAAGCCATACAGGGGTAAAATACCCAAAGGAAACAATATGCTATTTGAGAATATCAGATATATTAAATAAACAGTACTACTCTAAGCTTTCCAAAGAGGATGCTGTTGATTCACTAATGTTAGATATAGGGCTTATTGATCCAAGCTGGAAGTCAGCTACATGGAAGGTAGTCCAATTAATGACAAATAATGGATATGCTGTGTTTCAAAAGATGGATAAGGATGGGAGGTCGGCAATGGATATCTGGAAAGAAAGCGGTGAACACCTTCCTCTGGATCCGACAGCCATGGATGTCATCTTGCCGGGAGATATTGCTACAGGCAGGTATTATGCGACACATTATCGAGATAAATATACCACCCATCTTGTGATTTATATTGGCAAAAGGAATGATTTGCCTTGTTTTGCAGAGCAATTTGGCAAAGATGTGAAAATAACATCTTTGGATAGAATGTATGCTGCTCTAAGAACAGGCTTTGAAGCAGTAATAAGACCAATAGCAATAATCTCTCCAGACAAGACAGAAAAATTCTTAATCACCCCTCTTTCAAGCTATAAATTTGGCAGTCAGACAATGCCCATGGTACTTATCTTTAAGCAAAAAGCTGTTGCCTATCTTGCCCCTATTCAGACAAAAATCAATCTCGCACCTGTGCTGTAGGAAATGGTCACGACAGTTCCCTGCCGACGAGAGGCAGGAGAAAGTGGAATATCCGGCAAAAATTTATGGTGTGTTTGCTCCAGACAGGATACAGCAAAAAAATATATTGACATAATAGCATAATGTATGGTATCCTATCTATAAATTAACAAAAAGGGGTACGAAAAATGAGCAAAAAAAATGTTTCCAGTGACGAGCAAAAGAAAAACAAGATTTATCTTCTTGATGTAACCAATCGGGATGGGGTGCAGACATCCAGATTGGGCTTGGCAAAATTGCAAAAGACTATGCTGAATCTCTATTTTAATGAGATGGGTATCTACCAGAGTGAGTTTGGATTTCCGGTAACTCATCACGAGGAAAATTACTTAAATGCAAATGTTGAGCTGGCAGAGATGGGGGTAATCAGCCCTATGATTCTAAGCGGCTGGTGTCGGGCGGTAAAAGAGGATATTGAGTATACCCTGCAACAGACAAATGTAAGACATCTGAATATTTCTATGTCAACATCTGTCCAGATGACTAAGGGTAAGTTTGGCGACCGCATGGTAAGAAGCCCCAAGGATGATCCCAACAAACCCAATCTTATTGATAAAATGGTTGGTGCGTTAAAAAAGGCAAAGGATAGCGGCATAAAAACCGTTGGCGTTAATGCTGAGGATGCATCAAGAACAGACATAGAGTTTTTGATAGAGTTTGCTCAGGCTGCTAAGGAAAATGGTGCGGACAGGATACGATATTGTGATACCTTAGGTTATGAAGACCCATTCACCTCTTATGAAAGAATATATCAATTAGCCACTGCGGTACAGATTCCTATAGAGATGCATTATCATAATGATCTGGGCATGGCTGTAGCATGTTCTGTGGCCGGGGCAAAGGGGGCTATTGATGCCGGGGTTGATGCTTATATAAATGTGACCATAAACGGGATGGGAGAAAGGGCAGGCAATGCAGACCTTGTAGGCACGATCCTTGCCTTAAGGTACTCAAGCGGGTTTGAGAATACTAAATATATCCTTGATGAACGGGTAAAACTATCCGATGCATGGAAGGTATCAACATATGCATCCTATGCCTTTGGGGTACCTATCCCTATTAATCAGGTAGGGATAGGGGCAAATGCCTTTGCCCATGAGTCCGGCATCCATGCAGATGGTGCCTTAAAGGACAGACGAAACTATGAATTATATGATTTTGAAGAACTTGGCCGTGGAGAGCCTGAAATAATTGAAACAGGCAGACAGATTACAGCCGGCGAATACAGTGGAATCAAGGGGTTTAAGAATGTATATGAAAAATTGGAAATAGAATTCAAGAATGAGGATGAAGCACACAAGATATTGGAACTGGTTCGATATGCTAATGTGCATACCCAAAAACCGCTGACTGTAGATGAGCTAAAATTCATTGCTAAGTATCCGAATATAGCCAGAAAGATAATGACCATGTCTCCATTGGTTATTATTACCAGAAAGTTTCTGTGATTCTTGCTAAAAGGTTGATTGTTTTTATGGTTAGACTCGCATGTAAGTAGTGAAGCTTAAGAGGGTTAAGATACAAGTAAATGAAAGTCAAAGAAATCATCAAAATACTTGAAGACAACGGTTGGCAATTAGATAGAACAAAAGGAAGTCACAGACAATTCAACCATAGAACAAAAACAGGGACAATTACTGTGGCAGGTAAACTGAATGTTGACATGCCACCAGGAACACTCAATAGTGTTTTGAAACAAGCAGGTTTGAAATAGAAAGGAAGATAATATGAGGTATATGGTTGTTATAGAAAAGGGTGAGAAAAGCTATGGAGCGTATATCCCTGACCTTCCAGGTTGTGTTGCTGCAGCAGAAACAAAGAGAGAGGTGATAGAACTCATTCAAGAAGCAGTTGAATTCCATCTTGAAGGGCTGCAGAAGGAAGGAAGAGCGGTAACTGAACCATCATCCTTTAGTGAATATGTCGAAGTCCGTGCAGCATAGCAACAAAAGGAAAACATTATGCTAACCAAAATAGGTATTATTGGTGGTGGAAATATTGGCGGTGTGATTGTTCAGGAGATAGTTAGCCGCAAGCTGGCTCGATCGATCGGGTTGGTTGATGTAAAGCCTCCTGCCGTAGCAATGGGTAAATGCCTTGATATTGCTGAAGGGATTCCTGTAATTAATACAGATATAACCATTGATGGCAGTAAATCATATGAGGTTATCAAGGATGCCCAGATTGTGATAAATACTGCCGGTGTGCCGCGAACCGTTCGACCTGACGGCAGCATACCTACCAGAGAGGAATTGTTAGCCACAAATCTGCAGATTACAGATATGGTAGCTGACGGTATCAATAGCTATTGTCCGGATGCAATAGTTATATCTGTGGCTAATCCATTGGACGCAATTGTGTTTCGATTATTTCAAAAATTGAATATCCCCAAAAACAGGCTTATTGGTATGGCCGGGGTGCTCGATTCATCAAGATACAGATATTTTGTAGCTGAGGCAGCAGGGGTATCTGTAGAAAGCGTTAATGCTATGGTTCTTGGCGGTCATGGCAATACTATGGTACCTGTCCGAAGCTGCTGTCAGATAGCCGGCATTCCGGTAGAAGAGTTTCTGCCAACCGATTTGCTTGATAAGATTGAGGAAAGGGTTCGTAATGCCGGGGCAGAGGTGGTAGGATTGATGGGCAGCGGTTCTGCCTTTGTCTCTCCAGCATGGAGTGCTGTAGAGATGATTGAAGCAATAGTCTTTGATAAGAAAAAGATATTGCCCTGCTGCGTGTTGCTTGAGTCTGAATATGGGGTTAATGGATATTTTGTGGGTGTGCCTGTAGTCATTGGGGCAAACGGAATAGAGAGAATAATTAAAATCAGGCTTACGGATACGGAAAAACAAGCCTTTGATAGGTCGGTTGATGCTGTAAAGGCGACGGTGGAAGAGGTGTTAAAAATATAGCCGGCAAAGACGCCAGCAACTTAGCTCAATCGTTAATTGGTTTGTATATAAAGGTGAAACAAATGTTAAATAAAACTGAACAGGTAAAGCGAGAAATACAATTTATACGAGAAAACTACCAGAAGATGGCTATCTCAAGTATGGCCAGACGGCTTGGGCAAAACGAGCAATATGTACGGAACAAGATGTCTGAGCTGCGGTTAAATCAAGGTAAGACACTTGGACCCCAGACATCTATATTTGTCTTGAGTACCCGTCCCATCTTTTCTCCATTAAATACACAACAATTATATCTTGGATTGCTTTTATTTTTATGCACCCTTGGCTTATATCTCCATACCCTGACCCCAACCATAGGATTCCATGATAGCGGTGACATGATAACTGCGGTCTATTCCCTTGGTATCCCTCATC
>JACQYP010000101.1 GCA_016208205.1 Candidatus Desantisiibacteriota bacterium | reverse complement strand
TAAGGGATAAGAAATATTATGAGAAATACTTGAATTCAGGCAAAGAAATATATCTGGTAGGGATAGAGTTTTCAAAGGCAGAAAGGAATATTGTCAAGTTTGATTGGGAAATGATAACCACTGACTATACTCCATTGCTTCATAAATTATGATTATTAAGTTGACAAATGATTTTGTTTTGGAGCGAGGCAACCGTGTTGCCGTTATCTTTTACGCCAACACGGCCCGCTCGCTCCAAATTCCTATCCATGAGATTACATATAGCTATGCAATCCCGGCAGAAGAAATGTTACCCCCAGATAGGTGAAGATAACGGCAAGAAATCCAATGATGGCTATCCAGGCAGACTTCTTCTTCCGCCAGCCAATAGTCCTTAAGTGAAAATAAAGGGCATAGATGAGCCAGGTAATAAGTGCCCATGTTTCCTTCGGGTCCCAGCTCCAGCATCTTCCCCAGGCATACTTCGCCCAGACAGCCCCGCTGATAATGCCTATGGTCAGAAAGATAAAGCCAATAGTGATTGACTTATAGGTTATCTCCTCAAGAATAGCGGTATCTTCTTTCAAAAAGAGATAGACAACACTAATTCCAAAGGCAAGGGCAAAAGCGGCATAGCCCAGAAAACAGGTGGCGACATGAAATTCAAGCCAATGACTCTGCAACGCCGGCATAAGTGGTGTACTCGACTTGTATCCTGAGGGAAGAAAAAGACCCAGGAGCAGGACTATAAAACCAATGAGGAGGGCAGAGGCACTAACTATCCTTATTTTATACCTTTTCCCCACAATGAGCCAGAGAAAAACGATAGACAAGGAGAAGAAGAGGATAGATTCGTATAGATTGGCAAAAGGCAGATGATGAGCCTCAACCGTTCTTATCACCAGCCCTATTGTCTGGATGATTACTCCGGCTATAGCCGCGGATGTCCCCCATCTGTTTTGGGTTAGATAGAGAAGGCTACTAAGACCATACGCTATTAAGGCTATTATAAAAAAGGGTGAACTGTGCATTTATTTACCTCTTTACTCTAAAGAATGGTAACCGTTCACGGTTGTCGGTTCACAGTTCACAATTTTGTTTTTTTTGTAGCCGTGAACCGATAACTGTAAACCGTGAACGGTTACAAAGAATGAGCTGACTATCCCCGCCAGAAACAGACAGCAACCAATCCAGAAAACCACCAAGCCGGGGTCTTTTACCACCTGAATGCCTGAGTAGGGAATGGCAGTAAACCCTGTGAGCCTGAATTTAATCCCTTCCTCTCTTTGATGGTAATCAGGGAACTTCAGGAAAACCCATTGACTGAATTTCAACCGTTCCCCATCATAAACATCTAATTTAACGGCCGGGTTATCAGCTTCCTCGCTTTTTGAGTAAGCCTTACCCCCATCTAAGGTAAAGTCAAATAAAAACTGAACAGGCTTGACCACAAGGCTTGTCTTTGGAATCCTGAAGCTCTCTCCAAGCCTTCCTGTCCAATCCAGGCCATTCACATTTAGATTAACACTTTCTACCCCATCCTGACCATAGCTTGACTGGTAAAACCAGACACCTTTATAGATTAACGGATGATTAACCTCTATCGTCTTGGTCTTGACCTCCTTACCGTCTTCGATAATGGTCAATCTGCTTTTATAATCCTTTGGCATGGATGAATCAGGGTATCGTTCAATGGTAAAGTTGTGCAACTTTATCTTGAGGTTGCTGTGCAGAAGAGAGGCTATTTCTCCTTCCCTGAGATTTACACCCTCCTCAAACCCCATGAGACTACCCATCACGCCACCAGAGAGGATAACTAAGATACCCAGATGGACAAGATACGAACCTATCCGTCGACGACTATTAAGAAAACAGACAAGAATGTTCAGGCTGAGCAGGACTAATATGCCTACAAACCAGAAAGAGTGATAATATGCTTCACTATCCTTGATACTGCCAATGATGCAGGCAAGGCTTAAGATGATGAGCAGGGCTATGGCTAATTTCTTTGAACCAAGAAAACTTTTCATTCTCATTTCCTTTTGTATATTCCCCCTAATCGTAGCACAGACATTCCTGTCTGTGATTAAAATCATCTGAGGGACAAATGAAAAATCACAGACAAGAATGTCTGTGCTATATTTCTTCATCGGTAAGGTAGCAAGCTGGATCTGATGCCCAGACATCGCCATAAACAGCCTCTGCCCGAGAACGCATATTGCCATTGCAAAGGGTAAGATACCTGCACCGGCTGCATCTACCCTTGAGCAAACCCTTTCTTTCTTTTAATCCTCTCATCAATTCATTGTTGACATCCATCCAGATATTACTAAACCTTTGTTGTCTCACATTACCAAATGAATAATGCTGCCAGAACTGGTCTGCATGAACCTCGCCCAGATTATCTATACAACCTATGCCAATACCAGAGCTATTTCCACCATTAGTTTCTAATAGGTTAAATATTTGTTTTGCCTTTTCAGGGGCAATTTGTTTTAATCGTAGATATAGAAAAATCCCATCAGCATGATTATCCACGGTGAGTATCTCTGGATATTTTGACCCATTTTCCATCACCCAATTAAAGATTAACTCAGATGCCTGCATAGACTCTTCTTTGGAAATATCCTTATCTATGAGATGGCTTCCTCTGCCGGCATAGACAAGGTGATAGATACAGCACCGCTGGATATTCTTTTCCTTAGCCAGTCCCAGGATGGCGGAAAGTTCATAGTAGTTGTATTTATTAATGGTAAATCTTATGCCTGTTTTTATACCTGCCTGTTGGCAGTAGCTGATTCCATTTAATGCCAGGGAAAATGCCCTCTTTTGACCACGAAATTTATCGTTAGTCTCTCTTAGCCCATCCAAGCTGATGCCAATATATGTAAATCCTGCTTCCTTAATCTTTGAAGCCATCTTTTCTGTAATAAGGGTGCCATTGGTGGATAGGGCTACTTTTAGCCCTGATTTAACCGCAAAATCTGCTAATTCAAAGATATCCTCCCGCATGAGCGGCTCACCACCAGAAAATAACAGTACCGGGATATTAAAGTCAGCTAAATCACTGATCATAGCCTTAGCCTCCTGGGTGGTTAATTCCCCCAGATAGCTCTTATTTTGTGATTGGGCATAGCAATGAAGGCAGTTAAGATTGCAGCGCAAGGTTGTATTCCAGACAACAATCGGTCTCCTTTCCTGCCAGGTGCGAGTTCCACCATACCTTAACATTTCTGATGCAGAAGGTGTATCTAAAATTAGTCTGTTCCATTCAATCATTGAAGTTTGTCTCCTTTACTCAAAATTTAACCCTCAAGCCGTCAAAAGAAAATTGAATATCACCCTTTTCCCAGTGTTTATCAAGGGTACAAATGGTATTACCAACCCACATTCCCAGCATGGCACCGGCAAAAACATCGCTTGTGTAATGAACATTGGCATTAAGCCTCTGTATCCCTACCAGACTGGCAAAGGTATAGGCTGAAATCTTTACCCATGGAGATGGATATTGATTTGAAATAACCTGTGCTACAGTAAAGGCTGTTGAGGTATGACCTGAGGGGAAGCTGTTATGACTGCTAAAAGGATGAAAATCTGTTGCATTACCAGCAGATTCGAAAGGTCTACTTCTGCCGAATGATTTTTTAAGTAAACCATCCACTGACGCATTTAATAAAGCTGCTTCGGCTATCAACAAAGTTGTTTTCTGCCATCTATTATCCCTTAAGACTAATCCAGACAGACAAACTACTCCCATGGATTGAATAAGTCCCCCGGTTGGTTCCACAATCGCAGATATTTTATCATACTCCAATTTCACTGCCTTCTCATTTATTCTCTTATCGACACTCATCAATCCATAGGTAACGCCAGAAAATAAAAGGAACTTTTTGACATCACTGCTATCCATTCTTAATGGGGCAGTAAGGATATAGGCACCATCATATCCCAATCGGATAACCGCCTGCTTAAGATTACAGGCATCCCCGGCAAGGGCAATATTATCCCCACACAGTATCAGGAGCATGATGCAACCTGTTAGTTTTAACTTACCCATTTATTGTTCAGCCCCTATTTTCAGGCTCATTTCACCGGTTTTTACATCCATTGCATGACAGTGAGTACAATATCCCTTATATTTTGAAAGAAAATGATTTTCTTTACCGGTTAGATGAATAGTATGGATCATCTTCTCAAAAGGTGGTGCTTCTTTATTAATAACCAGTTCAAATAGTTTCTTATACCAACGAGGTTCATGACAATGCAGACAAAGTGTTGGGATTTTAGCCCCTTGTTTTTGCATTGACTTAGATATATCAGGATGTTTTCCTTTGATTTTTTTCTTTTTTGTAGCCGTAGTTCTGGCTATATCTACCAATTCTTGTTCAACTCCTTCTGTAGCCCACTCTTTAATTGAGGTTGAAAGTCTACCATCCTTTTTGTACTCTGGATAATTTTTGTGACAATCAACACAACCATTTGGTTTTTCATCTTTTATGGTAATGCCCGGTATCTCAGGCAGCGGCATCTCAGGTTTTTTCTTCTCATGCCTCTCATGCCCATGCTCATCAGCGTAACCTGATAACAGCATAAACACAACTAATAATGAACATCCAGTCATAATCAATAACAATTTTTTAATCATGATATTCCTCCCAAGAGACATAAGTTAATATTCATCCGGCAACCCTTCTATCTGCTCATACGAAAACACCGGCCCATCTTTACAAACATAGATATTCCCGATATTACACCGGCCGCATTTTCCAAGCCCACACTTCATTTTCATCTCAAGTGTAGTCACAATATTGTCATTTGTAAACCCTAATTCTGATAAAGCCTTTAAGGTAAACTTTATCATAATTGGTGGGCCACAGATGATAGCTACTGTATTTTCTGCTGCAGGATTCATTTCCTTTAAGATTACCGGAATTAGCCCTACCCGGTGTTTCCACTCATCATTGCCACGGTCAACAGTTAAAGCTACTTCCACATTATCTATATTCTGCCACTCTATGATTTTATCCTTATAGCAAATATCCATTGGGCTTCTTGCCCCATAAAGTATGGTTATTTTGCCGTAATCTCCTCTTGTATTAAGGCTATATTCGATAGGAGAATGCAAT
>JACQYP010000105.1 GCA_016208205.1 Candidatus Desantisiibacteriota bacterium | reverse complement strand
GCACATATCCATCTCACGAAGGATACCGACCTTGTCCTTTTCCATTTCTGTTTGGTCAAATGCTGCGTTTGCAGCTGCATCAGCCAATATATCCAGGGCAATCTCAACCTTATCTTTCGGCATAACCATGTGGTAAACCGTTCTATCCATGGATGTATAACCACCCATCTCACCGCCGGCTGAACTCACCTGGCGACCTATATCCCCTACCCCTCTTCTTTTTGTTCCCTTAAACAGCATGTGTTCAACAAGATGAGATATTCGGCTTCCAAGATACTCTCCCTCATGGAGACTGCCTGCCTTTACCCATGACTGTGCTGCCACAAGTGGGGCAGTATGCACCTGTCTAAGAACAAGGACAAGACCATTGTCCAGCACAACCCTTTCTGTCTTTTCTGTCCCTTCAGCATATATTGGCTGAGCAAGCGATACTGTTATTGTTATAAATAACAGTAGCAACCGAAAGTAATACATTATGTTTTCCTCCTTAGCAAAAAAATACCTCTTGCGGCTATAAATATTTTTATCACGAAATCACGAAAGGATTAAAGCACGAAACATATCGATCTATGCCATGCTTTTCAGAGTTATTTTTCATCTCCTTAATTTTATCATATCAATTAAATTTTGGCAAGAAAAAAAAGATCGAGCTCCAGGGCAAACCGCACCCTAAATTTGTTCGACCTGTGCAAGCAGAAATTCACCACGGAGACACAGAGGCACGGAGAAATAATTTTAGAAGAATGGTTTGTCCTGGAGAACTATCAAATTTTCATTGACATCTCTAATTATTAGTGCTATACTATGATAGATGATAATTGGGCAGGGACAAGCCCTGCCCCTACCAAAAAGATACTTGGACAGGGACAAGCTCCCTGCCAATACCAAAAAGGGGACTGATGAAATGAAAAAAGAAAATTTGATTGGTGGCGGGATTCTTGTTCTTTGTCTCGTAGCCATTATTATTGGGATATGTCTTGTATTTTCTCAAGGGACGACAAAAGAGCAAAAAGGAATTGCCACAGCCATTATTTCACAAAAAAAGATTGCTGTAGTGCGGATATATGGAGAAATTTCGTTTCAAAGTCAGGCAGAAGAGATGTGGGGAGGATCTGTTAAGAGTGCGGATAGGATTGTGAAAAGATTATCAGCTATAAAGAATGACCCTTCAATCAAGGCTGTAATCTTACGCATAAACAGCCCTGGTGGAACAGTAGCTGCTACTCAGGAAATATATAACCAGATAAAAGAATTGAAAAAATGTAACAAAAAGGTGGTTGTTTCTATCGGTGACATTGGTGCATCCGGGGCATATTATGTTGCCTGTCCTGCAGACAAAATAGTAGCTAACGCGGGAAGTCTTATCGGTTCAATTGGTGTTATCATGCATCTCCCAGAGGCATCAAACCTTCTGGAAAAGATTGGGGTAAACCTTCGGGTAATAAAAAGCGGCCAACATAAGGATATAGGTTCCATAGCAAGACCAATGTCAGAAGAAGAGAGGGAAATACTTCAAGGGGTGATTGATGATGCCTATGGGCAATTTTATCGGGCAGTAAAAAATGGAAGACAAAATATATCAGACAATAGGTTAAAGGAATTGGCTGATGGTAGAATATTTACCGGTCAGCAAGCAAAAAAAGCCGGCTTAATAGATGAGATTGGTGACTATCAGCAAACCATAACTATAACCGCTCAATTGGCAGGGATTGAGGGGACACCGGCAATCATAGAAGAAGATGAGCCTTTTCAATGGCTCAAGGGCTTAATAGAAGGTTTTTCTTCTACTCCCGTATCTCTTCTCAAAAACTCCTCCCTGCTGAAATCTCCCTGCCTTGAATATTGCTGGAGACCTGAGATATGAACTCAGAGACAGTCAAGAATGCCTGTCCTACTATATTGTAGCACAGACATTCTTGTCTGTGTTTGTGGAACACACCTTTATTATATGTTTCGTGCTTTCATCCTTTCGTGATTTCGTGATAAAAGTATTTGTAGCCGTGAACGATTACGAGACAGGCAAGAATGCCTGTCCTACTATATCTTGCTGGAGACCTTAAGATATGAACCCTATAGAATCATACGAACCACAAGAAGAGATGGGAATGCAGGGATTGGAGATAATCTATCAATTATTTACCAATCCTATTCTGTGTATGCAACGACTACCAAACACAGCAGCAGGTTTTTATGTTGCCTTAATCATTATCCTTTCAGGGATAAGCATTGCTGTTTCTGAATTTATCTTGCTTGGAGCAAATTCTCCTTCAATCATCAAGTCATTCTTCCCTCTTTGGTTAGTGCTGAGCGTGACAGGGATTGCCGGGATATGGTTTATTTCAGGGGCAATATTTCATCTGGTTGCTGAATGGCTTAATGGGCAGGGGAAGGCTTCTGTTTTGTTAATTGCTTTAGGACTCAGCCTTGCTCCAAATATATTAACCATACCGGCAATATTAGTTTCTCAGGCTTGTGGTGAATTAAGTGTTTTTATTTACTTCTTTTTTAAGTTATTGATTCTTGTTTGGGTATTCAAGATACAAGTAATAGCCATCCGTGAGGTTCACCGCATCTCAACCTTTAAGGCTCTCCTTGTTTTCGGTTCACCATCTATGATTATTGCCGGAATATTGATTGTACTTATGGTTATGATAGGGGTAACATTGGGTATGGTTGGTTAGTAATTGCGTAACCATTCACGGCTATAAATATTTGGTATCTGTTCACCGCAGAGACGCAAAGAACGCAGAGAAAACGCAGAGTATGCTGCAGAATTCTTCATTGACCAGGAACTTGGTGGCAAATCACTTATTGTCCTTTAACATATTCATCATTAGTCTCCTTTTTTTCTCTGCGATTCTCGGCGAACTCTGCGTCTCTGCGGTGAACAGTTATGTAATTGCTCAATAAAGTGCAAAAATCTCGCAAAGTCAAGTAAGGAGGATTTTATAATAAATGTATGCTCAACAAAAAATAGCATTGTTAGCCATTGGATTGTGTGTTGTTATCGGATGTGGGAAAAAAGAGGAAAAATTTGTCAGAAAGGCAAACCCTGATTTTAAGGGGGTAATACAACGATTTGAAAAGTATGGATTTTCCATAAAACTCTATTCTGAATATACAAAGGTAGCAGACAAGAGCAATGCTTATTGTTTTATCCCTGAGAATGATCTGAATAAAAAATTCCCCAAAAATCTGGCTATCCTCTTCTGGAATAGGGATGAGGGATTATATGAAAATTACAGTAATGCTGTCTCTAAGCCACAAAATTCTCAGGATGTAACAGTATTGCTCAATTTAGAGGAATTAGGGATAAAAGACAATCTTGTTAAGGTATATAAGATGAACAAACCAGGCTTTGATTTAGCCTGCGTTCTATGGACAAGAGAACAGAAGCTCCTTAAGAAATACAATCGGTTAAGATTAGAACTGTTTCCAAAGGATAAAAAACATCAGATCACTGTGGTTATGAAGGGTGCTGATGTGGATATGAATAAATTGCTTGATATGGCTGAAAGCATTGAAACATTTCCGATAAAGAAGAAACCAATCGAACAGCATGTGCATGATGATACTTGTCAACATGAGGAACAGTAGAGGCAGGCCCCCGTGGCCTGCCCATATAAGGAAGTAAATAAGAGAAGGAGCAAGGAGAAATTATGCTGAATAGTTACAATGTGTTTGCCCTATACACAGATGGGGCATGCAAGGGTAATCCTGGACCAGGGGGATGGGCAGCTATTCTTATTACTGATGAGGGCGAACAAGAATTTTCCGGCGGAGAGAAAAATACAACCAATAATCAGATGGAGCTGATAGGTGTAATACAGGGATTAAAGGCAGTAAATGTCCCCGCAAAGATAAAGATATATTCAGACAGTGCGTATATCATCAATGCCTTTACTCAAAACTGGATAAAAACATGGTTGGCAAATGGGTGGAAAACTGCTAATAAAAAACCGGTTAAGAATCAAGATCTGTGGCAGGAATTGCTCAGATCAACCAAACCTCATCAAGTCGAATGGGTTAAGGTTAAGGGGCATTCAGGGAATATATATAATGAAAGATGCGATAGATTGGCTGTGTCTGCTATTCCACAGTGTATTTGTGGCTAAATTCTTATCCGTGTCAATCTGTTCCATCCGTGCAATCCGTGTGCCATTTACAATCTTTGTACCTTTGTGTCTCGGCGGTAAATTTCCGATTGCACAGCTCGCTTGGTCATCCTCTTACTCCCTGCCTGCATCTGATAGAAATAAACGCCTGATGCTATCTCCTCTCTATCTTCGTTTCTTCCGTTCCAGTATGCTGCCTGTGATTGAGTTGTATAGACACCTGCTTCCTTTTCGCCAAGCTCCAGGGTCTTTACCAGCTGTCCTGAGATGTTATATCCGTATCACCACCTGTGTCCCTTCAGCCAGTTCATATGGTATCCAGCACTCTGGATTGAATGGATTGGGATAGTTTTGCATCAGGCTTGATTGGGCAGGGATATTAGTTATCTCCTGATTATTTCCTGCTGTCATGAATCCTTGTAATGCTTGCTTGAGTTGAATAACCCCATCGGTTGGCGTTGTATCAGTTAGCGTATCGTACATGGCACGGTATAACTCATAGTATGTCTGATGATCAATCTCTTCAGAATGCAGGATGGGAGGATAGGAGATAACAGATACTTCATGCGTCTTGCCCCAGTTCATGCCAATTGGCAGAACATCACTCATATTTACCCATCCATCACCATTGGCATCAGCATAAAGGAAACAAACATCATTTCCTTCTATGCTGACTGATTGTACCTTCCATCTTATATTACCATGCCGAGCAGCCCCTGTTTTACCCCAGTTCATAGCTATGGGGAAAATATCTCGTTCATCTACTACACCATTATTGTCTGTATCTCCTGGCCAGACGCAAGCCTGAGGAGGCACAGGATTGGAAACCACCCTCATTGCTCCATCTAATCACATTGTTATCAGGCTCAGCATCTATTAATTCACTGCTGATGGAGGTTATACCCGCTAATTGGCTATTCTCGCCTGGGATCCCTGCCCATGGTTCAACCCGGAAATTTGCCTCAATCAAGTCTTGTTGACACGGATACAGTTCACCAATCTGCCACAACAGCCTGTCTCCAACAATCCTTGCCCCTGCTGTATCATCAAGATATGTCAATCCCTGTGGAATATTCATAACCATATTCACTCCACTGGCTAATGCCTGCCCCTGATTGCCATATTCAAGCCGATAAACTATTACCTGCCCCAATTGTGCCTGTTCCGGGACACTGCCTTTTATCCACAAATTACACCTTGGGGCAATATTGAGAAGATAGTCCTCGCTTTCACCATATTCAAACTCACCACCTCCATCCCAGCCTGCAATTGGGACGGGCTCTCTGGTAAGCACCAATCGCATCCAGCACCCACCAATATTTGTACCAGCCAGAAACTCCCGTGAGGTTATCACCCTGCTTTCACCTGCCGGAACATCTACCCCCTGGTTTCTCACAGCCCACTCATTCCCTGTCCATACCCCATCCTGATTCCAGTCAAGCAGGATATTGACATATCGACTGGCTTCTGGTGCCTCGGGTAAAAGCGTAACCTCAAACCGCACGGTATTGGTTGCCCCTGGCTTCAAATCCACAGGCAAAATCAGCCCATCATCGCTGTCCTGATTTGCCCTGCCCTTGTATGGCTCAATGTTGGGCACACCATCTTCATCATAGAACGAATCATTCATCCCTGCCTCAAGGCTGACGCCCTTCCCGAGGCATTCCTCACCGGCTGTTTTATGGGATATGATGGGAAAGTATGCCTGATGTGTCAAAAACAAGGGGTTGGTAAAATCATCCGGCTTGCAGAAGTAGCCGGTGTTCATGGGGTATATCTCACTATTTGGTGCATCACCAAAATCGCCACGAGGAGTGATATAAAACAATGCCCGGGCAGTTTTGCCAGAGGCTGCACCCACAGCCGTGATGGTAAGTGTGCCGGGAGTGTGGACTGGAATGGTAAATGTGGCGGCAAACGCACCGTTTTCATTGGTAGTAATGGTTAATGTCCCCATCCCTATCAACTCATCGGGTTGGTAGTTGTAGCCGGAGATGTTGATAATTGTGCCCACTGTGCCGGTTGTGAGGCTGATATTTATTGCAGCCTGATTGCAGACCACAAAAAAATCATCCCAGCTCATACCAGCCGGAACAAGCCCGCCGGCATTCAGAACAAAGCTGACCCTTGCCCTTGTCTGTTGTTTGGTAACAAATTCGCCGCTTATCTGTTGATAATCAGCTGTAGTTGTGCCATACCCCCTACCGCCGGTTATGCTCAAGCCACCAATGGGTTTGCCGTCAATTAGTATCTGTGGATATATCTTCACCTGCTGACCTGGGTGACCATGCAGGCAAGAAAACCCAATCCTGTAGCTCGTCTCCGGCAAAACATCAATCTCCTGGGAAAACACCGAGCTAATCCGTTTGAAGTTAGCTGTGAGGTTGAAAGCAGCATAATCTCCCAAATGAGCAACCACCCTTGCCGGCTGGAAATATGCCTGTGCCAATGGCGTGCTGTCTTTGAACACACCACTTGCAGCAGTGCCCTCAATCTGCCAGCCGCTAAGATCCCCGGACTCAAACCCCGGGTTCTGCAACAGGTTAGTACCGGCAAATACCGGACAGGCAATAAACATGATCACG
>JACQYP010000104.1 GCA_016208205.1 Candidatus Desantisiibacteriota bacterium | reverse complement strand
CTGTCATTCCTGCGTATGCAGGAATCTCCCCCTCAGGTGTCCTAACCCTTCCTTTTGGTCTCCACGGGCATAAGAGAGTTCTTTTGTATCTATCCACTGTGAACGGTTACGAAGATACCAATAAACTCAATAGGCTGCAAAGAGTGTTCCCTTTCCATCCTCAGGAATATCCTTTAATGAAACGACAGTAATATTCTCAGAAAGCTTGTAGCTTTCTTTACCGGGATATACCACCCAGAGATGTTCAATCTCTAAGTTTTCCATAGCAATCTTCATGGATTTCGTCAATCGTGGGGCATCTGCATATTTGAATTCAACGCCCCAGTTCTTCCCGCTATGTTGCCAGAATAGATCTAATTCAGCTCCTGAGTGGATGCTCCAGAAATAAAACTCCTGATCTCTTTTTCCAATGCTTCGGCATACGCACTCTAAGGCGAAGCCTTCCCATGACGCACCAAGTTTGTTATGCGAATAAAGCTGGTTTAAGGTTTCAATGCCCATGAGAGAGTGGAAGAGCCCTGAGTCTCGAAGGAATATTTTGGGTCTTTTGACAAGTCGTTTCCCAATGTTTAAGTACCATGGCGGCAAAATTCTTACCATGAAAGTACCTGCTAAAATCTCGACATACTTTCGAACTGTCATATCAGAAATTCCAAAAGAGCGGGCAACCTCAGCATAATTAATAATTTGTCCATGATAGTGACTGAGCATAGTCCAGAACCGCCTGAGCGTATAAGCTGGAATATTGATACCCAATTGCGGTATATCTCGTTCAAGAAATGTGGCGATATAGTTTTCCCGCCAGAGTATGCTTTGTTCCTCGGTTTTAGCCAGATAAGATTTTGGTAATCCACCCTGAATCCAGAGTCTGTTAATATTTTCCATGCCAACATTGTGTAAACTAAAGCCACCAAGATAATAATAAGCAATCCTGCCGGCAAGCGATTCAGAACTCTGCCTTAGAAGAGTACCTGAAGTACTGCCAAGTATTAAATATTTCTGGCCTGGATTATTATCTACCAGATAACGAATGATAGGAAATAAATTCGGCAACCGTTGAATTTCATCAATAACAATCAATCCTTTAAGGTCTTCAAAAGCAAGTTGGGGTTGTTCCAATCTGGCCATGTCCCTTGGATTTTCAAGATCAAAGTAATGACTATAATCAAATTCTCGAGCCAGAGTTGTTTTTCCACACTGACGAGGTCCCAGTATCGCAGTAACCGGAAACATATTGATTCGATTTAAGATGTTCTGGAAATCAATCTTCCGCTTAATTATCTTCATCATAAAAATCCCCTGTTGATCGGTAATTAGTAAAATGATACCATAAAATCATTGAAATGTCAAGTGGGGAATATGATTTTTCAAGGAAAATTGTAATTATTCGATTGTTCATAAGCATTCAGGTGTCAGCCCTCTGCTTTCCAAAAAACCCAATCAAGATGCTTGAAAAAAGCAGAGCAAGGACTCCAATGTTGTTATTTAAATCTATAGTAGACGAAGCGTCTCGCTTCGTATTCTCAACGAGTCGGGACGACTCGGCTACAATAAACGATTTATATATCTCCTTTGCCTCTTCAATCTTTGCCGGCAGTATTAAGGTGGCAAGGAAATAACACCCAATGGTAATCATGCAAAGCCCAAGGCTTATCCGTGGATTTGCGGATTTTCTCAAACGGCTAAGGGTAAGGAATAAAAGCGACAATAGCACAAAGACACACCCCAAACCCAACCCCACAACAGGCGAGGGAAGTTTAATCACATTTAACGCTGCCCAAGTGGAAAAGGTCATAGCTGTGAAGCAGACCGG
>JACQYP010000116.1 GCA_016208205.1 Candidatus Desantisiibacteriota bacterium | reverse complement strand
TTTTTTGACAGGATAAACAGGATTAACAAGATATGTAACCGTTTACGCCACCAAGACACTAAGGCACAAAGAAAGATTAAGACAATTTAAATGATAAATAGTACACGGATTACACGGATTACACGGATTTGCAAGGATTTTATCTGTGTTAATCCGTAGTATCCGTGTTATCCGTGTTCTATTCTTCTAAAATTATTTCTCTATGCTCTCTGTGCTCTCTGTGGCTAAATCTTCCTTGTCCATATTCCCGGTATCTTCTGCCCACAATAACTGCATTCCCCATCCTTAATGAAATACTCTAAGATTTTGAATCCAAATCTTCTGATAAGAAGCTTATTGCAGTTTGAGCAATAGGTGTGTTCGCCCGGATGACCGGGGATATTGCCAATATAAACATATTTTATTCCAACCTTAGTTGCTGTATTTCTCATTGCTTCCATGATAGCCGTTGGTGTTGGGGAAAGGTTTTTTAATTTGTGATATGGATAAAATCTGGCAAAGTGGAGGGGGACATCATTGCCCAATTCATCCCGGATCCATTTACACATACGATCTACATCCGCAACAGTGTCGT
This sequence comes from Candidatus Desantisiibacteriota bacterium, assembly GCA_016208205.1. The sequence continues at coordinate 5,338 of JACQYP010000116.1, read as the reverse complement.
TATAGGTTGGGACAACTGTGTTGGTAATCTCAAGATGCACACACTCTTTTTTTAATATCTTCAATGATTCAAGGACAGGGGCAAGCCTTCCTGCACTCATCTCATGATAGTATTTTTCTGTAAATCCTTTCAAATCAATATTTGCTGCATCTATATACCGGCATAGTTTTTTTAATGGCTCCGGATTTATAAACCCGTTTGAATGGTATACATTTTTCAATCCATTCTTTTTTGCTTCGTTAGCAATATCCAGCATATATTCAAAAAATATCGTTGGTTCGGTATAGGTATAGCCCATTGCCTGACATTTATTCTTGATAGCCATAGAAACAATCTTTTCTGGGGTAAATTGAAGATTTGTAGTCTCCTCAGGGCTGCTCTGGGATATCTGCCAATTCTGGCAATATTTACACCTGAAGGTACAACCAGCCGTAGCCACAGAAAGGCACTTGGTCTCTGGAAGGAAATGAAACAAGGGATTTTTTTCGATTGGGTCAATGTGCACGGCACAGGGATTAGCATAGGCTAATGTCCTGAGTTCACCATCCTTGTTCTCCCTTACCTGACAACGCCCTCTCTTATCTGAGGAAAGAGAGCATTTCCATGGGCAGAGAAGGCAAACAAGTGATAGGGGTGCTGACTCGTCTGCTGCATAAAAGAGTGCTTTATGGGGAGCGATATATCTCTTTTGCGAGGAAGCCCCTTTGTCGGAGAGAGTCTCTCTGTCAGTCGGATTCAAGGTATCTGCCAGGGCAAGAGAGGGGAAAGTCCCCATGTTTGCTGAGATGGTTGCCATGCAGCAAGTTTTAATAAAGTCTCTTCTATCCATCAGGTGTTAGCTCCATTCATAAGTTCTGTAGTTCAGGAGTTCGGAGGTTCAAAAATAAAATTATCAATTAGGAATTATCAATGCAACAATTCTCATTATGGGGCAGATTGTCTGATTTTATTTAGGATTAGAAGATGGCTTGTTCCCTTGAATGAGATTATCAATAATTGTTAATTAATAATTGATAATTATTAATTCTACTCATACTATCCCTGCCTTGAGCAAATCATGCAGGTGGATAACGCCTTGAACATGATTTTGCTCATCAATAACAGCAAGGGATGTGATGGAGTATTGCTGCATTATTGCCAATGCAGTTGCAGCAAGTTCAGAGCTTTTAATGGTTTTTGAATTTTTAGCCATCACATCCTTTGCTTCAATATCCCATATATTTTGTTGCTTTTCTATTAATCTTCTTAAATCACCATCAGTAATGATGCCCAATAGTTGTTGCCTGTCATTAACAACAAGGGTAATGCCAAGTTTTTTGGATGTTATCTCAAAGAGTGCATGTTTCATTAATGCCTCTGGCATGACCATAGGGATCTGATCACCTGTATGCATGATATCTTTTACTGTCAGGAGGAGTCTTTTGCCAAGGCTTCCTCCAGGATGGAGTGAGGCAAAGTCTTGTTCCTTAAACCCTCGCTTCTTCAGAAGTGATACAGCCAGGGCATCACCCATGGCTAAGGTAGCTGTGGTACTGGCTGTTGGGGCAAGCCCGAGGGGACACGCCTCTTTTTCTACAAAGACATTAATGGTAATATCACTGTGTTTAGCTAAGGTTGAGGACGGATTGCCGGTAAGGCTGATAATCATGGCACCCCTTCTTTTTATTAGGGGTATAAGCTCTGTTAGTTCTTTGGTCTCTCCGCTGTTAGACAGGGCAATAATAACATCATCCCTTGTAACCATGCCCAGATCCCCATGAGCTGCTTCAGCAGAATGAAGGAAAAGTGCCGGGCTGCCGGTGCTCGCAAGGGTAGAGGCAATTTTTTTGCCGATTATCCCTGATTTGCCCATGCCGGTAACAACAATCCTTCCCTTGCAGTTATATAATACCTCAATTGCCCTGACAAATGAGTCATCAAGCCTATCGATAAGGTTGTAAATTGCTTGAGCCTCAATCTGTAATGTTTCTTTTGCTTGCTTGATGATGTCCATTTAATTTTCCCTCTGGTTATAATTACTCAGCCAATAGATTATAAATAGCACACGGATTGCACGGATGAAACGGATTGACATGGATAAAAATTTATCAAAAAAATCTGTGTCAATCCGTCAAATCTGCGTCATCCGTGTGCTATTCTATTTTTTTGCGTATCAATTCATCAATCCCTTTGATTATTTTCAATCTATTTTTTTGCGTATCAATTCATCAATCCCTTTGATTATTTTCAATAATTCAGCCAATTCACTGAGTCTAAACGAATTAGCTCCATCACACAAGGCTTTTTCCGGGCAGGGATGAACTTCCATGAATAAGCCGTTACACCCACAGGCTGCACCTGCCTTAGCTATATATGGAACGAATTCAGCCTGTCCAGAAGAGCAATTACCTGCCCCGCCCGGCAGTTGAACGCTATGGGTTGCATCAAGGATTACAGGATACCCGGTTGATTGCATGGTAGGTATAGAACGGAAATCAACTACCAGGTTATTATAACCAAAGGTAGTGCCGCGTTCGGTTAGAATCAGATTTTCATTGCCTGTAGCGACAACCTTTTCTATTAAGTTGATCATATCCCATGGAGCCATGAATTGTCCCTTTTTCAGATTGATAACCCTGCTGGTAGAGGCAGCCTTAAGAATAAGATCTGTCTGCCGACAAAGAAGGGCTGGAATCTGTATGATGTCAACCACCTCTGCAGCAGCATCTACCTCATCTACGGAATGGACATCGGTTAAAAGGTGAATATTTAACTCTTTTTTAAGTCTGGATAATATCCTTAATCCTTCCTTTATTCCTGGCCCGCGATAGCTGGCAACAGACATTCTATTAGCCTTGTCATAGGATGCCTTGAAGACAAAGGGGATAGAAAGGCTGTTTGTTATTCCCAGAAGCCTTTTTGCAGTCTCAAAGCACATATCCTCTGATTCGATAACGCATGGACCGGCAATTAAAAACATGGGATTATTTCCGCCAATTGTTATTTGCCCTATTTTTATCTCTTTTGTTTTTTCTCGCATTGTAGTCCCTTCCTTTGGGATCATTTCCCCAATGTCTTTTTCTTTGTTCCGGGGAAACCGGTCGTTCTTGCTCCAAAGTAACCTGATATAGAATATCCACTTGTGGTATCAGAGATAAGTTTATTGTTAAACCTGATGTAAGTAAAATTGAAGGGAAGAAAATTGTCAACGAAGGTATTTATCATAACACATTCATTCCCCTGAGGATAGATGACCTCGATGAATATTTTGCGTTTACAGATTTTTGTATCTATTCCGGCGATGAGGGCACTGTTAGAGGTTATGTTTAACTTGTTTGAGAGTGGATTAATGAGCTTGCCAATGGGTCCTGACTGACTGCCGATATGAACCCCAATGTTTTTGAATCTTTTACTCAAGGCGACATAGGTATAACCAAAGGAGTCGGATTTTTCTGAGACAGCCCCTCCCATTTCTTTGGCACTGGATGCCTTCCCCTGAAGAACGATAAATCCCTGATACCCGAATGCTGCTGCTGGAATCCATTTTTTTTCAAGGATAAAACTGTACTTAAAGTCTCCTGAACAGCTTAACCGATTGATGGGATTAAAAATATCCATTTTATCTTTTGTCTTATTCCAAAATTCTCCGATATAATAAGTGAACACAAAATCCATATTAAGCTTTGCTTGCTTATCAAGCCTGTAAGCTGTTGGCACAAACATTAAACCTGTTATTGATGGGCTGCCGGTGATGGTTGGTGTGCCTGAGAAAACAATCATCCATGAGCCTATTTTACCCCATATTCCTTGAGGCTTGGCATCTATTTCTGCAGAGCTTGTCCCTGCTATGGGCTGACTTGAGAGGGTAGGGGAGCCAGTAGTGGATGATTCTGTTCCATCGTGTCGAATGGTAGGAGAGCCAGTAGTAGGAAAAGGGGAAGGTATTGTGGGCATATACGGCTTGGATTCAACTTGTTGAATGGTAGGAGAGCCGGTAGTGAACGATTCTGTCCCTTGAACAATTTCCTCTGTGGTAGCTGTTACAGGACTACTCTGTGTGCTGCCACTTGTACCTACTGTTACAGTGGAAGGAGGCATAGGCTGATCTTCGACAGTATCAACGGTAGTGGATGTGGTTCCATGCTCGCTTGCCTCTGGATGAACATTGTTATCAGGTGTAGTTGTTCCTTCCTCAGATTGAGTGGATAACTCAAGCTTCTCCTTGTCCATGTCCTCACCAAAACATAAAGATACATAAACCAATAAAACCATTAGAATAATAGAAATTTTATTCACAATTTTACTCCTGAACATGATGTGATAACTTTGTAGCATTAGGATTTTATCCCGGATAGCTATCCTTAAGTATTTTAGTCGTAATTATACTATATAATTGAGGTAATGTCAATAAGAATTGCAATCAGTCGCAGCAATTTTCATTTTGGAGAGCGTTGCATAGGAACTGTACCTATTTGTCTGCTATGTGTCCCTATAGGTACACATTGACATGACTATACAAAAGTCTTTCAACGAGTTAATGTATTGATATAACAAAACTTGCGAACATTACAAGGTGTGCTGACAAGTCTGGCACAACTTTTGCTATATAAAAAGTAAGTCTTTTCTGTGTGGATGGACGGGTAGGTAGCTTCGAGTCTTAAAACCTGTGATCCAATAGAAATAACCCCCATGTTGCAGGGCATGGGGGTTATTTTTTTATTGACATTTTGAAAATTGTATGGTATATTTAACAATTATAATGCGGGGATAGCTCAATTGGTAGAGTATCAGCCTTCCAAGCTGGTTGTTGCGGGTTCGAACCCCGTTCCCCGCTCCAATAAATATGCAATCTTCAGGGATTTCGGTAGGGAAGAGAATAGGAGTTGAACACAAATATCACGAATAAACGAATTATACGAATAAAGAATTATTCAGTTATTCGTAAACATTCAGGTATTTTGTGTCTTGGTGTCTGGTGTCTATGTGTCTGGTAGCCTGACTCTGCCATAGACACTTAGATACTCAGACTACCCGAGTAGTTACTTATATCCTATCTCATTCGTGGTATTCGTCAATTCGTATAATTCGTGTTCTCTTCTTATAATATTAACCTAAACTTGAGTTTATTTGCAAACAAATTCCCACCAATGACTAACCCCTGCAAACTATATGCTTGTGGTGATCAAAAATAATCCTGAGATCATTATACTCAACAAGGGTATAATCTGCGATTTTAAGACATAACTACGAAAGGTCGCGTAAAGTCTAATTAATCAGCAAGCAATGAGTAAAATTACCAACCCGTCATTGCGAGTAGCTACTGCGACGAAGCAATCTCGCTGCGATGAGATTGCTTCGT
>JACQYP010000015.1 GCA_016208205.1 Candidatus Desantisiibacteriota bacterium | reverse complement strand
ACATCTACGCCGGAGACAAGGTGTCTGGCAATATTGATATCATAGTTCTCTAACAAAACAATTCGTTTGCGAAATTCAGGCATTTGAGAGATATTGTATATCTGACGAATAACATCCTGACCATGATGATCAGCCGGATGCGACTTGCCTGCAAAAACAATTTTAACAGGTTTTTCAGGGTCATTAACAATCTTTTTTAGTCTCTCTAAATCCTTAAGGATAAGGTTTGCTCGTTTATAAGTAGCAAATCGTCTGGCAAATCCAATGGTTAATATCTCAGGGTCAAGAATATTTTCTACCTCTCTAATCTCGGTCGTGGATGCCATATTTCTGATGCGTTGTTTCTTTAGATTGGTCCTGACAACCTCAATCATCTTGCGTTTGATATCCTGCCTGACGCCCCAGTAAATATCATCAGGGATATCATAAATCTTTTGCCAGAATTCAGTCTTTGACAAATTGCTTCGCCACTCTTGTCCAAGATATTGATCAAAAAAATCTGCCATGGGTGGAGTAATCCATGTAAAGGTATGAATGCCATTGGTGATGTGGATAATGGGATTTTCTTCTGCAGGAATATCCGGCCAAAGCTGTTCACAAAGCTTGCTGGTTACCTTCCAGTGCAGGAGACTGACCGCATTAGTATGATGGGCAATTCGAAAGGCTAATCGTGTCAGATTAAAACCCTTATTTGGTAATTCTTCAGCGCCAAGCTCCATAAACTCATCACGGGTTAAACCGACCTCTTCCCAATAATGCCGAAAATAACGATCCTTCATCTCAAGCGGAAAAACATCATGTCCGGCAGGTACAGGGGTATGAGTGGTAAAAACTGTTTTAGCACGGACTACTTCCAATGCCTCATGAAAGTTTAACCTATTTAATTTAACCTGATTACGGATGCGTTCCAATCCCAGGAACACAGAATGCCCCTCGTTCATATGCCACACAGTTGGCTTTATCCCCATTGACTGAAGGGCTCGCACACCGCCTATACCCAAGACTATCTCTTGAGAGATACGCATATCTAAGTTGCCGCCATAAAGTTGATATGTTATCAATCGGTCATTTTCATTGTTGAGGTTTGTATCTGTATCAAGCAGATAAATGGGTATCCTGCCTATTTTTGCCTCCCAGATATTTGCATATACCTTACGGCCGGCTATATCTACATCTACAATTAAAGGCTCTCTATTCTTATCGTCTTTATACACACGACGAATGGGCATCTCCTCAAATTCGTTGTCCATATATTCAGCGATTTGATTGCCATGTCCATCTATTTTCTGAGAAAAGTATCCATGTCGATAGAGTAAGCCTACAGCTACAAAAGGAAGCCCAAGGTCGCTTGCTGCCTTGCAATGATCTCCTGACAGTATGCCTAATCCCCCGGAATAGATACTCAATGATTCATGAAGACCATATTCAGCTGAGAAGTAAGCAATAATCTCATTCCTTTCACTAAATCGATGATCGTACCATGTATCTGTTTCAGAGAGATAATGGTCAAAGGCAGCCATAATCTTATTGTATTCTGAGAGATAGGTTCTATCCTTGCTTGCCTTGTCTAATTTATGCTGGCTTACCTCTTTTAAGAATTTAATAGGGTTATGCCCTGTCTTTTTCCAGAGGTTGCGATCAATAGATGAAAAAAGCAATAAAGCATCCGGATTCCATGAAAACCAGAGATTACAAGCTATTTCATTGATTCGAGCAATTCTTTGCGGCACGATAGGTTGAACAAATAGTTCCATTGTTTTTGGCATGTATTTTTCTCCATTTATTAAAGTGAAGTCAGGAGTCAGAATACAGGAATTAAAACATTCTGTATGCAAAATTCTGTACTCTGTCTCCTGACTTCTGTCTTCTGACTCCTGATTCCTGTTGCTACCTTCCCAGCCAATCCCTGTGTTCATACTGATTAAAGACTGAATTATACCAGAGCATCCCGCGATAAAATCCTGAATATTCTCCATCTCCTTCGCCAAGCCTTGAGCTTGATGTATACAAGGATTTATTTTCAGTCTTGATATATCTGTCAGCATAGGATGGACTGCTTGAGTATGAGTAATATGAGGCAGTGACTCTGGCATCATTTGGGATTAATCTGCATCTGGGCATCATTGTATTTATATCTGTCATGGCAACCGGTTTCTGCTTAAAGATAATAAAGGTATCATGGGATTGTCTCTGAGGTTGTTGTGATTTATAGATACCTGCCAAACAGACCACAAACAGCATCAGTAACATCCAGATAAATGCTGATGCTGCCAGGATAATATACTTGTGATTTTCGCTCATTGCATTATTTTCTCCATTCATAGGTAGGGGCAAGGCTTGTCCCTGCCCTTTTTCTATCCGCAACATTTTGGGCAATCGCAGAAGACAGGACAATCGCAAGGAACAGGGCAACCGCAAGGGTTGCCCCTACTTTCCCCATTTATCGGATGATCTTTTGTAGAGTTTTTTATCAATTGCTCGCAAGGCAGTTAAACAGGCAATTTGGACATCTTCCACCGGGTCATCAAGCCCATGGATAAGGTGTTCTATGGCATTTGGATCACCAAGGTTTCCGAGGGCATAAACCGCACTTGCCCGCACAGTTGAATCAGAATCTGAAAGCTTGGTAAACAATGGGTCTACTGCCTTAAAATTACCAAGTTTGCCCAGGGCATCTATGGAGACCTTTCTTACTCGCCAATCTAAATCGTTTAACCCTTGCAAAAGGGCATCAAAGGCATCTTGTCCGCCCATATTCCCCATGGCATTAGCCGCAGCCTCTCTTACCCGCCAATCAGGGTCATTTAATCCGGCTAAGAGTGGGGCTAATGTTCGTGGATCACCAAAACCACTCAAGGCATTAGCGGCTGCCTCCCTTACCCACCAATCCGAGTCATTAAGCTTATCAAGGAGCGGTTCAATAGCTTTTTTAATCCCAAGCATACCCAATGCTTTAGCCACAGCCTTTCTTACATCAGAATCAGCATCAGAAAGCATTTCAAAAAGCGGATCAAACGATCTTGCCCCACCAACCTTGCTTAAGGCAATAGCCACAGCCTCTCTTACCCGCCAGTCAGGGTCATTTGATTTTGACACGATAGATTCAAACGACTCTATATTTCCAAGATTTCCAAGGGCAATAACAGCTGCCTCTCTGACATCAGAATCAGAATCATTTAATCGTCGCTGAAGAGGCTTAAATGCCCTTAAATCACCCAGATCACCAAGGGCAATGGCTACTGCCCTGCGAACCTCATTATCAGGGTCATTGATTCTGGCAAGCAACGGCTCTATAGCCTCAGGATCCTTTAACATCCCCAGTGCTGATGCAGCTGCCTTTCGTATCCTCCAATCAGGGTCATCAAGTCTGATTAAGAAAGCCTTAAATGCCTTTGGGTCACCAATCTTACCAAGTGCAATCCCTATTACCCTGGCAACACGCCAATCAGGGTCATTCAGTCGTGATAATAAGGCATCTGTTGCCTTTGTATCCTTTATCCTGCCCAAAAGCTCCGCTGCTTTTTCTCGAATAAGAGGGTTTAAGTCCTCAAGCCGATACATGAGTTGTCCAACAATTCGGCTGCTGTCTTTATCCATTATCTCTACAATGGTTTGCAACCCTTCAGCATTGACCTGCTGGGTAATCTCAAGCAGGATAGATACAACCCTTTCCCTTGGAATATTTATTGCCCAATACCATGCAGGGAAAGAGAATTTCAATGAGCTTTTCAGAAGCAGTTCAAATGCCTCCTGCTCGATAATAATATCTTCCCGATAAAGATAAATCTTACCAAATCTGGGAATATTCATTAACCAACGGTGTTGTTTCCAATCCTCAAGTGCAGCATGAATATTCTCTAAGGATGTTTTTATCTCTACATCCTTATCGGTCAGCCATTTCTCTGTAATACTCTTGGCTAAGTAATCAGAGGTTAATTCATATGATTTTTGATGGATACATCGCAGAAGCCGGTGCTCAACCAATGCAGATAATATTTCCTTCAAAATGACAGGATCAATCCTCAGATTGACCAGGATATCCTCAGCTGCAACTAATGTTTTAACCTCATAGGATGTGGTCATCATCCTTAATATATCCCTGGCATACTCCTTTTTGCCGGCAGGAAACTTATCTAAGGATGTATCTAAATAATCAGAAATTATCCCCTGAGCACCCCCGAGTTCCTTATATGTCTGGTAGGAAATTCTCTGGGGCAACCTATCTCTTAAGGCTGATTTGTCAAGTGTTTCCATCAAACGGTTGCATAAAATTTGAATATGAGTGGGATGGATGAGACTACTTTCTTCAGTAATGTCTTTAACCAATTCATCCAATAACTCTAAGTCATAGTCAATATTAAACAATTTAGCCGGATCGATTATCGAATGTCTTGCCTCAACCTCTGTCAATTTCGACAACTCCCATGCAGAGCTGAGTAACTCTGGAAGCTCCTCCCGATAGCTGCCCATCTCAACAAAGAAATCCCGCCTGATACTTATGACAAATCTTGCATCTACTGCAGAGGAATAAACGCACTCCATTAATTCATTGATAAATTGATCTTTTGCTTTTCGTTCGGCTCTTTTGAAGAATTCTTCAAATTGGTCTATAAACAGCATACATTTCTTGGTTTCAATATGCTTAAAGATATCAAGCAATGTAGCCTCCGGATTATCTATAGAAAGTTTGCACTGGCTTATAACTGCATTTTTGACTGCTGCACACGGGTTATCATCACATCTGACATAGATAGGAATAAACTTGGAGTCTATCCTTGGGATTAGACCTGCCTTAATCAGGGATGTTTTTCCTACCCCGGACTCTCCATAGATTACCAGAAATTTATTACTTGCAATATGTCCCAGAAAACGAGAGACATCCTTTTTTCGACCAAAATAAATATAGGTATCATTAACATCATAATAATCAAGAAATTTATAAGGGGTAGAGGGGAGAATAAGATTTGTCTCTTTCTCTGTTTTTTTTATTCCGGGCAGAATAAGCGGGCGTTTTAACCTATCCGCAACCTTCATCTCCACAGTTATCCCTTGATAGCCAAGGTAATGAGCCTTGAAGACATCCTTAACCAAACTGAACTCCTTATCTATCCTCATTTTTATTTTTTCATATATCTTTTCAGCCAATACCGTCCCAAGTAGCTCAGGATTAGGGGTAAGGCTGACATCTATGATCCAATAAACAGAATCAACAAGTATTTCATAAGTAAACTTATCCTTTAGAAGTGTTGCTGCAACATCTTCCTCTGTTGTTTTCCATGGGGCAAGCATTTCATGTGGTATACCCCAATATCCAAGATCAAGCCAGTCTGAGAGCCTCAAGAGACAGGCAAGGAACTTTAGCCGAATAGTCTCCTCACCAATTTGATATTCATCTTCTATTTTTGGAAATTCAGCAACTGTTCCGCAACATACCTGTTTTATAGCATAGGCAAACGGCTCATCTAATGACCAATCCTCATAAGACTTATAAAGATATTCATAATGGTGATCCTTGGGATGTGATTTTTTCTTAAAAATAGGAGAAATGTCATGAAACCAGACTGCAGATAAGAGGCAAAAGCATTCTGTAGCAGACATGCCTCTCTTTGTAATATTTGGGATTAAATGATTGAGTGTGCTTTCTACCAATTCACAGTGTTGAGCACCTCGATAGCATTGATAGATCACATCATCTTGAGAAATCTTCTCATATTCTACCAACAAAGAGAAGAAACGAAGGTACAACTTTTCTGATTTATACCTCAATGCCCATCGCAATGTATTTTTGGAATCAAGCTCAAGCAGCATTTTGACACCTCAAAAGATAATTAATAATTAACAATTGATAATTGATAATTGATAATTGATAATTGATAATTGATAATTGATAATTGATATTATACTTGATAACCAGAGGGATGTCAAGCGAAAAATCAACATGTATAAATAATACACAGATTTGTTTGTGTCTGGAGCTATAAACATTCCGCTCCTGCTTCCGGAATCCCAGACAACAGTCTCAACGCTTACGCCGCACTGCAGCAGGCTTGAACGGAATAATGTAACACAGGCATTCCTGCCTGTGAGTCTAATAGCACAGACACAGACAAGAATGTCTGTGCTACAATGCAGATAATCAAGTATTTTCTCCCTGATATATCCCTGTATACCCTTGGTTGACCATCTCCGGAAGCCTGAAAAAGAGGAGTTGAATGAGCCTGGCATCTTTTTTGACTCGAAATCCGTAGGGGTTATGAACGAGCAGCAGTGCCTCGCTTCTACCGGAATATCCAGAATCCCAGACAGCAGTCTCAACGCTTACACCACACCGCAGCAGGCTTGAACGGGGTCTGGCAATAGCCATCATATCCTTGGGGATATTGACTATCTCGTTAAAGATTATCTTGTATTGCCCTTGTTTAAGCAAAAACCATCCATCTGAATCCTGATCTATGGCATTAGTTCCAGCCAAAATCCTTTCCTGATTATGAAAACCAATCGTTCCGTAGTCAATAAATGTTTCTACCGTAGAAAGACTTAACTCTACCCCGTTTATCTGCACCTGAGTCTCTGTATCAAGGAGGCATTCAACTAACCCCCTGGTTTGAATAAGATTAGCCAGCTCTTCTCTGGCAAGAAATGTTCCCATGATTCCTCCTCTTTTCTTGTAACTGCAAACCGTGAACGGTTACAACCTACCTTACCACCCCAATCTTCCCCTGCCTGCTTGTCCCTGATTCATCCCTTAGGGAATAAACATAAATCCCTGAAGCAACCGGCTCATTATCCTCATTCCGCAAACCCCATCTGATCTCATTCATCCCACTTCTTTCAAACACCAACTCACCTGCAAGGTTATATACCTTCAACGAAACCTGCTTACCTGCAGGAAGTTGGCCAAAGATTACCTCATTGCCCTTTCCTGCATCCACAGGGTTTGGATAGACGCGAATATCATCGGGAATAAATACCTTCGGGACATTAATAATTATCCCCTCTGATTGTACATCAGAAATAGTATCCACAGGCTTTCCTTCCACATACCTTCTTTCAACAAAGAGTGTCTGCCTGTTCTCTTCTTCCTTAAAGTCAAAGCTCATTGATGATACACCGGCAGTTTTTATCCTGAATGGCACAACAGCCAGTATCCCTTCACCCTTTGTCTCCGGCTTAAACACACCGACTGCATAATCAATCTTACCGCTGACATTATCCGCCTTATTCATCAACTCCCACCCATCAATAAAGTAATCCCCTGATTGAATCCTGATTCCACCATTTTCTGCCAAAAGCCTTCTTGCATTTCCGCTATGCCCTGCCTCAGGCACAGGCAGATTAACTACCTCTAATACCCTCGGATCATAAGACAAATGCACCTCACCACCCAACAATCCCTTTGCATCATGGATACGAATCTCAAGGTAAATAATGTTCCCCACCCGCAAGTCTTTTACATCCATCCCATCTAAGGTCTCAAGATTAAATGATAATCTCAGGCTCCCGCCTGTAGCTTCAGCCCTGCTTGCCATAAGGGGTGAATTCTGTAGAATTATTGTCCCCTCTACCTGCCTGCCATAATTATTCCTGAACACAATAAAATCTTCATCATCCACCCGGCCATCATGGTTAAAATCTGCCCGTTTATTCCATTCCCAATCCGAGCCGCTCTCCTGCTTAAAAAAGGCATCTGCAAATCCAGGCCAATCCTCAAGATTCAGCCTGCCATCATTACTCACATCACCTGCCAACAACGAAACAGTTCCTATGCAGGTGGTATTCTCAAATTGTGTTTCACTGATACGAACCCCGGCTACTTTTCTGGATGCAGCACCATGGGTATCAAAGCAAAGGGTGTAACTTCCTGTTGGGATAGCCTCAAATATAAAATATGAGGATCCGTTGGTAGTTGTCGTTGCCCCTGTCTGAATAATCGTTACCTGAATCCGTGAAGCCGCCCCTGATCTTCCTTCACCCAGATCAAGCATACAAAAGCCGGATATATTCCCAAACCTTCTTGACGAATGTGCTGTAAATATATGCGTATCACCTCCCGGCAGAATAGCCTGAACAGTCCATGTCCCCGGCGGTTCTGTACCGAGTGTAAGCGAGGATGAGGCAATGCCGTAACTATTGGTTGTGGTGTTGGTTGGAGAAATGCAATACCCGGTAACACTCAAGGAAGGCAGCCCCACAACCTCCCAGTTCACTACCACCCCCTCACAGAGATTATTGTATTTATCAACTACCTTGACCACAAAAGGCTCCTTTAAGGTAGAGGCACAGCTACCCCTCTGATTATCCCCGGAGATATAAATTATGGCAGATGGAATCCCCGGCAGGATAACCACGGATGTTGCCAGAAGGCTATTTTGAGTAAATGAACCGCCGCCTTCTGCTGTGAATGTAGCAGAACCGGTAACATCAATCTCCATGTTATTATCACACATGGCAATACATTGATATGCAATATTTTCATCTGCTCCAACTATTGTATCCTGCGGCGTAATCTTAATCCCCTTAACACCGGCAATAACGGAATACGATGCCTCCTGTTTATTAAATGGAATATTGTTTCCTACCTCATCCTTTAACCTTGTCAGACGGTCTGGCTCATCAAAATCAAATACAATAGAAGATGTCCCACCTTCCTTTGCCTTAAATTTTATGCTGCAAATCACCCCTGAACCAGTGGCAGAGCCGGTAACCAATCCCACAAAGTAATCTATTGTTCCTGTTGCATTATCATATTGTTTTACTATATTACCACCCTCCATGAATGTTCCCGTGCCAATTTCTTTCACCTCAAGAATATCGGGATTAAAGCTCAGGTGTAATTTGCCCGTTACCATCCCCCTGACAGCATTTATCTCTACACCAACGATAATTTCATCCCCTTTGGCTATGGTTTGTATTGCCGGGGTGATTTTCAGGAGGGTGGAAACCGGTGTCAGGGTAGCGGCGATATTGGTTGTTGTGCCTGAGTCTATGGTGAGCGTTGAGGCAAAAATATAATAATTGGCAAGTGATAAAGCCATGGCGCAAGTACCTGCATCTAATGGTAATTCTAAGGGTGTAATTCCTTTATCCACGCCATCAAGGAGTATTGTTGCCCCTGTTGGGGAAGAGGTTATATTGAGTGTACCAACCAATGGTATCAGGACAGCATTGATACAGGTTACAGAGCCGGAACTTATGGTAATCATCGTGGTGTAGGTATTGCAGTTTGTCTTGGTCAGGGTCAGGATATAGCTGCCTGTTTCTAATGATAACCCTGCCTGTGTAGTTTTCCCTGTACCTGCCCCATCAATGATGATATTTGCACCACTTGGTGTTGAGGTTACACTGAGCGTACCCATGACAGGTGTTGGTGGTGTGCCTATTTTTTCTATCTGAAAGCTATTTGTCCCTGAGCTGGGATTACCTGTTAAATCATTGCCTGATACCGTGATAGTAGCTGTTCCTTGAGCTGTAGCCGGGGTAATATTTGCCTGATACTTAAACACTGGATTGGTATTTACCACTAATACCGTAGAAATAGTTCCGTTGCTACTGTCTCTGGCAATAACATCCGGGCTACCGGCTAATTGCTCGCTGGCAGTAACTACAATGCTTACTGTCCCTACCCCTGCCGGACTTGGGGTAATGGCAATAGAAAATGCAGGCGAGGTAATATCAAGTAGGGAATTATTCACGGTTACCCCAATGCTTTTGGTTCCGGTAAGGCCAGAGGGATCATAAGCAACAGCCTTGATTATATGGGGGTCATTGTTCTCCTTGGCAGCATCCCATTGATAGCTATATGGTGGGGTAATATCTGTCCCCTTTAATGCCTCGTCAATATAAAACTCTACCTTTATTACGCCAACATTATCCTCTGCAATAGCTGTTATATTGACGAACCCAAATACTGTCTGCCCGGAAGAGGGGCTATTTATGACAATTGTCGGCAGTGTGGTATCACTTTCCTGAATATACACATCCTTAGCCGCTATATTATTATCCTCATCAGCCTCTAATATCTTATTTTGCGGGTCAAGTTGAATATAGATTGGTGTTATCCCGCCATATCCTGTTGTATTCCACGCAAGACTGACCGTATTACTGCCCTTTGCAGGAATAGTGGCAATCGTTTGTGTGCCTATCCCTGTCCCTGTCCCCAATGGATTGCCCACAAAGAAGCCTGCCACAACGCCATCTGCCTTGACGGTTCCAGTGTTATAGATTACCACTGTAATGGTCGCCATCTCTCCTGGGATGGGGTAGATGGGATTGAGTGAAATATCTGCTGAGGAAACACTCAAGTCCGGGCTGGCAACAGTGATTTGCTTTGCCGCTGAATTATTGTTGTAGTCTTTTTCTAAGAATGAGTTGTACGGGCTTATGGTTACGAAGATGGTATGGCTTCCCTCAATAGCCTTCCATGGCACCAAAACCACTGCATTGCCGCCTGTGGAAATATTCCCTATTGTTGATGAACCAAACATGCTTCCAGACTCCGAAGGCAGCCCATCATAAAAGAAGATGACAGTATTGGTTGCCGCTATGTCGCCAATATTGTTAATTGTGGCACTGATGGTTATCTGCTCGTTCCGGGATGGGGTGTTGTTGGAGAAGGTGATGCTATTTGCGGCAATGGTCAGGTCTGGGAATTGTTCTACCCAAAGAATAGTACTTGCCTGTCTTACAAACTGTTCATTGCCTATGTTGCCCATAGCCGTAGCACCTACACAATAGTTTCCACTCATATTGGTATTGGCATAGGTATTGGTATATGTTCCATCGTTTGCCTGAGTATCATCATGTGTGCCATCGTCGTATAAAAGAATATCCTCGGCATTAGCCGGGGTTATTATTCTTGCTGTTACAGATGCACCGGTTACCAGAACACCACTGTTTGCCAGCATGGCTGTAATATGGAATGGCTGATTTGGGTTATACACATTTTTATCCGTTGCAAGGGAGAGGATAAGTGTGGATTCGGCAAGTATTTCTACAGAGTATGTGCCTACACCGGAAACATTATTGGCATTAATATTCACTGTCCATGTTCCTGCCCCTGGTTTTTTGATGGTATATCCGGCAACATTAATCGAAGCCTCATTGAAGTAGGTAACGCTTTCCGCAGAAGATGTTGAGGTTATTAGTGTTCCATCAGGGGCTTTCAATGTCAATCCAATATCCCCGCCATTCCAGCCTGACAGGAAGCTGATCTCGGTGATGTTAGAATCAACCTGGATATTGTGGGATTTTGTCTCGGATTGGGAGATGGTGCCATAGATTAGGGGCAGGTGATAGACGGCCGTGGGGGTGCCGTCGGGGGCTGAGGCACTTATCAGGGGAGGAGACTGCTGGGGGAGACGGTCTTGCAGGATATCTGCTACTTTATTGCAGACATAATCAATATTGGTCAGATTAGTATGATCACCTGTAACCTCAATGTTATTAATATCATCCAATTTAACACTATTGACACTGACAGCCCCATCATGTTTTAGTTTAACCTTCAACAATGTTCCCCACAAAGCAACATTTTGGTCCAAGAGTTTTCCTGCTATTGTGTAATATTTAATCTTAGGGGACAATATATCCTTTATCCCGAATTCAGTATTCCATTTGCCATAATTCAATTGGTTCAGAAATGGACCACATGGTAACATTTGTTGACCAGCCTGTCCTGGATCACCGAATTGTTTTACTATTACCTTCTTAACATTTATATCTGAAAAATAATACAGTCCCAACAATTCACACCCATGATTAGGGGTGCCAATCATAATCAATTTTCGCACAGAGTCTTTCTTGTCATCAAAACGAGTATACCATCGAGAGACCAAACCACCCATGCTGTAACCAACAAGATCTATCCGAGGGGCATTAGTTTCCTTCTTTATCGAATCAATTTTTGCAGAAAGTTGCCCTGATAATTCCTTTATATCGCCATTTGCCGGCTTAAGGTCAATTGTGAATACCTTTACAGGTTGCTCTACTAATTTTTCAACAAAATTGCACTTCTCTTTCCGCCATGACCCGGCAGCATCTGAATTTAACCCATGCACCAGAAGCACCGGATAGCCAACGGTTATAGAATAACGATTCGTAGTAGCAACATGAGAGGCATTATCCGTAGCCTCAATGTAATATTCCAGCCCTTTGATGGTTACAGCGTCAAAAGGAATTACCCCAGTGTAAGTATCCCCTGCCTTGCTCATAGGTACTGGAATGAAATCGTCCTCATGATATTGCTCGTCAGGATTTGATACTACATTTACAGCAGCCGGCTTTTTCCGATAATGCAGCACAGCATTCACCGCACTACCACTTATGTTTGCCTTAATCGTAATGACTGTATTTGCTGTCCCCCAGAATCTGATCGGATTATCATAAGTAATCCTTGGTGGTGCAGCACACATCATTACAGTATTAATGGTAGTAATAGCATCCCTGCTAATCACTGCTGACATAGCCTCAGTACATTTTATCGTTGCATTATTTTTGATAATAGTTGCATTTGGGGTGGTTTCGTTCACCTTTACCTTGAATGTAGCCACACCATCTGTATTTGGGAGAAGACTGCTGTCGTTCCATGTAATTTGTTGTCCATAGTTATTAACTCCCCCATAACTCGCACTGTTTTCTATATATGCTGTGTAACCCGGGATTTTGGCAGTGATATTTACATTGTTAAGGATAATATTGCTGATATTCTTGTAGGTCAGGGTGTAGGTCAGGGTATCACCAGGGGAGGCATAAGCCTTGTCCACGGTTTCGGTGATGGATAGGACTGTGCCGATAACAGGTCTTGTTGATGCCCCCTGGAATTCATAGGCACCGATGTCAATGGTGCCACCTGCTATCCTTGGATTGCCGTCCATGTCCCTGGTTGTTGTCCCTGATGCTGTGTTTAAGCCGCGGTCAATGCAGGGGGAGGAGGATTGCAGGCGACAATCGCTTCGGGAGATAAATTGTGGGTCAAGGGAGATGTTGTTTGTGTTTGTACCGGGGGAGGAGGAGTAATTGCTGTAATTACCGCCGACAGAGCTCCAGACACAATTGTAGTCAATCTTGCAGTAACATTCACCATAGATGCCGTATAAGCCATTTTCTACGATGATGTTGTTATAAATCTTTGAGTTGTAAGGAAATTTGATGCCATAGGTGTGCCATTTTATTGTGTTATTGGTGATAGTCGGGGAGGAGGAGGAGCAGTAGATGCCAGAGTCTTTATTCCCTATTATATTATTATTGCTAATAGTCGGGGAGGAGTAGTAGCAGTAGATGCCAGAGCTGCTATTTCCTGTTATCGTGTTATTGCTGATGGTCGGGGAGGAGGAGGAGGAGCAGGAGATGCCATAGTCGCTATTCCCTGTTATCGTGTTATTGCTGATGACTGGGGAGGAGGAGGAGCAGGAGATGCCAGAGTCTTTATTCCCTATTATATTATTATTGCTAATAGTCGGTGCGGAAGAGGAGCAGGAGATGCCAGAGCTGCTATTCCCTGTTATCGTGTTATTGCTGATGGCTGGGAAGGAGGAGGATACGCAGTAGATGCCATTGCCATTTTCTGCTATCGTGTTATTACTGATGGTTGGTGAGGAGTTGCTGCAGTAGATGCCAGAGCTGCTATTTCCTGTTATCTTGTTATTATTGATGACCGGATAGGAAGAAGAGCAGAAGATGCCATAGTTGCTATTCCCCGTTATTTTGTTATTGCTGATGTCCGGGGAAGATGAGGAGCAGAGAATGCCGTAATTATTCCCTGTTATCGTATTATTGCTAATAACCGGAAAGGAAGAAACGCAGTTGATGCCCGAGCCCTTATTCCCCATTATCACATTATCCGTAATCCTCGGATTAGCACAAATCTTACAATTTATCCCATTCCCCCCCTTATTCCCGGTTATCTTAAACCCGCTGATACTCGCCTCAGCAGTCTCAAGCCCATTAAAGGTAACCGTAGCCGTGCTTGTATTTGTCCCCAGCCCAGAGGCATCAATCACCGGCATTCCCACCCCCACGAGTGCAATCTGCCTATCAATATAAATCGACTCCATATAAGTCCCTGCAGAAACAGAGACCTTGCCGCCTGCTGGACAGGCATTTATCCCCTCCTGAATAGTAGAATAATTTCCCACCGAACTTCCTGAAGCATTATACACCGTTACCCCAGCCATTGCCGAGCCGACCCAACCAACCCCCAGAACCATCAAAACCCCAACAACATATAATAACCTCTTCATAATTGCCTCCTTATTTCCTGCTTTCACAATTCACAACACCACTCCAGAAGTTAATAAATATTTTTCCACCTGATAATCCCCAACTGAAAGCACAAGGCATCAGTTATTTCTTCTTGGAGTTTCAAATCCTCAATTCTACCTATTTCTTTAATCAGTCGTCTTTTATCAAGTGTTCTTATTTGGTAACAAAGCACAATAGATTCTTTTTCAAGTCCTCCAATCTTAGAAGATATTAATATCTCATTAGGATAAATTTTTCTGCCTGGTTTTCTTGAAGTAACAGGAAGAACATTTACTACTGGTAAAATTTGATTTACCTCTTCCTCGCTTACTACCAGAACAGGGCGAGTCTTCCCCTGTTCAGAACCAACTACTGGGTCGAGATTAGCAAGAAATATGTACCATCTATACTTCATCACATCTCTCCCACCTATCTAAATCAACACTCTTAAAATCATCTGAGATGTCTCTAAGGTCATCAAGAAAAAGTTTATCTTTTGTAGCTTCTTTTAATTCCCTAATTTTTTGATTAAAACTATCTGGCTTTTTCTTAACCGTTAAAATCATTTCTGTCATTTTATTTTTAGGCACATATTGAGGAATCTTTATCATTATCTCACGATTTTCAGGTATCCTTACAATCTGCTGAATTGCTTCCATGTTCTTGTCCCCCTTATATTTATTATACTGTTTATGTCATTTCTTGTATTTGTCCCCACCCCAATCAAATCAATCCTCTTCCCAACGAAAACCACCTCATTGAAGCACGGACACCCACAAGGGGATGTCCCTACGAGTGAATAACAAACAAACGAACATAGGTAGCAACTTGGGTTATAGCTTCAACATCATCCAAAGATTGAGGTGTCCATTTTATCTTAGCCATTTTTTCATCTTTTCCTTTGCTTCTTCATGAGAAATACATTGACCTTCGTCTGCCTGTTTAATTCCTTTTTCAATCTTTGCAAGCAAATATAAACGCTCCATCGCATCTTCAACAGTAGTTTTCCCCGGCAAGCCTTGAAAACTCTTAATTATCATTTCCTTTTCTAATGTTACCATTTTGTTTCCTCCTCGTATCTTTCGGCATAAATTGGAACAACGCCCCTTTATTTGCCTGTTCTCATCCTACATTACCATTATACCCTTTCATCCATAACCTGTCAGTACAAATAATTACAGTATCCAGCCCATCAAATGTAATCGTAGCCGTACTTGTATTTGTCCCCCAGCCCAGAGGCATCTATCACCGGCATTCCCACCCCCACAAGTGCAATCTGCCTATCAATATAAATCGCCTCCATATAAGTCCCTGCAGAAACAGAGACCTTGCCGCCTGCTGGACAGGCATTTATCCCCTCCTGAATAGTAGCATAACCGCCGATAGAACCACCTGAAGCATTAGACACCGATACATTAGCAGCCATTGCACAAGTCAGTCCAAAGCCATTCCCTAAAACCCCCAGAACCATCAAAACCCCAACAACATATAAAAACCTCTTCATAATTTCAAATCCCCTTTATATTTGCTAAATCATCTTGTGTTCTCTACAACAAATCGTTACGAATTAAGTTACCTGAAATTCTTAATAAACTGCCGAATTTGATCATGGTCACCAACAAAACCCCATTTAACAATATCATCTTCTAAAAGAAAAATAACCCTAATTTGAATATCAACTCGTATTTCCCAAAGATTCTTCCCTAATTTCTTTAATCCTAATCCATGAGATTTCTTTCCTGTCTCAAAAAAGTCCATTAAGGTAAAGATTGCCTCTTTTACCTTTTCTTTAATTTCCTCTGGTAATTTCCTTAAACTTCTTTCAAATGAAGACAAGGGTTCATATCGCATTATTATACCTTCCTTAGATATGCCTTAAATTCTCCAGACTCCATTATTTTGCCTTGATTATTGGTGTTTCCGAGGGCTTTTTCTAAGAGAAAAATTTCCTCTCCTGAAAGTTTTTCTTCTATATCCATTGGACGAATTACAATACGGCTATTCTCCACTTCTATTTTGACATATTCTCCTACTTCACAAGGGAACCTTTTACGAACATCTTGTGGAATAGTCATTTGATATTTTTCCCTAACTTTGACGATACTCACCTTATACCTCCTTGTATCTCAGATAAATTGGAACAACGCCTCTTTATTTACCTACCAACCAATATTCACCCCATGCTTACCATTATACCCCTTCATTCATAGCCTGTCAATAAAAATGATTGCAATATCAATGCCCTCAAATCTAACCGCTATTTACATTTGCATCCCCACCCCAATCAAATCAATACTCTTCCCAACGAAAATCACCTCATTATATGTTCCTGCAGAAACCGACACTTCCCCCCACCGGACAAGCATCCACCCCTGCCTGTGATCTTAACAACACAGACACAGACAAGAATGTCTGTGCTACCCTGCCTGAATACTATCATACCCCCCAACAAACCCACCTGAAGCATTAGACACCGATACATTAGCAGCCATTGCACAAGTCAGTCCAAAGCCATTCCCTAAAACCTCCAGAACCATCAGAACCCCAACCATCCAAAAAATTCTCTTCATAATTTCAAGCCTCCTTGATATAATCTGAATCATGATGTAGTGAAGGTTTTCAGACCCGAAATAATAAGATTAAATGCCACACCTGAACATACTTGCTACAATCTGAGCAATTACCTTTTCTAAAGAACCTTCCGAAATCCCATTCCTACATGGATAAAGTGGTCATCGTCTGTAAGGATTTCAGCAATTTTAGCTTCCTTCATTACCATCATGGAAGTAAAGTCGGTAAAGGAAATATGTGGTTTATCCTGAAACTTAAGACGCAACTTTTTGGCTTCCTCAAAACGACCTGGAGTAATGTAGTCCAGTATCAAATATCTTTTTTTGATAGCCTCATCTATTGTTTCCAAAGATTCTTGGGCTATCTTAAAAGGCAACCGTTTGAACAGCAAGGTGAATGTTTCATCTAAAACATAGTCCGTCGTATAGCACATCCCTCTGCGATTACGAAAATTCTGATAAAAAATAGTTGCTTCCTCATGTCGGGATTCTCGTTTATCTTGCAAGGTAAGCCAACCCCATGTATCAATAAAAAGTTTCAACTCTATCCTCCATACAAATCATTATCAATATTTTTAGCAAGAAAACCGTGAGAAACACTACCAATAAACTTCAAAATCGGGTCATTCTCAGGAGCAAGTTTTGCTACCAATTTTGACCCTTTTTCTGTCTTTCCCCATGTTTTAAGGTAACCTACAAAATCGAGAACTTCCTTGATTTTGGAATTAGAAAGCTCTTCAATTTCAACAAGTACTCTTTCCTTTAATACCATTGAATTACTCATATTCACACCTCTTTTCATTTTTAATTTAGAGTATACCCACCTTGGGGAAGTTTGTCAAATAAAATATTATCAAAATCTGAAGTTTTGCCATAATTAGTCGATTATCTTAACCCCAACGATGCTCGCCTCAGCAGTCTCAAGCCCATTAAAGGTAACAGTAGCCGTGCTTGTATTGTTTCCCAGCAAAGAGGCATCAATCACCGGCATCCCCACCCCTACCAATGCAATCTGCTTAATAAATCGCCTCCATATAAATCCCGGCAGAAACAGAGACCTTGCCGCCATCAGGACAGGCATTTATCCCTGCCTGAATATTATCATACCCCCCAACAAAACCACCTGAAGCATTAGACACCGATACATTAGCAGCCATTGCACAGGTCAGTCCAAAGCCATTCTCGCAAACCACCAGAACCATCAAAACCCCAACAATCCCAAAAGCCTTCTTTAACCTCATCATCTTAAAACACCTCCATTCTTTTCAACAATCAACCAAGTCCAGCCTCTCTTAATGCATTTTCCAACTCTTCTTTGGTAATCTCTTCCATCTTAGTCTTTGCATAGATAAGCAACAGATAAACTTTATCATCTTTAGATTCCCATAAATAGATAATTCTATAACTACCTCGTTTTCCTCGTGCCATATCTCTACTTTTCCATCGTATCTTCCAAACTTTATGGGCATAACTCGGAATTGCAACTCCAGTATCTGGATAATCTTCAAGGAAAGACGAAAGCTCTGCTATATCTTTTTTGATATGCTTATATTTCTTTGCCAAATTCCTTAAAGATTTTTCAAAAGGTTCAGTAAAGAAAACCTCAAATTTCCTCAAGAGCTTGCCTCCATGGTTTTATCTTCTCTTGTTTAACAGCAATTATTCCTCTATCTATAGCCGCTTTTGCAACCTCAGATTGACTCAACAAAGCTGCTTCTTTGATATTTTCTTCGTTCATCATTCCCAACAGTTTTGTTAACATGTTAAACCTTTCAATATCCATTACAACTGCTTTTGGTTTGCCATGTTTCATAATTACTGACAATTGCCTTTGAGTTATAGGATCTCTTATAGCTGTTTTAGCCATAATATAAACACCTCCTCGTATAAATTTTCTGTATTTCCCACCAAAGCAATCTGCATATCAATATAAATTGCCTCCATATAAGTCCCGGCAGAAACAGAGACCTTCCCGCCGTTCGAACAAGCATTTATCCCTTCCTGAATAGTATAATAACCTCCAATAAGATCACCTGAAGCATCAGATACCTCTACCGTAGGTGCCATTGCAGCAGCCAATACAAAGCCATTCCCCCCAACCCCCAGAACCATCAAAACCCCAACAACATATAAAAAACCTCTTCATAATTGCAATTCTCCCTTAATTATTAATCCTTCGTAAATCCTATCTTCTTTATATCTTTTGCAGGTGGAGACATCAAGCTCTTTATCGCATCAAAGACCACCCTGAACTGGCTATCATATCTTTCTTCCATCGCTTCTATCTTTTTTCTTAAATCCTCATGAGATGCCAATATTTTTCTTAGTTTTGTAAATGTCCTCATAATCTGGATGTTAACAAGGATAGCTCTCTCGCTGTTAAGCACACTGGAAAGCATTAAAATACCATGTTCCGTAAACGCATAAGGTTGATGTCTTAGTCCCATTCTTTCTGAATTGGATATCGCAATTTGCGATTTCCAATTTTCAAACTCTTCTTTTGTCAATTGAAACATAAAATCTTCTGGAAATCTTTTTATGTTTCTTTTTACTTGTTCATTAAGCCTTCCTGTAGACACCTCATAAAGTTCCGCCAGATCCCTATCCAACATCACCTTCTGTCCCCTTATCAAAAGAATTTTGGACTCTATTCTCTCTATTGGTATTAATTCACTCATCTTTGTAATACCTCCCACACACCAACAATTTCAATCCCATTAAAGGTAACCGTAACCGTGCTTGTATTGATTCCCAGCGAAGAGGCATCTATCACCGACATCCCCACCCCCACCCATGCAATCTGTCTATCAATATAAATCGCCTCCATATAACTGCTTACGGCTTAAAATATGGAGTGCGAAAGCTTACTTGCTTTCGCTTTTCCGTTCACCCGTAGCTAAAGCAGCAGCAAGTAAACTGCTTAAGAAACCTTTTCTCTTGGCAAACATAAAGTAAACTTACTCCCCTTACCCAATTCGCTTTCAACGCTGATTGAGCCATTATGCTTGTCGATAATATTTTTAACAATTGATAATCCAAGACCTGTGCCTGATGAAAATTGCTGGCCTATATTTGTCCTGAAGAATTTATCAAACACCTTTTTCTGTTCCTCTACAGGAATACCTATCCCTGTATCACGAATGCTTATGCAGATATTTTTGTTTTCTGCTTCCCCTGCTTCTATGAATACATGTCCATTTTCCGGAGTATATTTAACGGCATTACTTATTAAATTATCTAATACCTGTCGTATTCGGTCTTTATCTGCCTCTATCTGAAGCAATCTATCTTGTAATCTGTTATCTGTAATCTGCAAAGAGATATTCTTTTTTCGAGATATTTCATTAAATTCCTTAACCACAGAAACAATCAATTCTCTTAGGTCAAATTCTATATATTTAATCTCGATACTGCCTGATTCTATCTTAGTCACATCAAGAAAATCATTAATCAAGTTTAACAGCCTATCTGCACTCTCGTCAATTGTTTTCAAAAACTCTTGTTGGGTTTCATTAATAGTTCCTGTATCTCCATCTATCATCAAGGCTGTATATCCCTTAATCACAGTAAGAGGGGTTCGGAAATCATGTGCTACCATGGACATTAAATCTGATTTCAATTGATCCAACTCTTTTAACCTTTCGGTAAACTCGGCAATAGCCTCTACCTGTTCTGCCATATCTTCTTTTTTCTGGACAACATTAAAAAACTCCAAGATCTTTTCGATTAGTTTTCTTTCAACTAAAAATATTTTCCAGAAGATAATACTTATAGTCACCAGCAGCATTACCATAGCAAAAGGGATGAATGGAAGATGAAGGTGAAGATAATAAAAGGCTAAAAAACAGACAATAGCAATGTTTGCTATCATTAAGGTTATAGCCATTATTTCATTCCTGATCCTTGTTAGCCCTTGAATAAGTATTGCGGTGCATAGAGATAACAAAAGGATTAAGACGATAATGCCGAATTTATTTAATAAGGTGATATAGCTTTCCTCTAAAATGGTTTGAACAATATTAGCGTGAATCTCTATCCCAGAGGTTGTAGGGATACCTTTTGAAAACGGTGTCAGCTTTTCATCCATCATTCCTTTAGCCGTGGCACCAACCAGAACAATTTTGCCCTTAAAATAATTAGAAGGAAATTTGCCGGATAATACCCGAGAATAGGATATTTGTTCATATCTTGAACCAACAAAGTTTATGTACATTGGCCGCTTTGGAAGTCTTAAATTTCCCAGGGCAAAGGAGGATTCCAATTCAACTATTTTTCCTATGCCCAAATAGTTACGCACTATTTCCAGCCCAAAGGCATAAAACCTTTCCCCTTTAATCTCCCGAGCCATTCTTACTCGACGCATAACCCCATCTGTTGGAGACTCTAACTCGCCATGGCCAAGCCTTGCGGCTGCTTGTGCCAATTTTGGAAATGGTTTCAGCCATTCGGGTTTTTTATCAATAAAATTACAAGCAACCAGATAAACAACACGGCTTGATGCTTTTGTTGCCTGAATCAGCTTTTTATCGTCAACAGGGCGGCGACGCTCTGGTTCAGCCAGAAGCACATCAAGAGCAATGGTTCTGGCACCTGCCCGGGACAATTTATTGATCAACTCGGTATGGCAGCTTCTGTTCCATGGCCACCTTCCAATATCTTTCAGGCTTTGCTCATCAATAGCCACAATAACTATATTTTTGTCTACAGCTGTTTTCCCTCGAAGCTGGAATTTCAGGTCATACACTATCCATTCTAATCTGTCCAACCAGCCATTACCATAAAGGATTGAGACAAGTATCCCTACTACAAGGCTAATTAATAGATATGGACATTTTCGCTTTTTAGCTTGCATTTCTTTCACCCTATAACTCAGGTTCAGAGCAGCAATTCTCATTTTGGAAAAGTGTAAGAAAAGGAGATATGGGGATTATGGAGATAAGGGGATATTTTTCCTATAATGCATAAAATTGTATTGATAATCTCCACATCTCCCACATCTCCTTATCCCCCTTCTTACACAAGTTTTGTCATAATGAGAATTGCTGGGTTCAGAGGTTCTCAGAGGTTCACGGTTGATGGTTTGCTCTTTTAACCCTTGAACCTGACAACCTGAATAGTTACATCCCCTTAAGCCTCAAAAACACCTCAACTATCTTCGGGTCATGCTGTAATCCGGCATTAACCTTAAGTTCCATACAGGCATCACTATTACTCATCCCTTTTCTGTAAGCACGATCAGAGGTCATGGCATCATAGGCATCAGCCACAGCAATAATTCGAGGAATAAGGGGAATATTCTCACCACAAAGGTGTTCTGGATAGCCTGTACCGTCATAGCGTTCGTGGTGATACTTTACCCCGTCTATGATATCATGTATATTTTCGAATCTGATTTCAACAGGAGCTGTTATCGTTTGAGATTCTTCCATGGGTTGAAGGATGTGAACCCCTTTCATGGGATGCTGTTTTATCTCTTCCCAATCCTCATAATCTAATTTTCCTTTTTTATGAAGGATTGCTTCAGAAATGCCAATCTTACCTACATCGTGCAACACTGCAGCTAATTTGAGGATAATTTTTTCTTTTTCCGTAAGTCCAATCATGGAGGCTATTTCTAAGGAATATTGCGTAACTCGTCTTGAATGCCCATGGGTATAAGGATCTTTTTCATCAATAGCAAATGAAAGCGACTCAACAGCTGAAAAAAACAGTTGTTGGAGACTGGTATATAACCTTGCATTTTCAATGATAAAAGAAACAATAAAGCTCATTGTCTTTACTAATTTCATCTCTGTAGAATAAAATGAATCACCATCTATTTTATCGCCCAGACAGATAGCACCAATCTGTTTATCCTTGAGCTTAAGAGGGACAACCATGATAAAGGAATCCATCTCCTTACCAATAATTGACCTTGCCTCATTGATTGCCTTGTTAATCAAGCCTTTTTCACAACTATACCCGATGAGTTTTTGCGATGTTTCATCGACTCCCTTTGATGCCTTTAATTCTAATTTGCCACTGGATTCGTCAATCAGGAGAATCCCACCCCATTTAGCCTTAGAGATAGCTACAGCTTCATCCATGATCTCATCAAAAACCTTTGTTAGATCAAGCATACCCCCTATCTTTGAGACAAGGTCATGGATAAGGGTTAACTCCTCGTATGTTTCGAGAAGTTTTTGGGTCATCAAAGAAAGTTCGTCATTTGTGGTGTTATCCATGAGTATTCACCTGTTGTGATTTAGGTAGAAGGCTGAAGGCTTTTAGGAATAACCTTCAGCCTTCTACCTTCAGCCTTCAGCTCATCTGCTGAACTATTTCCAGAAGCTTGCTCGGGGAAAAGGGCTTATTTACAAATACATTTGCCCCAATTTGCTCTGCTTCTTCTTTTTGTTCATCTTCACCCCTGGCAGTAAGGATAATTACAGGGATATCCCTTGTCTGAGCAGAATTTTTCAGCTGCCTGACAAGTTCGATACCTGTCATTTGGGGCATATTGATATCAGTAATAATCAGGTCTGGTTTATCCTCTAATATCTTATTCAAGGCATCCTGACCATTAAAGGCACAAGTAACATCAAGCCCAGCTGCCTTTAGCTTAAACTCGATCATCCCGACAATAGCAATATCATCGTCAACTGCAAGAATCTTTTTAGGCATAATATCCTCCATGATAGGGTTCAAGAGTAATCGGTTATCAGTAATCGGTAAATATTTACCTGATAACCTGATTACTGATAACCGATTACCTTACCGTTTTATCTGTTACTGCAATACAAACTTGAATGTTACCTTCCCCCATTGGTCTTTTTGCTCTGCATCCATTGATAATGGTGCAAACCTCCATCCCTTTAATGTCTGCATGGCTAATTGATCCAGTCCAGCATACCCGGATGTCAGCTCAACATAGGCATCAGGATTAACCATGCCATCAGGGGTAACGGTAAAATAGATAACAACCTGCGACTCAATCCCTTTTTTCTCAGCCCAGGCAGGGTATTCCGGACGCGGAGCCCGTATCTTGGGCCGTTTGGATAGGGGACCAATAATAGTCATGGTAGAGGCACCCTCTTTTTTCAGGCTTTTAAGCTTATCCTCTACCTTCTGTGCCTCTTTTGGTTCTTCTTCTACCTCAGCCGGCTTAACCACAGGCTTAGATACCTCCGGCTTTTTTACCGGCTTTTTTTCAATAGCTATCTCTGCCTTTTTCTCCGGCTCCTCTTCTTTTGGCATAAATGTTTTTTGTGCAGGCACAACAATAACCCTTTTCTTTTTTACCATACCAATAGGTTTTGTTTCCTGTCTTTCATGTAGATTTACCATACCCTCTTCCTGCTGCATTCTTGGAAGTGGTATTACCCTTTTTTCTACAGTCTGCCGGCTTTTTTCCAACAACTGTTCAGGGCGAATGGTTTCTTCCGGTATTTGCTTAAAGCTTTCAAGCATAGGCTTTCCCGGTCTTATTACCCTTTTTACCTCTACCTGTTTTTCACCAACCTCTTCTAAATGAATAGATTTCTCTTGTGTAATAATTGGGGCAGTCTTTTGCTCAAGTGTAATTTTTTTCTTTGGCAGCTCTATAATATCAGGAATTTTTTCTCCGGTTTTTTCGTATAATTCGGTTAATGTTTTTCTCTTAAGCTCATCTTTTATCTCAATGGGTTTTTCTTCTTCTTTTATTAATGGAGCCTGGATTTTTGATTTTTCTATTTCCAATGCTTTTTGTTCTTTTTCTTCCACTTTTGCCGGTTCGGTTGGGATAAGCTTTATTTTTTTCAGAAGTTCAACGGTTGCCTGTTGGGGTGCCTTCCAGAATGGAATTACCCTTGCTACTTCCTTTGCAGAGAGAATCTCTTCCTCTTCCGGCAATGGTTCAATCAACTCTATATCAGTGATAATTATAGTTTCCTGGGATAATTGGACATGGGTATGATACATAAACCCAAGCAGACAAATATGGACAGCAATAGAGATAATAAAGGATATACTTACCTGTCGTTCAAAAAAAAACATATATTTCCCTCAGTGTGTGTAAGCGTTCAGGTGCAGGTATCAGCAATCAGGTAAAGACAGGGTAATCAGGTAACCGTTCACGGTTTACAGTTATCGGTTTACGGCTACAAAAAACTGTGAACCGACAACCGTGAACGGTTACGATTGCTGATACCTGAACGCTTACCAGAAATCCTAACCTCCGCTCTTCTTCTGCTGCGTAGCAATAGTCAGCTTTCTTGCCCCACACATCTTGGCAATATCCATGGCACGAAGCATTTCACCATGGCTTGCTGTTTTATCTACCCTGATAATTATAAACTTATCTCGATTTATTGCAATCTTTTTCTCAAGTAATACAGGCAATCCCTTCCAGTTTGTTTCTGTCTCATTTACGGATAACCGCTTATCAGCAGTAATCGTAACCGTAATATTTTCCCTTTTTTCTCCCTCAGCCGTATGAGCCTCAGGCAATTTTACATCTAATATAGGCTGAGAAAAAAACGGTGCTGTAACCATAAAAATAATAACCATTACCAGACATACATCAACCAATGGTGCGATATTTATACCGGTAATTGCCTTTGTATCACTCATATATTCCATAGGGTCATTCATGTTTTTCTCCTGGAGTCTTTCATGATAGCTAATTTCCTTGCTCCATTTTGCCTGGAGATATCCAGAAGCCTGACCACATCATCTACCATAGTTTCTTCTTCAGCTGTAATGGCAACCAATTTGTCCTTGCTTTTTCTTAATGCCTTTTGTAATTCTCCAGGCAAGGTCTTCCATCCAACACTTTTTCCGTTCAGGGTCAGCTCTCCTGATGCTTTCAGGTTGATA
This sequence comes from Candidatus Desantisiibacteriota bacterium, assembly GCA_016208205.1. The sequence goes on along the minus strand of JACQYP010000015.1, from coordinate 12,988 downwards.
CAGATATTTTCTGATGCAGCGTGTTTGCCAACAGCTACACCTGTCTTTGATTCAAGCACACGAATCCCTGCCTGCATGAGCATAGGGGCAGTGACCATAAAGATAATAACTAAGATTAAGCTTACATCTACTAATGGAGTGATATTTGGGGCAGAGATGTATTCAGTTTCATGTGGGGATATTTTCATGGATGTTACCCCTCTGATTCAAGCCCACCGGTGAGCATAACCAATAATTTTCGACTGCATATATCCATATTCATAACAATAGTTTTCATCTCTTTTGTGAAGTAATTATAGAACACCACCGCAGGTATAGCAACCATCAATCCGGCAGCAGTAGCAACCAATGCCTCTGAAATACCGGCAGCCACAACAGCCGGACCACCGGATCCGGATGCAGCCAGATCATGAAATGCCCGGATAATACCTACTACAGTGCCGAATAATCCAATAAGTGGTGAAATATTTCCCAATGTACCAAGGATATTAAGAAACCGTTCCATCTTGATCATTTGTTCCATTCGAGTACTGACCATAAGCTCTTCCAGATCAGGTTTGTGAAGGTATCGGTTTACCAGCCCTGTTTTCATTACTGCCGGAACAGCACCATGGGTATTTTCGCAAAAGCTTACAGCCTCCATAAACTTACCTGCATTTACAAACCTCTGGATAGTATCCATAACCTTATTGCTATCAACACGCATTTTGTGATAAAACCACCATCGTTCAATAACAAAGGCAAGAAGAACCATGGAACAAACTAAAAGAATCATCATGGTAAAGCTTTCTCTAAGCACAGCTAAGATATTTACGGTCATTTTTACTCATCTCCTTGTAGTAAAATTATAGTAATTATTCAGTCAGTTATCAGGGTTGAAATACGGAATGCGGAATTCAAAAACTATAAACATTTTTTACTTCCGCATTCTGTATTTCTGAAGCGAGACGCTTCAGCTACTTTTGTGCCCACCCGGTAGTAGCTTTAACTGCTTTTGCCCCTTGATGTTTTGCAGCATTCATAATCTTGCCTGCTGTGCCGGATGAAAAAAACCACCAACATCCATAACCAATAGCTCCAACAATGATCACTATCCAGAGAAAATTTACCATATCTGACCAGAAGGATTTTGAGCTGGTTGTCTCAGGCTCTATTTCTCGAGAATAGTTGTTGTTAGCTGCATATCTGGTGAATCTTCTTTCATTATCTACCTTTTCCTCAGCAGTATCAGCATCCATTTGCGGGCTTTCCATCTCTTTTTTCCATTCCATGTCTTGTTTTTGAGTCTCTGCACTTGGTCCAAGGATGTCTTTTATTACTCCAAGAAGCTCTTGCATATCATCTCTGTTTATCTCCTTTGCCATTTTATATACCCCCAAAAAATTATAAGCGTTCAGCTATCAGTGTTCAGCTGTCAGCCAAAACCAAAGACTGTCCTGTCCTGGACAGCAGATAGATACGCACACTTGCAATCAGGTTTGCATCTTGCTTTTCTTTGCCTTAGCTGACTGCTGACAGCTGATTACTGAACGCTTCCTCATATCCTTCCCTGATGCCTCAGACTATGCATAACAAAATCCCTGAATAATGGGTGTGGATTTGTTGGTTTTGATTTGAATTCCGGATGAAATTGTGTTGCCACAAACCATGGATGATCCATAATCTCTACTATCTCTATCAATCTGCCATCAGGTGAAGTGCCGGATATAATTAATCCTGCCTTTTCAAATTCTTCACAATATTCATGGTTAATCTCATATCTATGCCTGTGCCTTTCAGATATTAATCCTGAGCCATAAGCCTTAAATGTTGCTGTATCCTTTCGCAAAACAGCTGGATAGCTTCCAAGCCGCATGGTTCCACCCATGTTTTCAATATCTTGTTGTTCTTCCATCAGGTGTATTACCGGATATGGTGTTTCAGGTGAAACCTCAACCGAGTTTGCACCCTTAAGCCCAAGGACATTATTAGCAAACTCAATTACCACACACTGTAAACCAAGGCATATGCCAAAGAAGGGAATCTTATTTTCCCGGGCATATCTTACAGCCTCTAACTTACCCTCAATCCCCCTGTATCCAAATCCACCCGGCACGAGTATCCCACCTAAATCAGAAAGATGCTTTTCTGCATCCTCAGGTGACCTCAAGCTTTCAGAATCAACCCATCTTATATGTATCTTTGCTCCATTATAGATGCCGCCATGATTAAGTGCTTCAATAATACTTTTATAGGCATCCGGAAGCTTTATGTATTTCCCTACCACAGCAATTGTCAGGGAATGTTTTGGACTTTTTAATCGATTCACCATCTCTGCCCATGGATCATCTTCCAACCCAGGAGAAATTTTATCCATTAATCCAAGCAAATCAATAATCAGGTTATCCACCCCCTGTCGCTTAAAGACAAGAGGGATCTCGTAGACGCTGCTTACATCATGGGCATTAATCACAGCCTTTTTTTCTACATCACAAAACAAGGAAATCTTTTCCTTTATCTCCTCACTCAAGGCTCGCTCTGTACGACATATAAGTATATCAGGGATAATCCCTATCTCCCTTAATTTATGGACACTATGCTGAGTCGGCTTTGTTTTTACCTCTCCGGAAACCTTGATAAACGGCACTAATGTCAGATGGACATAAATGACATTGTTTCTTCCTACATCCTTCTTAAACTGTCTGATAGCCTCAAAGAAAGGCATCCCTTCCATATCTCCAACCGTACCGCCAACCTCAATAATAACCACATCTACGCCTTCGTTTGCCAACAGTTTAATACGGGATTTTATCTCATCTGTAATATGAGGGATCACCTGAATAGTTTGACCAAGATATTCTCCTTTTCTTTCTTTGGTTATGACAGAGTGGTATATTTTGCCGGTGGTTACATTGCTTATGCTACTCAGTTTAACATCTGTAAATCGCTCATAATGTCCCAAATCCAGATCTGTTTCAGCTCCATCTTCTGTCACATAAACCTCACCATGCTGATAAGGACTCATTGTTCCCGGGTCAATGTTGATATAAGGGTCAAGTTTTTGCATGGCAATTTTTAACCCTCTTGATTCTAAAAGATGTCCAATAGAAGCAGCAGTTACGCCTTTTCCCAGAGAAGAAACAACCCCACCAGTTACAAAGATGTATTTCAACACCAACCTCCTCGTATAATTAGCACAAATAAAAACATTATACCAAACTTTTAGATTAATTGCAACAAAAAAAGTTGTTGACAAATCAACAAATATTTAGTAATATGATAACTGTAATTACTCAAAATTGTGGGGAATTAGCAGTCTATCGTTTTTAGCCACTGATTTCACGGATTAATTCTTATCTTAAATCAGTGTAATCTGTGGCTCTTATTGGACTGAAGTCAAAATGTCTCCCCATGTTTATGAGCAGTTACTGATAACTATACAAAGCATTGCGAATCTGTTCTATTTCTTCAGATCCGAGATTCGCAATTCGCGATTCGAGATCCAAGAGAGGTGCACCATGAAAACATTTGTGTTAGATACCAATGTCTTGCTCCATGACCCAAACTCTTTATTTGTCTTTGCAGACAATGAGGTAGTGGTACCTTTATGTGTAGTAGAAGAGATAGATGATCAAAAGAAGCGGGTTGATGAAATCGGCAGAAATTCCAGGCATGTTTCCAGGAGTCTGGATGAATTAAGAGGAGAAAATTCCTTATTAGATGGGGTAAAGCTGGAAAATAACGGAGTATTGCGGGTAGAGATTCCGCCTTCTGTTTCATCCAGTGCCTTTCCAGCAGGATTGGATCCGCAAAAAGTGGATAATCAGATATTAGCCTTAGCCCTCCATCTGAAAAAGATCAAAAAGAATCAGGTGATCCTTGTCAGTAAAGATATTACCATGAGAATAAAGGCAGATGCCCTTGGTCTATCCTGTCAGGATTATGAACGGCATAAGGTTGATGTTGACAAGTTTTATACAGGAACCTTTGTTTTGGAGACAGATGCTGAGGCTATAAATAAATTCTATGCTGATGGCTTCCTATCAATAGACGACGACTCTTTTGAGGCAAATCAAAATATTACCCTTGTTGACAGACTCAATCCATCTCATTCCGGTATTGGTCGCTACAATCTTAAAGAAAAAACAATCTTTCCCCTTAAATCAGCTAATGTCCATGCCAGGGGTGCTGCCTCTCTCTGGGGAATAAAAGCACACAATAAAGAACAACAATTTGCCATAGATATGCTTTTAGACGATAGTCTTCAGCTTGTAACATTAATTGGTGTTGCCGGGACAGGAAAAACCCTGCTTGCCCTTGCCGCAGGTTTGACAAAGGTAATTAAGGATGAGCAATATCAAAAACTCCTGATAACCAGACCAATCATTCCTGTTGGTAAGGATATTGGTTTTCTGCCCGGTGATGTAGAAGCAAAGCTTATGCCCAGGATGCAGCCCATATCCGACAACCTGTCATTTCTTTTTTCCTTGCAACATGAGTAACAATTCTCAAATATAAGCTTTGAATCCCTGATTGATGATCAAATAGTTGAGTTAGAGGCACTTTCATACATCCGAGGCAGATCCATTCCCAATCAATTTATCATTGTTGATGAGGCACAGAACCTGACCCCGCATGAAATAAAAACAATTATTACTCGAGCAGGAACCGGTACCAAAATAGTTATTACGGGTGATCATTATCAGATTGATAATCCATACCTTGATTCATGTAGTAACGGCTTGACCTATTTGATAGAAAGATTCAAGGGAACAGAGATATTTGGGCATATAACCCTTGTTAAGGGGGAGAGGTCTCCTCTGGCAGAGATTGCTGCAGAGTTGCTGGATTGATTGTAGCAGTTTGTAGTAACCGCATTTATGCGGTTAGCCGGTATGATGGGTGAATTCCATCAATGGTGAATTTATAGATACGGAGGAACGAAAACATTATGAACACACAATTAATCCAATCATATTCATCTATTATGATGGGAAAACCTGTGGTCGCAGGAACACGGATTACCGTTGAATTGATTTTAGAAAAATTGTCTGCTGGAGAAACAATTGAGCAATTGATTGAAGCCCATCCAGGTCTCACAAAACCAGCGATTTATGCAGCATTGGACTTTGCTGCTCAAGCTCTACGGTCTGATGTAGTCTACCCTGTGCTGGAGAAAGTGGCATGAACCTTTTGGCAGACGAAAGCGTTGATAAACCTATCGTTATGCAATTGCGTCAAGATGGATACAATGTTCTGTATATCGCAGAAATATCGCCAAGTGTTACTGATGATGTGGTGCTTCAACTATCAAATGAACAACAATCCTTGTTGCTCACTGCTGATAAAGATTTTGGTGAAATGGTTTATCGTCAACGGTTTGTCCACACAGGAGTCGTATTATTACGGTTAGCAGGATTGACGACTGCAAGCAAAGCAATTCTTGTCTCCAAAGTATTTGATGACCATGCATCAGAGTTCGTTGGTGCGTTTAGTGTCATTACCCCAAGTATTGTACGGATTCGTCGTCAACAGTAGTCAGGGAGATGTTTATAATAATCTGCTAAAGCTAAGTAAATTCAGCTTGAGCAACCCCACAAACTTGTCCTCGACTCCGATCGGGGATGGGGTTACTACGAACACTGGCTGAACGTTTACCTACAATTCTCATCAGCAATGCCATTCTCTATCCTGAGCAAAGTTTTCTTAAACCCTATCCCCCCTGAAAATCCACCTGATTTACCATTACTCTGGATTACCCGATGGCAAGGGATGAGAATTGGAAATGGATTTTTCTTCAATGCCTGCCCTGCTGCTCTGAATGCCTTTGGGCTACCTGCTTTTTCTGCTATGAATTGATAACTCCTCACCTCACCATAAGGGATGGATTGAGTAGATTCCCATATCTTCTTCTCAAATTCAGTAGCAAACCTTAAATCTAATGGAATAGTCAAAGGCTATCTTTTTTCCTTCAAAGTAGGTAGTTAGGGAGGTCTTTATCTCCTCAAAATACCCTTCATCCCTGACCATGTCATTTTCATCAAATCTTTTTTTGATTAGAGAAAGGGTCTTTTCCTTATCAGTTTGAGGAAGGATAACAGCAATCAAGCCGTAAGTATTAGCCCCTATCCCCATCCAGCCAAATTTAGTATTAAATATAGAATATAAAATCTTTTCCATCTTATGGTTCACGGTTCAAGGTTGATGGTTTACTCTCTTAACCTCTGAACCGTGAACTTCCTAACCTTAATTAGACAAGGCTCAATGCTTTCCATGACCGCCGCCGCCATGTCCACCGCCATGTCCACCGCCATGACCTCCGCCTGCAGGTTTCTTTTCCTTAGGTGCTGCTGCCTCTTTTTTCTTAGCTGCTTCTTCCTTTTCCTTACCTGCCTCACCGCTTTCCTGTTTCATCAACCTTTCTTCCCATGCCTTGCGAGCCTCTAACTTTTCTGCTGCTTGTTTATCCTTCCACTCACTATATTTCTCAGCCCTCATCTTAAAGTATGTACCATCAGACCCTTGTCCCTCAGGAATGAAATATCCATTCATATCCCTGCCAATCATATCCTTATACCCTGCAATAATCACGGTTCTGACCCAGGAATTATCCCATTTATAATTGTGAGCCTCAGCCTTGTATGTAAGCAAATATTTAGCCTGCCTGTGGGTTTGTTGGTCAATGTCATACCTGAGCCGCTTCCCTTGAAAATAGTCATTCAAGATATAATATTTGCCCCCGGTATCCCTTGCCATCTCTTTTAAGAGAACACTCTCACCGTCAGCCCGGAGATCCACAATAAATATCGGGATAGCGTTATTTTTGGCAAAGTATTTACATCGCTCATAGAGGCTGGTTATCTCTTCATCCTGACCGGGGGTAACAAGGACAACAGCTTTTCTTACATTTTTCTTCAAGCTACTGTCAATGCAATCAATAATCCCATGATACACAGCCTCATCCAAATGCTCTTCTTTAAGGAAAAGGCTGTCGATTACCTTTTTAATCCTTGCATTAGAATAGGTGAATGGCTGTATTTCCTGAGATTCTTTCTTGTTGACACCAAGCACAGATACTTCATCTATCCCTGATTCCATTTTTTCTGAAAATATGGCAAACATTTTTTTCAATCGCTGCTTAAAGGGATACATCCCCCTGCAATTATCTACTACAAAGCTGATACTGATATGGTCAGCATCATTTATAATTTGCTTAACCCCAACCGGTGTCATGACCAATTTATCTTCACCAACCTTGAAGTTGCAGCCTTTGAGCCCGACAAATGGTATTTTATCCTTTGTAGTAACAGAGACTTGATGCGTAACCAGAGGGAAACGGCTGACATCTACCTTTTCTATCTCTACATTAATATCAAGTTGTTTAGATAGTGTTGGGACAAAGGATCCTACAGAGTTAGCGTTGAAGTTTGATAAATACAGATACCCATAATGGGTTATGGCAATACCATAGTAGGGGTGGGTTCCAAACCCACCCGATAAGGAGTTTTGTTCTGCCTTGCCCTTTATCTCAATCTTTTTCCATTCATTACTATCCGGGAAGAATCGATAGATATTACCCTCAGCTGTGGTAATATAGAAACAGCAGTCCTCTGCATTCCCAATAGTCATGGCTAAGGGTTTCTGGTTTTCCGGTACAGGGACAATCTCTTTTATCTCGCCAAGTTCGTTAAATTTGAACAAGCTTTTTTTCCATGAATCAGCCACCCAGAGATAATCTTTTTTGTCAACCAGCACTGCCCGCGGATGATATAGCCCACTATTTCCATGACCAAGACGGCCGATACAAGCAATAAATTTGCCATCTTTATTAAACTTTTGCACCCTTGAATTCCCTGTATCAGCTACAAAAATATTCCCTTTAGAATCAGCAGCAATTGCCTTTGGGGATGAAAACTCACCGGTTTTATATCCCTGATGCCCAATCTGCAGCAAAAATTTTCCATTTGATGAAAACTTTATTACCTTGTGTAATGCCTTATCCGTCACCCAGATATTATAGTTTTTGTCAATACAGATACCATACGGCTGCCACAAATTCTGTTCCCCTTTCCCCCTTGTTCCTATTCTTGAAACAAGATTAAAGCTTGGTGAGAGCTTTAGTATTCTGCCTGAATAAGTAGAAAGATACACATATCCATTATGATCGGATGCTATTCCAGTAGGATTGTAGAAGCAAACATTATCCGGTGTCTTTCCTGATAAGGAGGCAAGGCTTTCATAAGATGTCGGCAAGCTATCCTCTTTAAGATAATATGACTTGATTCGTTTACTAATCTCCTCGTTTTCATCTACCTCGCCAAGTGTTATAGCATGTCGCCATGCACAAAAGGCTTGTTCCATCATCCCTGCCTGATAATAGCTTTTTCCCATCCAGTACCATGCCTTAAGCATCTCCGGATTTAATTCAATAGCCTTTTTGTAGAAAGGAACGGCTTCTAAGAATTGCATATTTTTATGAAGATTAATCCCTTGATTAAAATAGGCATCGGCATTTTCTTTGAGGCTATCATATTCGAGAGATGAATGCTCCGGTTTTTGACGAGCACCCTCTTTCCAGAACTCCGGCTCTGCTACCTTTCCGTGTTTTTCATGGCTTACTGTCTTACTATCATGCTCACCATGCTCGGCATATGCAAGAGGAATGAATGACAGCAAGGTTGTTAATAAAAGAATGATACGAATGTGTTTCATTATAACTCCATGTTTTGACAGGATGTAACCGTTCTGGTTGAGTGATTACATTTATTATACACTATTTTTTTGTTTTGTCAAGAACTACCTATTTTGCCATGAATGGCAAGAATTTTCCTTGACAAATCTCAAAATGCATGATAATATAATAATTTTAGTAGCTACTCAGGCTTACGATTCAAAGGTTCAAGGTTAGAAAACGATGAAATATGAAGAATGTAAGGTGACTAATCGTAAATTGTAAAGGGAGACAACCTGAGTAGTTTTAATGAAATGATTGAATGTGGAACAAGGAGGAAGATGTGCAGTTAGAATGTGAACACAAGGATGATTGTCAGGTTGAATTTAAGGTGGTTATTCCTAAGGAGAAGATAGTATCAAAATATGAAAAGGAATTAAATGCTGTCCTTGCAAGGGTAGAGTTGCCTGGATTTAGAGCAGGTAAGGTTCCCAGACACATGGTTGCATCCAGATTCAGCCATAAGATACAGCAGGAGACTGTTCAAAAACTCATTAGTGAGGCATGTGCAGAAGGGATGAGACAGCATGATATTCAGCCGGTAGCCCTTCCTGTTGTTGATAATATACAATATAAAGATAAGGAAGAGCTTTCTTTTACTGCTTTGATAGAGGTAAAACCAAGGATAGAGTTCGAAGATTATCGTAATATACCTTTAATTAAAAAGGTGTTAGAGGTTAAGGATGAGGATGTTGAAGCACAGCTTCAACGACTACAGGAGGAATATGCTACTCTGGTAGATGTAGATGATAATAGACCGGCAGCAAATGGTGATGTTGCTATTGTAGATTTTGAATATATGGTGGATGGTGTTAAACAAAGTAAGGAAAATTCTTTGATAGAAATAGGTAAAGATACTGCCTTGCCTGAGTTTGAGGAAAATCTGATTGGGCTTAAGGTTGGTGAAAATTCTACATTTACACTTGCTATCCCGGAGAACTTTATTAATCCTGATATAGCCGGAAAGGATGTAACCTTTACTGTTAAGATAAACGAGTTAAAACAAAAGCATTTGCCTGCAATTGATGATGAGTTTGCTAAGGATATGGGAGAATATGAAACCATTGATGATGTAAAAAAGGTAATAAGAGATGATCTTGTAGCCATGAATGAGGAAATGGCTCAAGAGGTGTTAAAGGGTAAGGTTATAGAAAGCTTGCTTGAAAGATGTGATTTCTCTCTTCCAAAGACATTAGTCAAAAAGGAAACAGAGATTCTTTGTGAAGAATTTCTCCGTTATCTCCATGGACAGGGCATACATCCACCAGAAGATGTGATGAATAAGGAATCAATGCACCAAAGGTTTCAACCAAATGCTGAGAAAAAGCTTAAATCGTTGTTGATTCTGGAACATATTGCCTTAAGAGAAAATATTACTGTAAGTGATGAGGAGTATAAAAATTGGATCTTTACTAATTTCAGGGGAGATGCGGAAAAAATAAGGGCATATTTGAGTGATGAAGAAAAAAAGGATATGAAAATGCATGAGATGTTGATAGAGAAAATATTAAATTTTCTCTTAGATAATGCCGATATAAAGGTTGAGATGGTAAGTCAATTGGTTGAGGATGAGGTGGAGTAGTAAAATTATCAATTATTAATTAGTAATTATCAATGATTGATAATTGTTAATTATTAATTCTATTTACATTTGGAGGAGAAGAATGGCGTTAATCCCTATGGTTGTTGAACAAGGTGCTCGTGGAGAGCGAGGGTATGATATTTATTCTCGTTTATTGAAGGAAAGGATCATATTTATTGGTACCCCGATTGATGATGATGTGGCTAATGTTATTATTGCTCAGATATTGTTTTTAGAGGCTGATGATCCGGAAAAGGATATTAACCTTTATATTAATAGCCCGGGTGGGGTGGTAACTGCGGGACTTGCTATCTATGATACGATACAATATGTAAAGGCAGATATTGCTACTATTTGTGTTGGTCAGGCAGCCAGCATGGGTGCTTTGCTGCTTGCTGCAGGCACAAAGGGCAAAAGATTTGCCTTGCCCCATGCTCGCATTATGATCCATCAACCGCTTGGTGGTGTTCAGGGACAGGCTGTGGATATTCATATTCAGGCACAGGAAATCATGAGGATGAGGGATTTATTGAATCATATCTTAGCAACTCATACCGGTCAAACACTGGATGCTGTTCAACAAGGTACGGACAGGGATTATTATATGTCTGCAGCTGAGGCTAAGACTTATGGGATAATAGATGAGGTTCTTCAATCACGGACAGCATCTGGACCAAATATTGAACCAAAGAAGATTGAATCAAGAATTGAACCAAAAATAAAGAAGAAGTAATGTAATTAGTAGATTGCGAATCGTGAATCGTGAGTTGCGAATTGAAGATTGGAGGTAACTATTCAGCTTGTATGCAAAAGTCCGCTTATTTGGAGTGCGAAAGCTTGCTTGCTTTCGCTTTGTTTTTACGGCAGCTTACTTGCTGCCATTTTTGCGGTACAGCAATTTGCAGAGCGAAAGCAAGTAAGCTCTCGCACTCCAAACTTCGTGGTAAATTCCACTTGGTGAGTAGTTACGATTGGAGAACGATAGATTCGAGATTCGCAATTCGAGATTGGAGATTGAAAAAAGGAGGAAGGTTATGCTCCGTTTTGGGGACAAGAGTGAAAGGGTGGCATGTTCTTTTTGTGGTAAGAGTCAGGCGGATGTGAGAAAGTTAGTTTCAGGTCCGGGTGTTTTTATCTGTGATGAATGTGTTGAGTTGTGCAATCAAATAATTGGAGATGAATGGACATCTGTAAGGAAATTTAATCCAGGCTATCTGCCAAGTCCTAAAGAGATAAAAACTGTTTTGGATGAGTATATTATTGGTCAAGAAACATCAAAAAAGGTTCTTTCTGTGGCAGTATACAATCACTATAAACGAGTAAATTATGCTGCTGCTCATAGAAACGATATTGAATTAGAAAAGAGTAATATCCTTTTGATAGGACCAACCGGTTCAGGAAAAACCTTGCTGGCTCAAACCATGGCAAGGATATTGGATGTGCCCCTGGCAATAGTAGATGCCACTGCCTTAACTGAGGCAGGGTATGTTGGTGAGGATGTGGAAAACATCCTGCTTCGTCTTATTCAGGTGGCTGATTTTGATGTGAAACGAGCAGAAATGGGGATTATCTTTATTGACGAGATAGATAAACTTTCAAGAAAAGGGGATAGTGCTTCTATTACCAGGGATGTTTCCGGTGAAGGGGTGCAGCAGGCATTGTTAAGGATATTGGAAGGAACTGTGGCTAATGTCCCACCCCAGGGTGGAAGAAAACATCCGCATCAGGAGTATATCCAGTTAGATACCTCAAATATCCTTTTTATATGCGGTGGTGCCTTTGTTGGGCTGGAAGATGTTATCGAGCAGCGGATTGGCAAGAAAACCCTTGGGTTTGGAGGGGTGATCAAAACAAAGCAGGAAAGAAACAGTGGTGAGATTTTATCGCAGGTTATTCCTGACGATCTGTTGAAATATGGTTTGATCCCTGAGTTTGTCGGCCGACTTCCGGTTACATCAGCCCTTGATGCCTTGAGAAAGGATGATCTTATCCGTATATTGATCGAGCCAAGGAATGCTCTGGTAAAACAGTACATGAGATTTTTTGAGATGGAAGGGGTGAGATTAAGATTTACTGATGATGCTATTGAGACAATTGCAGAGATAGCCATTAAACGAGAGACAGGAGCCAGGGGACTGCGGGCTGTGATTGAGGATACGATGCTTGATATTATGTACGAGATCCCTTCCAGAACCAACATAAAGGAGGTTGCTATTACCAGAGAGGTTGTTCTTGGTAAGGCAAAGCCTACTATGATGTTGCATAAGGAGATTGCGTAAGGACAGGGCGTAGGGACAGAGTGTAGGGACAGGGCATTGCCCTGTCCCTACTTTTTTCTACGGTAATTCTGATCTCCCGGTTTTTTTATCAGCTGTAACTACTCAGGTTATTTGGCTCAGGATTGATGGTTTGCTTTCTTAACCCGTGAACTGTGAACCAGACAACCTGTTACAAAAAAAAATGATTGAACTCACCGAAAAAAAAGTTGACAAAATCAGGTAGATTGTGATATAATATCAAAATTATTTTAACTCTATTAAATTTTCTTATACTCAATGTTCAAGTTTTCCATTATGAATAACTGTAAACTGTAAAATGGATAATGAAAAATTGAAAACTACTGTATTTTGCATGGGTTAGCATTCTTCTTGAGTTCTTTCATTTTACATTTCTCATTTTACAGTAGCCATTTTACA